>JBCDBM010000123.1:0-9656 GCA_039183665.1 Pseudomonadota bacterium | reverse complement strand
GGTGCCGGAGGTGGCAGCGCGACTGCAGGCCTTTTTGGCGGCGGGATATCACGCCCTGGACGTTCTGGGCGGTCTAAAAGAAGCGCCCGTCATTCGGTTCCAGAATGCTGACGTGGTTCGGCACCCGCTGGTCGCGAAAATCGTTGACGCTTACGCGGCGCACGACAAGCGGACGCCCTCTTCATGATCGAGCTTGTTATCGATGAGACCCAATGGAATGAGGCCCTGACGGATGCAAGCGCGGTGGCTGAACAGGCCCTCGCCGCGGCGACTGCGCTCGAGCCCGCGGTTCAAGGCGAGATCGCGATCTTGCTCGCCAGCGACACAAAGATGCGCCATCTCAACGCAGAGTTTCGCGGTAAGCACGCGCCGACCAATGTGTTGGCGTTCCCCGGCGATGAAAATGGGTTCTTGGGCGATATCGCGCTTGGGTTTGAAACTTGCCGACGCGAAGCCGATGCTGCTGGTCGGTCCTTGCGCGACCATGCGACCTGGCTCATCGTCCATGGCATCCTGCATTTAATCGGTTATGATCACCAAACGGATGAACAGGCGGTCGTGATGGAGGCCCGCGAGAGCGAGATTTTACGATCTATGGGGATCGCGGACCCTTACGCCGAATTGGAGACGACATGAACGGCGACGACCCCGAGCCCGGGGAACAAGGGCGCAGCGACGGGATTTGGGCCCGCTTGCGCGCTCGCTTCAATAAGCCTTCAGAGCATGAAGACATCGCAGCGGCGATCGAAAGCGGGGATCCGGACGAGGCCGATCATCTGGTGGAAACGCGCCGACAAATGATCGAGCGGGTGGTCGCATTCGACCAAAAAACGGTGACCGATATTATGGCGCCGCGCGCGGATATCCATGCGGTTGAGATCAAAACGCCCTTAGAAGAGTTGGTCCGACTTTTTGCTGAGGTTGGCCAGTCGCGCATGCCGATCTATCGCGACGATCTCGATGATCCGATTGGCATGGTGCACGTCAAAGATGTCGTTTCTCATATGGCCCAAGCGCAAGGCGCGTTAGACACAGGCGGTTCAATTTTAAAAGACGTTCGGCGCGATGTTCTTTATGTGCCCCCGTCAATGCGCGTTACCGACCTATTGCTAAAGATGCAGGCTACCCGAATCCATATGGCGCTTGTGATTGACGAATATGGCGGTACGGATGGTTTGCTGACAATTGAAGACCTGGTCGAAGAGATCGTTGGCGACATCAATGATGAACACGACGAAGACGACGGTCCTGGGATTGCGTCCGCCGCTAGCGGGGACGGCTGGGATGTGGACGCCCGCGTCGAAATAGAAGCTTTTGCTGAAGAGACTGGCTTTTCCCTTTCCATCGACGAAGACGAGGAAATTGACACCGTCGGCGGTTTCGTTGTGTCGTTCGCTGGCCGTGTGCCCCAGCGCGGCGAGGTGCTGCTGACCGATGACGGCTGCGATATTGAAGTGATTGAGGCGGATGCGCGCAAAGTGCGCAGGTTGCGTGTCCGGCCGTCCACGGCCAATAGCCAAGCAGCAGAGTAGCATAACGTCATGGCCGCCATGTTAGAGATTGGCGAGCGGCCGCGCTTGAGAAAAGCGTTGCGCGCTTTGGCGCCGTTTTTCTTCGGGGCGTCAGCCGCGCTCGCCCTTGCGCCGTTTTATTTGCTCCCACTTTTTGCCGTCGCGTTTTCTGCGCTCATTTTGCGCTTGGATAGGCGTGCAAAGGAAGCGCGACCTGTTCGCGGCGCTTTTGTGGACGGCTGGCTTTTCGGCTTCGGCTATTTCCTCGTGGGCGTCTATTGGATGGCGTTCTCGTTTTTTGTTCAGGCTGAGACATTCGCGTGGATGGCGCCCTTTGCGATGCTCGGCATGCCAGCTTTCCTTGCGTTTTTTTACGCCGGCGCGTGCGCGGTTTCGGTTCTAATGTGGCGCAGGGGGTGGGCGCGTATTTTCTTGTTCGCCGCGATATTGTGTGCGTTTGAATATGCGCGTGGGCATATCCTCACTGGTTTGCCGTGGAACCTTCCTGGTCAAGTGCTTGCGGGTAGCGCCGTCGGCGCACAAGGCGCCGCCTATGTTGGCGTCTATGGCCTAAGCGTGATCGTTGTTTTGCTCGCGGCCGCCCCTGCCGCACGAGTTACCGAAGCCACGAATTGGCGATCATTTGCACACGGCGCACTTGTGTCTGTCATCGGGATCGCAGTTTTATTTGCACTCGGCGCGGTTAGACTGTCATTACCAGAGGTGGAACGAGAAAACCCGCCCCTTTTACGCATCGTTCAGCCGAACATTCCCCAGCGCGAGAAAATTGATCCCGCGCTCCGCGTACGGAATTTTCATCGGTTGCTGGATCTGTCCAAAGGCGGGCTGCCGACCGATCGCATCGTTTATGTCATCTGGCCGGAAAACGCGATGCCCATTCTAAACGAAGAACTGGGTGCGCTGAGCCAAATTGAGGAGGCGCTTCCCCCAAACGCCGTCCTGTTGGCGGGCGGCGTGCGGCGCGCCCGCGATACGCTGGGCGACATGCGCTACTACAATTCGATCTTCGTGGCGCCACAAACGCCGGAGGGCCGTCGGGTCATCGACGCGTATGACAAACATCACCTGGTGCCGTTTGGCGAGTATTTGCCGTTGCAAGGTTTGTTGCGCGCCGTCGGGTTGGCGCAGCTCGCCCCTTACGACGACGGCTTTTCGGCGGGGCCGGGCCCGCGCGTGATGACGGCCGGAGGGCCGAGCTTCTCGCCCCTAATCTGCTATGAGGCGATTTTTCCCGGCGCGATCCATCCCCAGGACCAGCGGCCCGAATGGCTGCTTGCGGTGACGAATGACGCGTGGTTCGGCGATACGTCCGGCCCGCGCCAGCATCTTGATCAAGCACGGTTGCGATCAATCGAAACGGGGCTGCCCATGGCGCGTTCCGCAAACACCGGGGTTTCAGCGTTGATCGACGCAAAAGGGCGCATGCGCGCTCGTGCAAAGCTTTATACGCGTGCGCGCATAGATGGGCCGCTTCCAGCGACTGCGGCGCCGACACTCTACACGCGCCTAGGTGACAACGTTTACCTGGCGATGACCCTACTATTGCTGGGCTTGGCGACCTTGCTGCGACGCAAAATCTAGACGCGTTGCCGGCGCTGTCATGCAACCTTTGCGGTAATTGAAATTTAGACTATAAAACAAGGGGGTGAGCCCAGTAAAAGCCATTACGGCTGGTTTGAGTAAGGTTCAGAATGACCACCATCGGCAATCAAGCGGGAGAACCCGTGGCGCGCCGCAAGCCTTCGCGTACCAAAGGCGGACCGCATCCAATCGACGCCCATGTCGGCGCTCGGGTTAAGTTCCGGCGCATGATCCTTGGCATGAGCCAAGAGAAAATTGCTAAAGAACTCGGGCTTACGTTCCAGCAAATCCAAAAATATGAGAAGGGCGTCAACCGGATCGGCGCCGGTCGGCTTTATGAATTGTCTCGGCTTCTCGATGTGCCTGTGCAGTTTTTCTACGATGATTACGACACGCCTATAGCGGCTGCGCCCGGCATGGCGGAGGACGACGCGGATGAAGATCCGCTCTTGTCGCTCGTCAGCTCGCCCGAAGGCATTGCCTTATGCCGCGCCTTCTCGACAATTAAAGACCCGAACGTTCGTCGTCGCGTGATTGAGCTTGTTCAATCCATCGCAGAGAATGAAGCCAACAGACAAGCTTAGCTTCATCACCTAGTCTCTGGTTAGATCTCCGCGCCCGTTTCGGCGCGCTGGCGATAGACAGGGCTCTGCCATTTCTGTATACGCCGCCGCATATAAACTTTTCCTTATATGAAAGGTCGGTCTGCTGATGGCGCGCGCATCATACCTTTTCGCCAGCGAAAGCGTTTCGGAGGGACATCCTGATAAGGTCTGCGACCGCGTTTCCGACGAGATCGTCGATTTGATGTATCGCGAGGCTGTCGCGGGCGGGATGGATCCGTGGGACGTGCGCGTCGCCTGTGAAACATTGGCGACGACAAATCGCGTTGTTATCGCCGGCGAAGTCCGCGCGCCCCAAAGTCTCATGAGCGGGTCTGACAAGGTCGTACCCGACCCCTTTATCGAAGCGGCGCGTCAATCGATAAAAGCTATTGGCTATGAGCAAGATGGGTTTGATTGGCGAAATGCGGAGATCGACGTCCTCTTGCACGCGCAATCCGCAGACATTGCGCAAGGGGTCGATAAAGCCGCTGATGCTAACGCGGAAGGCGCGGGCGACCAGGGCATCATGTTCGGCTATGCGTGTCGCGAGACGCCGAGCCTCATGCCGGCGCCGATTTTTTACAGCCACAAAATCCTCGAGAACCTCGCCAGGGCCCGCCACGCCAAAGAAGGCGATGCGGCGCATCTTGGGCCCGACGCCAAGAGCCAGGTGACCGTGCGTTACGAAGACGGGGTCCCGAGGGAGGTGGTTTCGCTTGTCTTGTCGACTCAGCACTTGGACGAGAGCTGGGACTCGGCGAAGGTGCGCGAGGTTGTAGAGCCTTACATTCGCGATGCGCTGGGCGATTTGTCCATATCGCCAGAATGCGCATGGCATGTGAATCCCACTGGAAAATTCGTCATAGGCGGTCCCGACGGGGATGCCGGCCTGACCGGGCGTAAAATCATCGTCGATACCTATGGCGGGGCGGCCCCGCACGGCGGCGGCGCGTTTTCGGGAAAAGACACCACTAAGGTTGACCGTTCCGCTGCTTATGCGGCGCGCTATGTGGCCAAAAATATTGTTGCGGCGGAGCTTGCTGAGCGCTGCACGATCCAGCTCTCTTATGCCATTGGCGTGGCGCGCCCGTTGTCCATTTATGTCGACCTGCACGGCACGGGTTCGGTCGATGAAGACGCGCTTTCTCGAGCGATTGACGACGTCATCGACTTGTCGCCATCCGGTATTCGTCGGGCGCTGGATCTGAACAAACCGATCTACGCGCGCACTGCGGCGTACGGCCATTTTGGCCGCGAGCCCGATGCCGAAGGCGGGTTTTCGTGGGAACGGACGGATCTCGTCGACGCTTTGCGCGGCGCCCTCTAGCTATACGTCGCGTTGATACTCAGAACGCGGACCCATGACTGAAAAGCCTTATATTCCGCGGTTGTATGGCCGCCGGCAAGACAGGCCTCTGCGTCAGCGCCCTGCGCGTCTCGTCGAAGAGCTTCTGCCTCGGATCGCGATGCCGGATCCCGAACAGGGTGCGATCGCGCCGAGCGTGCTTTTCACCGGCCTTAAAAAGTTCTGGCTAGAGATCGGCTTCGGCGGTGGCGAGCATCTCGCGTGGCAGGCCGAACAAAATCCGGATATCGGCATGATTGGCGCCGAACCCTTCATCAATGGCGTTGCGAAGTTGCTGACCCAGGTGGACGCGCGAAAGCTTGATAATGTTCGCATTCACTTTGGCGACGCGCGGCCGCTGCTTGAAGCGATTGCCAGCGCTTCACTGGATCGGATTTTTGTTCTTTATCCAGACCCTTGGCCCAAGGCTCGCCATTTCAAGCGGCGCATCATCTCGCCATGGTTTTTGGCCGAAGCTGCGCGGGTGCTGCGCCCAGGCGGCGCGTTGCGCGTCGCTTCTGACATTCCAGATTATATTCGCTGGACCCTAATGCACGCTAGCCAAAATGCTGACTTTGAGTGGACCGCAACGACGCCTGCGGATTGGCGCGACCCCCCGGCCGATTGGCGCGAAACGCGCTACGAAAAAAAAGCGCGGGCCGCTGGCCGTACCCCAACCTATCTAACCTTTTCTCGTCGATAGGGGCGGCTCTCCTTTGATTGTGAGTTGTAAAACCGCGTCGGAGCGTCCATCTGGCGGGGTGCGGTTTGGGAGGCTCGCCATGCCATGGATACGACTTTGCGCGCTGCTCGCAGCAGCGCTTGCGGCGTCAGGCTGCGCGAAAATAACGCTCGCATGGGCGGATCTGCGCGCCAATGGCCCTGACGCTGAACCGCAGATATTGGCCGCTTTTGGGGACCAAGGGCCCATTCGGGACGTAGCGAGTTGGGAAGAGTATCGCGCGCCGGCGTTGCGCGAGGCATTCGAAGCCCTTGTCTATGGCGATATGCCCGATGAGTACGCCGTTTCGGTCCTGAGCCGCGACGTGCTCGATGCGAACGCGTTCGGCGGCGCCGGGTATTTGGTGGAATACAAACTCCAGGCAAGCGTTGCCTTTGGCGATAACGCCGCCGACTCAGAGCCCTTTCACATGAATGTCCTGGCGCCCAAAGATAATTTGAATGCGCCCGCTATCCTCATTGAATCCTTTTGTCCGCGTAACTCAACCATTCGGCATCCTGACGTTTTCCATCCTGAAGGCGCGCGAGAATGTCCGGACAGCGGGTTCTTGTTCGGCGTTTTGACGTTCATCTTCGGCAAGTACATCGCAACGCCGCCGGTTGAGGAGATATTAGAGCGCGGCTATGCGATCGCGACCATTTATCCAAGCGAGTTCGCGCCCGACGATAGCGAACGGGGCATCGCGGCGCTATCGGCGATGGCGTCTATGGATGAGGGCGGCGACGCCGCCGCGAACCGATGGGGCGCCGTTGCCGCTTGGGGATGGGGTTTCAGTCTGATGATCGATGCAATGGAGACGGACGAAGAGATCAACCCGTCCAGTTTTATTGCTTGGGGCCATTCGCGCTATGGCAAAGCGGCGCTTGTGGGCGCCGCCTATGACAACCGCATCGATGGCGTGATTGCGCATCAGTCAGGCACTGGCGGGGCGGCGCTCAATCGACAGAAAAAGGGTGAGAGTGTCGAGGAGATCACAAGCAGCTACCCCCATTGGTTTAATGATGCGTATGCAGAATTTGCAGACCGCGAGGAGGAGTTGCCGATTGACCAGCACCATCTTTTAGCGCTCATCGCGCCGCGACCGATTTTGCTCGGCAATGCGCGGCGGGATGTTTGGTCCGACCCCAATGGCAGTTTCCGAGCAGGGCTTGGCGCGACGGCCGTCTACGAGCTCTATGGCGTGGATGGATTGACGCAAGCGCGGCTCGATGAATGGCGCCCTGGCGCGCATATTGCCTTTCACATCCGCGCCGGCGGCCATGGCGTCACCACTGACGATTGGCCTCGTTTCTTAGAATTTCTCGACGCTCACTTCGGCGTTAAACCATCGACGCCGTCCTAGGGTGCCGTCGTCTCCCGTCGACAATTGTTCAATACGCACAACTACGAAGGCTGGCTTCCCGCACCGGCAGGCAGCGACACTCAGCGTTGCGGGGTGATATTCGACTTTGAACGGGCCTGGTATCGAGGTACTGTTTATGGTGTTGTGATTTGGGAGAACGCATATGGCGATCAAGACCATTAAGTCCATTGTCATCAGTTTCTGGATGATTGTGACGATTGTTGCGGCTGGCGATATCGCTCGTGCGTCTTCTGTCGTCCTTGCTGCGCTTCCTGAGCAAGCCGCCGAAGCCAAGCCGCCTGCGCCTGAGAAGAAAACCAAGAAAAGCCAAGAGACTCGAGCGTGTTCGACCTGCGTCGCCGTGGTCGATAAGATGAAGGCGAACACCACCACAATATTGCCCGCTATTTGCTCAGAGCTTTATATAAAATCGCCGGAAGACCAAGCGATGTGCGAGCAAGTGGTAAACTCGCTTCCCTTAGACGGAAACAATGAGCGCTATTGGTTGTTCGAAGGGTGTTACGCCTATGAGGCATACCAATCGAAAGAGTGGGTTAAGCCATGCCCTACGCATACTCAGTGTACGGCTTTAAAACAGCTCAACAACCAACCATTTTGTCAACCGCTTCCCATGGAAGATCCCTTTGCAGCCGATGAGTAAGGTTTTACGGCGCGTTGGCGCGGCAGTTTAATGGCGCCGCAGAATTTTCGCTGGCACGCCGCCAGCGACAGCGCCCGCTGGGATGTCTTGAGTAACGACCGCATTCGCGCCGACTATTGCGCCATCGCCAATACTGATATCGCCAACGATCACAGCGCCCGCGCCAATATCGACACCGTTGCCGATTGTGGGGATGGCGTTCATGTCCTTTAGCGAAGGAATGCCCATCGTCGTGTTTTGACGGATGGTCACGTCGTCTCCAATGGCGCGCGCTGAAATGATAATGCCGCCAAAGTGATCGAAGCGCACGCGCCTTCCAACTGGCGTCGCATAGGGCAGTTCAATGCCGCATAAGATCTGCGTCGCTTTAAACATGATGCGGTATAGGAGCGTTATCGGGGCACGGAACAATTTGAACTGAACGCCCATGCGCCAGTTGCCCATGCGATGCCAAAATAGCGCCCAAAATCCTTGGGAGAAGAACGCTGAACCGTGAGTGCGATAATCTTCGCTAACAAGCGCCCAAAAGCCGATGTCGGCGGGGTTCGCGTTTGACGCGCCATCTGGACGCTCGGGCGCCATTGCCCGCGGCGCGTCGGCGACGGTCATCGGGCGCCCCGCAGCAGCGGCGCCAAGCATTTTGAGACAACATCGGCGCCGTATTTCTGAGGTTTCATGCTTTTGCGCGATGAAAGACTGGTGACTGCGCGGCTCAAATACACGCCGCCGGTTTTTGCGAGCGCCGCCCCGAACGCGTAAGCCCATCCGTAATTCTTGCGATAATAATAGCGCCAGGACTCAAACCAATAGCCGGGAAGGCGCGGCGGCTCTGCCTCGTTATGAACAACGCCGGTCGAAACGCCCCCAACGTGCACCACCTTTGCGTCAGGTACGATCCATACGGACCACCCTTGCCGTCGTAAGTTCAGCATCATGTCCGTTTCTTCGAAATACAGGAAGAAGTTGTCGTCCATGAGTTTTTCGCCTGAGATCGCCTCGGTGCGGATCATGCACGCGGCGCCGGAAGCCCAATCGACCTCCAAGGGGCCGGAGAGCGTTTTGCTGTCTACGGCAAAGGCCCCGCCGGCTAAGCGATAGAAAATGTCCATTTCAGTTTCGAGCAGGAATTCGCAGGCCATATTCGGAAACCGAAACCCGCAACTATTGGGCTCGCCGCTCTCCGAATCGATGAGCTGTGCGCCGGCGACAGCGGTTTTAGGGGCGGCGTCTAAGAATGCGGCCAAGCGATGGATGGCGCCGGGCTCCGGATATGCGTCCGGGTTCAACAACAGGATAAAATCGTCGCCGCGCGCCTTCGCACGCGCGAAACCCACATTATTGCCCCCTGCGAAGCCTAAATTGCCGCCTGAATCGACGACGGTGACGCGGTCCGTGAGGTTATTTTTGGCCACGTAATGAGTGAGTTCGGCGAACTCATCGCCAGGCGAGGCGTTGTCGACGATGAAAATATGGGCGCTTTGAAACCCGTCTAGCTCGCGCAGAGTCTTGTCCAGATGCGCCATAACCACATCTGCAGCCCGGTAATTCACAATAATGACCGATATCGAGTGGGCGGACTGCGCCATTTCTGCCCCCAAACGTGGTGCGTTGGCGGGTTTATATTGCATTAAGGTTGAATTTGTCTTGCGCTGCGCATGCAAAAAAGGCCGCAGTCCTGATCTAGCACACTACTGCGCGCGTAAATTACCCAGTTAAGCAAGTCGTCGCTGCCTCCCCCCAGTGCGGCGAGAACTGCTGACAAGCGCGGATTGCTGCTCTCCCGGCAATCCGCGCATATCTTTTTCTGGCTCACGCAAGCGGCCCCGGCTAAGCACTCCTGAATAAGAT
>JBCDBM010000122.1:0-9724 GCA_039183665.1 Pseudomonadota bacterium | reverse complement strand
GCTGAGCTCAAACGCTTGCGCGAGGAGATCCCAAACTTCGAATCGTATCAAGGACGGCTTGGACGGAACGCCGAAACCCTACTTGAAGCCCGCGAAACGCAATCTGCTTTTGCCAAAGATCTACTGCGTGTTTGGACATATGCGTCCAACACCAGAAACGCTAATCTTGGCGACCCGAAAGGTCAGGAGATGGTTGGACGGGTTCAAGCGCTCTTTCAAGAAGCGAGAGCCGCCCAGAGCTTTGTGGCGCCAGAAATCGTCGATATTGGCGCGGGACGCATTGAACGGTTCATCAAACAAGAACCTGGTCTCGAAAACCATACGCACGCCTTGCGCGACACGTTGCGTCAGGCGCCACACGTTCTTTCACCAGAAAGCGAAGAAGTTATGTCGCTTTTCGGAACTGCGCTTTCAGCATCACAAAGCGCTCGCGACCTTCTTGCCGATGCGGAGATCGACTGGCCGCGCATCACCCTGAGCGATGGAACAGAGGCGCATCTCACGGCGGCGGGGTACGTTCTGCATCGCGAGGCGCCCAACCGTAAAGACCGCATCGCCGTATTCGACGCGTTCTGGGCAACGTGGAAGGCGTTTGCAGGCACGCTTGGGGCGACTTTAAACGGTGAGGCGCAAGCCAACGTCGCCACCGCAAAAGCGCGCAACTATGACAACACGCTGCAGTATTTCTTATCAGGCGATAATATTCCTGAAGAGGTCTACCGGACCTTGGTGCGCGTCACCAATGATCGGATCGACGTATTGCACCGATATTTCAAGCTGCGGGGGCGCATGCTCGAGATTGAAGATCTTGGATATCACGACATTTATCCACCATTGGTGGAGACGGACCAGGCATTTCCCATCGACGAAACACGTGACCATATGTTGGCGGCCGTCGAGCCGCTAGGACCCGATTATGCCGAGAAATTCGCCGCCGCATCGCTTGAGCGCTGGATGCATGTTTATCCGCAGCCAGGAAAACGGTCTGGCGCGTATATGTCTGGCGCAGCCTATGACGTACACCCGCTTATCCTTCTCAATCATCAAGACACGTACAATAGCGCTTCCACATACGCCCATGAATGGGGGCACGCCATGCACCAAGTCTTGACGAATGAAAACCAGCCCTATGAGCTGGCGGATTTTTCCACCTTCACCACAGAGATCGCAGCCATCGCCAATGAGCTGCTGCTGCAGGAGCACATGCTGAGCCAGGCGGAGACGGAAGATGAACGCCTTTTCTATCTTGGCTACGCCCTCGAACAGATGCGCGGCACTTTCTACCGTCAGGTCATGTTCTCGGAATTCGAGGTCGCCATCCATGAAACGATTGAACGTGGCGAAGCGCTTACGGGCGCACGCATGACGGAGATCTATGGCAAGATCCTGGAGCGGTATCACGGGCACGATGAAGGCGTATTGGAAATTACCGAACGGGAAATGGTGGAATGGGCCTATATTCCGCACTTCTATTATAATTTTTACGTTTATCAGTACGCCACGTCGATCGCCGGAGCGGCGTATTTCGTGGATCAGTTGAAGTCCGGTGGCGACGAGGCGCGCGACACCTATATCGCTTTCCTAGAAGCGGGGGGCTCGGATTACCCGATTGAAATTTTGAAAGATGCCGGTCTCGATATGACAAGCGCCGACCCCTATAACGCCGTGATCGATCGGATGGCGGCCGTTATGGATGAAATCGAAGCAATCCTCGACGCCCGCGAGCAGTAGCGCCATTGTCTTGTGGTCTAACGCAAATCCGTCAGAGCAAATATCTAACCGCATGCGGTGAGTGACCGCTTTTGGCGAAACGCAGGCGTTAGAATGTACTTGGACTTGGCCGGTTTAGAGCGGCTAAAAGTGTGCCGCACATCTCAGCCTCACCCCGTTGCCAGATCTTTCGGCCGAACGAACCGCGTCAGCGCCCCGGCGCCCCACGCTACGTCGCGCCAGTGCGCCACGTCAAAGGTGAACTGCGCGAGGCAGGCGGTGGGGAATTCCTCGGTCATGAGGAGCGCGGCGACCTGATCAGACGTTTTCGGGTCAACCAGGGCGCATGCGCTCTCATGCATCCCGGGATTATGCCCGATAATGAGGAGACGGTTTGAAAGATCCGGCGCGGCGCGGACGGTCGCTAAAATCGTCTCGGCGGCGGCGTGGTAAAGCTGATCACGGAAGGTGGTGGAGACGGACGATGTGAGCTGCGGCTTGATGCGCTCCAGCGTTTGGCGCGTCCGCCGCGCAGAGGAACACAAGATAAGGTCGGGCTTCAGATGCGCGTCTTTTAGGAACCCGCCCATCGCGTGGGCGGCCTCGCGCCCGCGATTGTTGAGCGGTCGGTCGAAGTCTTTCGCGCCCAATTGCGCCCAGGACGATTTTGCATGACGCAACAGATACAGCTCTTTCATCCCAGACCTTTCCCTACCAGCCTTAAACTCATGGACCTATTCGACGCGAGGGACTATAGCGATCCGCCGATGACGCTGTTGGACACACATAACGACGCGAACCCTAAAGCGACGGTTAAAACCGAGCTTGTGGGCCTGACGCGCGCCGAGCTCGCTGAGACGCTCAAAGGCGCGTTTGCGCTAGACTCGAAAAAAGCGCGGATGCGCGCGAGCCAAATTTGGCGATGGATCTACCATCACGGCGTTCGCGATTTTGACGGCATGACCGACATCGCCAAAGACATGCGCGCGGCGATGAATGACAAATTTCAGATCTCGCGGCCCACGATTGTCGAGCGACAAGTCTCTTCAGACGGCACGCGCAAATATCTTTTGGGCATGGGCCCTGGCATCGAAGTGGAGTGCGTCTTCATCCCTGATGTGGGACGCGCCGGCGCGCTCTGCGTCTCCTCGCAAGTGGGGTGTACGCTGAACTGCACCTTCTGCCATACGGGCACCCAAGCGCTGGTGCGGAATTTAACGACAGCGGAGATCGTCGGACAGGTATTGGCCGCAAAAGACGATCTGGAGGAATGGCCCTCTGGCGGCGATGATCGTCGCTTGTCCAATATCGTTTTTATGGGCATGGGCGAGCCGCTTTATAATTTGGACAATGTGGCCAACGCCATGGAAATCCTCGCTGACGGCGAGGGCGTATCGATATCACGGCGACGGACAACCGTTTCAACATCCGGGGTTGTTCCGCAAATGTATACGCTTGGCGAAACCACATCCGCCATGTTGGCGATATCGCTGCACGCGACCAATGACGACCTGCGGAACGAGCTGGTTCCCATCAATCGCAAATATCCGATTGCGGCGCTTCTGGACGCCTGTCGAAATTATCCCGGCGTCAGCAACGCGCGGCGCATCACGTTTGAATATGTGATGCTCAAAGGCGTCAATGACACAGATGCAGAAGCGCGCGAGTTGGTCCGATTGCTGAAAGGCGTGCCGGCGAAGATCAACCTCATTCCGTTTAATCCGTGGCCGGATGCGCCTTATGCGTGCTCGAGCTGGTCGCGGATTGAAGCGTTTGCCGATATCGTCAATCGGGCGGGCTACGCATCGCCCATTCGCACGCCGCGCGGCCGCGACATTCTTGCCGCGTGCGGCCAGTTAAAATCGCAAAGCGTCAAAGAGCGCGCCAGCAAACGGCGCGCTGCGGCGGCGCAGCCCTTGCCCCAGGATTTGAGCGTTCCCGCTACGGAGTGATGATGTCTCGTATAAAAGCTCGCTTTGAAAAACTCGCCGCTGAAAACCGCGCCGCCTTCATTCCGTTCATCATGGCCGGCGACCCCAACGAGGCGGCTTCATTGAAGCTGTTGAAATCACTGCCCGCCGCCGGCGCCGACATCATTGAGTTGGGCATGTGTTTTACCGACCCCATGGCCGATGGCCCGGCTATCCAAGCCGCCGGTCAACGGGCGCTCGCAGCGGGGCAAACCTTGCGCAAAACTCTGGCGATGGTGCGCGCCTTCCGCAAGGATGACCCGGATACGCCGATTGTCCTGATGGGGTACTACAACCCGATTTATCACCATGGGGTCGAGACGTTTTTGGGCGACGCGGCTGAAGCCGGCGTCGACGGGCTGATTATTGTGGATTTGCCGCCCGAGGAAGACGATGAGCTGTGCCTGCCGGCGCGCGCGGCGGGGCTAGATTTTATTCGACTGGCGACCCCGACCACCGACGACAAACGTTTGCCTGCCGTCCTCAAAAATACGTCCGGTTTCGTCTATTACGTGTCCGTCGCGGGCATCACAGGCAAGGGCGTCGGCGGCGTCGAGGCTGTGAGCACGGCGACGAAGCGGCTAAAAGAGGCAAGCGGGCTGCCAGTCGGTATTGGTTTCGGGATCAAAACACCCGAAAAAGCGGCGGAATTCGCCAAAATCGCCGACGCCGTTGTTGTGGGGTCTGCCATGGTGGAAGCCGGCATCGTCAAAGACGAGCCCCTAAAAGACAGGGCCCTTGAAGACGGGCAGTCGGAGACCGATAATGCAGTTAACGCGGTGTTGAGCCTGGCGCGCGATATAAGTCAGGCCGTTCATACGGCGCGATAAGGAGTTTCGAAGAACGATGAGTTGGCTCTCCAAAATCCCGCCCGGCATCAAGAATATTTTTCGCCGGGACGAAAACGACTCCACAAAGCTCTGGACCAAATGCGGCAATTGCGGCGAGATGGTGTTCAATCGCGATCTTGAGGCGGCCCATCGAGTTTGCCCCGCCTGCGATCATCACATGACGATCGGCGCGGATGCGCGATTGGAATTGGTTTTCGACAATGGCGCTTATCAGCTCATTGAGGTTCCGGAGCCGCCACAAGACCCGCTGAAGTTTCGCGACGAAAAACGCTATGTGGACCGCTTAAAAGACAATCGCCGAAAGACGGGCCGTAATGACGCGATGGTTGTCGCCGCCGGTCTTATTGGCGCGCAGCCCGCGGTGGTTTCAGTCCAAGACTTTTCGTTTATGGGTGGCTCAATGGGCATGGCGCTGGGCGAAGCGCTGTTGAAAGCCGCCGAAGAGGCGGTAGCCCGCCGCGCGCCCTTGATTGTTTTCGCCGGCTCTGGCGGCGCGCGCATGCAAGAAGGCATTCTCTCGCTGATGCAAATGCCGCGCACGACGATTGCCGTGCAGATGGTGAAGGATGCAGGGCTCCCCTACATTGTCGTGTTGACTCACCCGACAACGGGCGGCGTCACCGCCTCCTATGCAATGTTGGGTGATGTTCACTTAGCCGAGCCCGGCGCTTTGATTGGATTTGCAGGGCCGCGCGTCATCGAGCAAACCATTCGCGAAAAACTGCCCGAGGGTTTTCAGCGTTCTGAATTCCTCATGGAAAAGGGCATGGTGGATATGGTGGTGCGCCGTAGCGAAATTCGCAAAACGCTAGGCCAACTCATCAGTGTCTTGATGAATTCGAAAACGCCGGTTGTTGTAAACGAACCGGAAGACGATGACGCCGCGGAAAAAACCCCAGCGGCGGCGCCCGCCTCTGTTGCGGCGCAGCCTAATTCGTCCGCCGCGGCAGATCTCGATAAAGCGGCCGAGTAAGGGACCGCCGGCCCGGCGAGGATTTGCTTGACTAAAATCGAAGACATGCTTGAGCGGATAGCAACGCGCCGTCCGCGAATAATCGATCTGTCGCTGGACCGCGTTTTTGCAGCGCTAGACAAGCTGGGAAACCCGCACCGCAAATTACCGCCAACATTCCACGTCGCGGGGACGAACGGCAAAGGCTCAACCATCGCCTTCTTGCGCGCGATCCTCGAAGCGGCGGGCAACAGCGTCCACGTCTACACATCGCCCCATCTGGTTCGGTTCAACGAGCGTATTGTGCTTGCAGGACACGAGATTGACGACGCGCACCTTATTGATGCGCTGGAGCGATGTGACGAGGCCGCGAGCAGGCAAGACCTCACCTATTTTGAAACCGCGACCTGCGCCGCCTTTTTAGCTTTTGCCGAAACGCCTGCGGACTACTTACTTTTAGAGGTGGGCCTCGGCGGTCGCTTAGACGCCACGAACGTGCTCGACAAACCGATGGCGTGCGTCATTACCCCCATCGGGCGCGATCATGAAAAGTTCCTTGGCGACACGGTCGAAAAAATCGCGGCGGAGAAGGCGGGGATTTTCCGGCCCCAAACCCCCGCTATAATTGGCGCGCAATCGCCCGAAGCCATGACAACGCTACTGACCTGCGCCGACACAGCGGGTGCTAATCCATTTGTTTTCGGCCAGGACTGGACTATTTACGCTGAACACGGACGGCTTGCCTATCAAGACGAAACAGGGCTTGCTGATATCGCCGCGCCGCGGCTTGTGGGCGCCCATCAAGTTTACAATGCCGGGCTTGCCATTGCGGCGACGCGCGCGGCGGGGCTTTCTTTTTCCGATGATACACTGTCGGACGGCTTGGTGAACGCGCGCTGGCCCGCGCGCATGCAACGGCTGACCCGCGGGCGGCTTGTCGAACAAGCCGGGGCGAGCGAGCTTTGGTTAGATGGCGGGCATAACCCGCATGCGGCAGCAGCGATCGCCCGCGCGCTTGCAGATCTCAATGATCGCGACCCAAAGCCGTTGGCGCTCATCATATCGATGCAAGACAATAAGGACGCCGCCGGATACTTTACCGCGTTTAAAGATCTGGCGGCGGAAGTGTTTGTTTTGGGGAGCGAACGCGAGGGCGCCGCAGCCGTGGACGCCCTTGTCCTGGCTGCAAAAAGCGCCGGGCTGGAGGCCCGCGCCGCAGACTCCGTTGAGCGCGCGCTCGAAGACATAACCGCCACATGCAAAAAACCGCCGAGGGTTTTTCTCGGCGGTTCTTTGTATTTTGCTGGCAGCGTTTTGACGGAAAACGGCTAAGCTACGACCTCAGACAAGACGCCGTCGATCCACGAGGCGATTTGGCTCTTTGGTTTCGCGCCGACCTCCGTCGAGACGAGTTCGCCGCCATTGAAGATCATCAAGGTCGGGATGCCCCTGACGCCAAACCGTCCTGGCGTCTCCGGGTTCTCATCAATATTGACCTTCGCAATTGTTATGCGACCGTCATACTCCGTCGCGAGTTCCTCGAGAGCCGGTCCAATTTGCTTACATGGACCACACCACTCCGCCCAGAAATCAACCAGCACGGGTCCGTCAGCGCCGACAACGTCGCCCTCAAAACTTGCGTCAGTTACTGCTTTGGTCGCCATAATCTTATCGCTCCTTACGTCCACTCTCGGACGATCCTGAACGCCCAACATAAGTGGGCGCCGATTGAGATCAACCCTTCATTGAAGGGCGCGCGCGAAAGCGTGATCGAGCAGCGCGTCGGGAAGCGCTACGAGGCGCGGCGCATAGGTCCAGAGCAACGCGGTCTTTATCTCAATACCGGGATAGATTTTCTGAAGAGCTGCGCGATAAAGGGCCATTTGCTGCAAATACGCTTCCGGCGTTTGTTCGGCGCGCTTTGGGGGCGGACGATTGGACTTATAATCGACGGCGAGCACGACGTCGTCTTCGACGATGAGTCGATCAATGCGGCCTATAATGTCGACCGCTCCTCCATCCCCTTCCAAGCGGGCCGCAATTGACGCCTCGGCGCGCGAGTTTGCGCTAAACACCGTGGCAAATTCCGGATCCTCTAAAATCTGCAAGACTTCATCCCGCCAAGCGACGCGCTCTTCTAAAGAGATATCACCCGCGCGCCCGGCCACGAGCCGATCAATTTCTGCGCGACGTTCAGCTTGAGGCAGCTGCGGCGCCCACTCTAAAAGATAGTGAATTATCCGGCCCCGGAAATATCTGTCCCGTTGCTGTGGCGAAAAAACGGCATCCGGGTCTGCATCGCCCTGGCTGAGGGAAAGTGATGGCGTGGCGCTATGGTCATCCTCGCCCGTAAATCGCGACGGCGCCAGGCGCATGCGCGCGGCTTCCGTTGGCGGCGATCGGCGCGCCCAATTCGGCAGCGCTTGATGCGTCTTCTCCGGCGCAACTGTCTTTGTTTCAACAGGCGCAACTTGACGAATTTCAAGTCGGCGTATCGGCTCGCCGTCGTCATCCCAAAATGGCGACGGCTCGATTGAAAGATCTCCATTCAGGCGATCAAACGCGTCGCAAGCCAACGAATGCCATGACTTTTCTGCGGTGGGCCGATCTCTTGGCGCCTTTTGGTTGCCCTGTTCTAAACCGCAAACATAAAGCCGGTCTCTCGCGCGCGTTGCGGCCACATAGAATAGGCGGCGGTATTCTTCATAGGCGTCGTGTTTTGCACTTTCCCGCGCAGCGATCGCTGCGGTGCTTTGGGCGCCTTCGCCAACGGCGAATAGCGGCGCGGCTGCGCCGCCTATGCTTTCGTCGGCGGGAATAGAAAGTGTTGGGCCCAGATCGCGCGTATTGGCAAGGCGGTGCGCGTCTAAAAGAAACACAATATTCGCCTCCAAACCCTTTGATCCGTGTGCCGTCATAATGCGCACAGCGCCTTCGGTTTGATCCATCTCCCGCTTCACGTCGCCGGCGTTCTGGTCGAACCAATGGATGAAGTTGAATAAAGACGGCGGCGCGCTCAATTCAAACTGATGCGCGAGGTGCAGCAAGGCGTTGACGGTGTCTTCAGCTGTCTCGCCCAAGCGGGCGTAAAGCCTTTGTCGCCCTGAGGGCGAACCGGCTTCTAAAATATGAGAGAAGAATGCGACCGGGCCGTCACGCATCCCGATCAGACGAGCAGCGTCAAATTCCCCCGCAATGGGGGCCAAGCGCGCGTTCTGGTTCTTCGCCTCGATCAGCGCCGTTTGGAGCGACATGCCCTTGGCGCGCGGATGCGCCAACTGAAACAGCGCTTCTTCGTCGACGCCGAAAAACGGACTCTTCAACAACGCCGCGAAAGAAAGATCATCATCACGCGTCGCGACAGCGCGCGCATAGGCCATGAGATCTTCAACGGCTGGATCTTCGGTGAGGCTCAGCCTGTCAGCGCCGGCGACAGGCACGCCGGCAGCGCCCAATCGACCGATCATTTCGTGAAACAGTCGGCTGCGGCTTTGTACGAGGATCATGATGTCATCGCACTGGATTGGCCGCCCCTTGGACGCCAGCATCTCGCCGTTATCAATCCAGCCTCGGATGGTCGCCGCGACACGCTCACACAAGCGTCGCGCGGGGTCATTGGGCGCGGCCTCGTCCACTGGCGCATCCCACGGATTGTCGGCCTCGATGTCAGGACGCGGCGTTAGCGGCCACAGCTCCACAAGCCCGCCTTCGCCTTCACGATGAACCCCATGCGCGGGGATCGGAAACTCACCAAGACCTTGGGCGGCTTCAACATCGCCGAAAACGCCATCAACAAACTTCAAGACCGGCGCCGTTGTTCGAAACGACAAGGCGAGGCGGACATTTTCATAACGGCGGACGGCGGCAAGACGTTTGCCGAGCTCTTGTTCTTTTTCCAAAAAAAGGCCGGCGTCGGCGCCTTGAAAGGAATAAATGGACTGTTTCAAATCGCCCACAGCAAAAAAACTCCGCGGACGCGCAACCGCGCCTTCCCCGCTAACAAGCTCGCTGAGTAAGGACTCAATAACAGACCATTGGGCGGGACTTGTATCTTGCGCCTCATCGACAAGAATGTGATCAACGCCCTGATCGAGTTTATAGGCGACCCAAGCCGCGTCTACATTCCGCATCAACTCATCCGTCAATCGAATGAGATCGTCAAAGTCGACGACGGCGCGGCGTCGCTTCTCTTCTTCATAGGCGTTTTGGAACGCATCGCGCAGGGTTAAAAAGTCGACGCT
>JBCDBM010000121.1:0-9775 GCA_039183665.1 Pseudomonadota bacterium | reverse complement strand
GTCCGTCAGCGCATCGCGAACCCAAGAGCCTACAAGCCGCGCTGCGCCTTCAGCGGATTTCAGCGCGATGTTGCCGCTAAATCCGTCCGTGACGACCACGTCCACCGTCCCTTTTGAAATGTCATTGCCCTCCACGAACCCGGTAAAGGCCATGGCCGGGTCCGCCTCTCTCAACACGCGCGCGGCTGTACGGATTAATTCGTGACCTTTGAGATCTTCCGCGCCAACATTCAGTAACCCGACCGAGGGTTTTTCCACATCCATCAGCGCACGAAAAAACGCCTCGCCCATAATCGCGAATTGAACAAGTTGATTTTCGTCCGCCTCTACATTGGCGCCCACATCAAGCACCACGCTGCGGCCCCGCTCTGTGGGCCAAAGCGCCGTGATCGCAGGCCGATCAATGCCCTCGATCATCCGCAGCTGAAGCCGCGCCACCGCCATTAGGGCGCCAGTATTGCCGCAAGAGACAACCGCATCCGCCTGGCCCTCTTTCACCGCTGAGACGGAGGCCCACATCGAAGTATCACGCCCGCGACGCAAGACGCGCCCGGGCTTGTCGGTCATTGACACGACTTTATCAGTATGCAGAACTTTTGCGGCGCCCAGGATTGGCGCAGCCTCGATTAGGGGTTCGAGTGTCGCTTTGTCGCCGCAAAATAGCGGCTCAATGTCGAGACCATTGTCGATCGCGAGCGCCACACCCTCAACGACCGCAGCGGGGCCCGCATCGCCGCCCATCGCGTCAATCGCGATTGTCGCCTTGCCAGTCGTGGTGGCGTTTTTAGCCAATGTCGATCGCTTTCTTGATTTGCGGCGCGAAGGATAGTGCGCTCACTTTGAGTTGCAACGCCTCATGGGCTGATTTTAGAATCTCCACAAATTCGGCTGCAACTCAATGATTTTGTTCTATTTTTGAGAATTTGCCCGCAATCGCCGCAAATGGCGAGGTCTCAACGGCGACAGCATGGTCGCTATCGAGAGTTGCGCCCTCTTCGCGCGGAAACGGCGCCATTGCCAAGGACAATTGCTGCGCCAGGAGCTCTCCTACGTCGATTTCTGCGCCCTGATGGAGTTCGGGCCCCGCGCCTGTTTCGTCATCCTCATCCAAGAGGTCTGCGTCTCGCACGAATGCCAGCTCAAGCGGCTCGTCGATGCGCTCGACCATCTCATCGAGCGTGACGACGCAACGCCGTATTAGCTGCGCTTCAAGTCTGCCGGTAATGTCTATTCTCTTTTGCGTAGCGCTGATCGACATCGCACCGGACAGAATGTTGATCCTTATCACGTCGAACCGTTTGGCGAGCGCAGCACGCTGGCCTTCATCCGCCTCGAGATTGAGCCGCTCTCCAGCCGCCGGGAAGTCCCCCAACGCGACAAACCGAGAGAATTCGGGGCGTGGCGCGGACTCGGTCATGGCGCCTCCTTCAGGGCTTCGCCCTCACCTTGCGCAAACTGCACAATGCCGCTAGCGAGCCGTTCAAGAGGCTGCCCCCCTAGGGCCCGGTCCAGCGCCCGCACGTAGGACGTCAGTTGCGGCGCATGCGTCGGCGGCATTCCTGTATAGACATTTCTCATGAGCGCTTCCTGAAGCTTGCCATCATCGTCCTCTTTCAGCGCGTCTTCATACGCGGCGGACCGGCCATAAAAGTTCTCAGCGAGATTGCGCATTTTTTTAGCGACGGACAAATCCCCCACGCCGAGTTCGCGCAACGTGTGGTCGAGATTGCGAAACATGGCGTCCAGGAGGTTCTGGCTCACCTTCTTAGCCGCCCTGTCGCCCGCAGAAAGGCGACGAATGACAAGAAAGGCGTGCAACGCGACCATTTCGAAACGGCCCATGGTTGTGTCCGGAACACCCCATTCGGCGTAAAATTTAGGCGTTCGCGCTTGCTCTACAATCGCTGCGTATAGAGCTTCGCCCGCCGTCTCAGCCGCATTTCTCTTGAAAAGGGATAAAATCATGGTTCCGTCCGAGGATCGATTGCGGCCGCGACCGGCCGCTGCTAAGACGCTACGACCTATGCGCCGCCTCGTCCGGGATCAAGCCCAATCAAGCAAACCGGGCAGTGCGTGATAGGATCATAAATCGGCGGCTAGTCTGATTGGCTAGAACAAGCCGCCATTTCGTTCGGTGTTGAGAGTACGTCGTCAATGCGCCTTTTCGCTCTTTTAGTTGTCGCTTTCGCCGCCTCCGCCTGCGTCTCCGTGCGCTCTCAGCACGGATATGTACTTGAACGGGGCCAAACATCGCTTGCAGGCGAAGTTGGTTTAGATACGAAAGAGAGCATTCTCGCTAAATATGGCGAACCCTCGCTCATCGGCGCGTTTGACCGCAACGCTTGGTATTATTTGGCCAGTTCGGAGCAAACACGAGCGTTTTTTACGCCTGAGACCACGACAAGAACGGTTGTCGCTTTCCGGTTTGATGATGATGGCGTCATGACCGAAACCGAGAAATACGACATCGATGACGGTAACGAGATCAATATCGTTTCCCGCATCACGCCTACCCGCGGCAAAGAGCTCAATTTTTGGGAGCAGCTATTGGGTAACGTCGGCCAACTGCCAGCCGGTATTGGCGGCGATGGTCAAGTTCCCGGTCAATAACCGTTTAGACCAGCCCGCTGACGCTCTAATCACCGAAATGATCGTATCCTAAGGTCTCGACCGGCATTTCAGCCCCGTCTCGATCTAGCAAGGCGACGCCCGCGCCACGCGTGAGCATGCCGATGCGCGTTACGGGCGTGCGCGATGCGTCCGCCGCCACGGCGACTGACCGTCGCAATGTGGATGGCGCCGAGAACAATATTTCGTAATCATCGCCAAAGCTCGCCAATGAGGCGATCGCGCTTTCGGGCGCCTCCGCCCCTTCAACCCAGCTTTTGGCGGGCGCAGACAACGGCACCCTCTCCGCCTCAATTTCTGCTTTTAGGCCAGCGGCGGCGGCGAGCCTTCCAGCATCGGCCAGGAGTCCGTCAGAGACGTCAATTGCAGCGCTGGCGAGTCCAGCCAGCGCCGAGCCCAATTGCAACCGCGGCTCCGGCAAATGATAGCGCCCCGCTAACGACGCGCGATCCACGGTCGTCACCGCAATTTCTTTTTCTAGCGCCTTCAACCCCAACCCCGCATCCCCAATCGTTCCGCTCACATAAAGATCATCGCGCACGCTCGCGGTGATCCGCCGGGTCAGGCCGCGCTTGGGCGGCAGCCCAAAGATAGTCGCCGATAGGGTGAGCGGCGCAGAACGCGCCCTATGCGCCGTCGTATCACCACCATATAACGCGATACGAAACTGGGTCTGATCTTCGCTTAACCCCCGGGCAAAGAGTTCTATTGCGTCCCGCTTGATCGAGGACGGCCAAACGCACCCTAGAAAATACCCAATCGGCTTTGCGCCCTTGGCCGCAAGGTCTGAAAGATTGACGCGCAGGAGCTTGCGCGCCACCAAGTCCAGAGGGTCCTTGGTCCGGAAATGGACGCCCCCGACCAAAACATCTTTCGAAACGATGATATCGCCCGAGCTCACAAGGGCGGCGTCGTCGGTGAGATTAAATGCGCCCTCGGCGTCTTTCGTCAGCGGGGCGAAAATCTCGCGAATAATATCGAACTCGCCCATCGTGACATTACCGCATATCAAGTCGCGCGCTCATCGGCGCGCGCCGCCCGCGATGCCGCATCCAGTACGCCATTGATAAATTTGGGCTCATCGCCTTCGAAGAAAGATTGCGCGATCTCTATATACTCATCGATCACGACTTTATACGGAACGTCTGCACGCTGCGCGAGCTCGTAAAGGCCGGCGCGTAAAATGGCGCGCGCGATGGAGTCGATGCGCGACAATTTCCATCCCTCCGCCAGCTGGCGCTCCAAAAAACCGTCTAGGCGCGCCTGGTTTTCGACAGCGCCGCGCAGGATATCAGCGAAAAAACGCGCATCCGCTTTATGGAGTTGCGCGCCGTCAAGATCGCCGCCCAACCGAAAATCTTGAAATTCGCGAATGGCGGCCTCGACGCCAATATTCGTCTTTTCCATCTGATAGAGCGCCTGGACGGCGGCCAATCGCGCCGCCGAGCGAGCCGGCGCCGCCTCACGATGCGAGGGTCGCGATTGTTCGCTATTTGTCGGCGCGCTCGTCACTGTCGCCCTCATCCATCCCGCCTAAAAACTCTTCAAAGTCTTTCGCCTCACGAAAGTCTTTGTAGACGGAGGCGTAGCGCACATAGGCAACGTCATCCAAATGAGCAAGGCCTTCCATCACCAATTCGCCGATGAGCTTGGACGGGATCTCGGTTTCTCCGATGGCCTCAAGCCGACGCACGACGCCCGAAACCATCTGCTCAATGCGGTCGGAATCGACATTTCTTTTGCGCGTCGCAATCATCACGGAGCGCGCTAACTTATCCCGATCAAACGGCGCTTTCTTGCCCGTGCTCTTGACGACAATCAGTTCACGGAGTTGTACGCGCTCGAACGTAGTAAACCGACCGCCGCAGCTGGAGCATTCCCGCCGCCGCCGAACGGAAGCGCCGTCTTCGGCCGGACGCGAGTCCTTAACTTGGGTATCCTCACTGCCGCAGAACGGACATCGCATAAGCGTCAGCCCTTCAGCGCTTTCGCATCATGGATAAATTGGAAAGCGCGCTGTTAGTTTCGCGACGCGTTCGCGAACCGCCTTCTCCGCAGCGTCGTTTGACGCGCCGCCAGCAGCAAGACCATCGAGAACCGCCGCCATCATGGACCCCACTTCTCGGAACTCTTCGATGCCAAACCCGCGCGTCGTTCCCGCTGGCGTGCCGACCCGCAAGCCAGACGTGATCGTAAATTTTTCCGGGTCAAATGGGATGCCATTCTTGTTGCACGTTATATTCGCACGCTCCAGGCTCTCTTCGGCCGCGTTGCCTTTAACGCCCTTTGGTCGCAAATCGATCAGCGCCAAATGTGTGTCGGTGCCGCCCGAAACTACAGCGTACCCTGCTTCGACAAGCGACGCGGCAAGCGCGCGCGCGTTTTCAATGACATCACGAACATAGGTGCGAAACTCTGGGCGCAACGCCTCTCCGAACGCGACCGCTTTAGCCGCGATAACGTGCATGAGCGGGCCGCCCTGAATGCCCGGAAACAGGCCGGAGCGAACTTTCTTGGCTAAGTCGGGATCATTCGTCACGACAAGCCCACCGCGCGGGCCGCGAAGCGTTTTGTGTGTTGTCGTCGTTGCAACATCTGCATAGTCCAGCGGATTGGGATGCGCATGGCCAGCAACAAGTCCTGCGAAATGCGCCATATCAACCATCAGCTTCGCATCAACGCTGTCTGCAATTTCCCGGAAGCGCGCAAAATCGATGACGCGCGAATAGGCGCTGCCGCCAGCAATGATGACTTGCGGTCGATGTTTCTCAGCAAGGTCTGCGACCGCGTCATAATCGATAAGATGCGTATCTTCGCACACGCCATAATTTATCGCGTTGAACCACTTGCCTGACTGATTGGCCTTGCCGCCATGGGTCAAATGCCCGCCGGAGGCCAAGTCCATGCCTAAAAACGTATCGCCGGGTTTCATCAACGCCATAAAAACGGCTTGATTCGCCTGGCTGCCTGAATGCGGTTGCACGATCGCTTCTTCACAACCGAAGAGCTTTTTTGCGCGCGCGATCGCAATGTCCTCAACTTCGTCTACATATTCACAACCGCCATAGTATCGCTTGCCCGGATACCCTTCAGCGTATTTGTTCGTAAGAACCGAGCCCTGCGCTTCAAGAACTGCGCGAGACACGATGTTTTCCGAGGCGATGAGTTCAATTTGCTCTTGCTGCCGTCGGAGCTCGCGCTCAACGCTGCTGAAAACATCAGGATCTCTGTCCGCTAGGTTTTCCTCGAAGAAACCATCGGAAAAAGCCGCCGATTCAATCGCGCTCATTCTCGTTCACTCCTAACGTCACGGCTGGGTTTTCTGTTCCAATAAAGTGGAAGCACAGAGCTATATAGCCGAAGCAACCGACGGACAATGGCAATGTTTTTTTCGGTCACTCCAATCCAAGCAGTCCCGATCAACGTAATATGCGCCTTCGGTCAAAAGTTCAGATATCAATAGCTGTTAGATCAATTCGGGGACTATTGCGAGCGCCAGGTCGGGAGCCTGGACAGAAACAAGACTTATCCCCAGTTGCCTGAAAGTGCATTTAAACTCGAGACTGATTCTAGGCGTATGACTCAAAAAAAAAGCACATGCTTTGCGCCAAAGCCACCAACGCGTCGGTATCGCACGACTAGTCAATGACTCGTCTAACCTTGTGCTACCCCGACCGGTTAAGCCGAATTCAGGTAAAGTGCTTGAACACAAAAAAAGGAGCTTGGAAGTATGTCCGAGACAACAGAAAAAATAGAAACGATCACTCTCGCGACGGATATCGTCGCAGCCTATGTCGCCAACAACAAACTGACCCCTGACGAGTTGCCTGGATTGTTAGAAGAAGTTCACGGCGCCATTGCCGCTTTAGCCAATGGCGATCAACTTTTCTCAGCCACGCGAGAGCCTGCCGTCGCCATCAGCAAATCCATCACGCCTGACTACGTGATCTGTTTGGAAGACGGCAAAAAGCTGAAGATGCTGAAACGGTACTTGCGCACCCATTATTCCATGTCGCCTGACGATTACCGGCGGAAATGGGGATTGCCTGCGGACTATCCGATGGTTGCGCCAAACTACGCGAAACGTCGGTCGCAATTTGCAAAAGCCATCGGTCTCGGCACCGCTACGACAAATAGCGGAAAGGCCCCGGCTAAACGCAAAGCTGTCAAAAGAAAGAAAACGACAAAAAGAAGAGCAGCGTAAGAGCGCCCGCGTTACAGGCGATAGCGGACTTGGTCAGCCCAAAAACGCTCAAGACGCTGTAGTGTTTTGTTGGTGTCTTCCATCAATGGAAGACCCACATCCCCGACTTGTTCCACGGACGACAATTGGCGCTTAAACAAGCCGCCGAGCTGGTCGCGGATTTCTAAACCGGTTTCGGTCAGTGAAACACGCTTTGAGCGGCGATCCGTGGACGACGGCTCGTCGCGAATATAACCTTTCTCGACGAGCTGCTTGAGGTTGTAAGAAACGTTAGAACCCAAATAGTGACCGCGAGAGCGCAATTCGCCTGGGGTCAGTTCAGCATCGCCAATGTTGTATAAGAGCAGCGCCTGCACTGAGTTGATATCGGTCATGCCGATGCGTTCCAATTCGTCTTTGATAACGTCAAGAAGTTGACGGTGAAGACGTTCAATAAGGTTCAAGAGGCGCAGATAAGCGGGCTCCAACGCCGCCGGATCGGACTTATCAGCATTCTCGCCCATTCCAATGACTTGCGGCTGCATCGTTTGAACACCAGACATAACAACGACTCACTCAGAAATTGACCTTGACCAGATGATACATTGAGAGGTCTAAAGGCGCCGTTAAGCTGGACCGTTCAATTTGCAATCAAAATTGACAAGTAAGCCAAACAATTCTGTTACTTGCGCTCGGAAACGCTAAAATATGGTGAATTCAGGCCCTCTTGGACGCTTTCCGGCGCTGCGATTACGCCGTCCGCGAATGAACGCGTGGTCGCGCGCGCTCTTCGCCGAGACACGGTTGTCGCCGTCTGACTTGATTTGGGCGATTATTGTTCGCGACGGCGAAGGCGTTAAAGAACCAGTTCCGTCAATGCCGGGCGTTTATCGATTATCTCCCGATCAAGCGGTGGCCGCCGCGCAAGAGGCGGTCGCGCTCGGCATTCCGGCAATGGCGCTGTTTCCTTACACGGGCGCAGCAGAGCGTTCGCCCAATGGCGATGAAGCATTAAATCCTGACAACGTTATGTGTCGCGCCGCGCGGGCCATTAAAGACGCAGTCCCCGAAATTGGATTGATGGCGGATGTGGCGCTTGATCCCTATACGGATCATGGACAGGATGGTCTTGTCGTTGACGGTGAAATTGTTAACGACGCGACAGTGGACGTTTTGGCCCAGCAGGCGGTTTTGGAGGCGAAAGCGGGCTTCGACATCATCGCGCCTTCGGACATGATGGACGGTCGCGTGGGCGCGATCAGACAATCGCTCGACAAAGCGGGTTTCCAGCAAGCGCACATTATGGCTTACGCCGCAAAATACGCCTCGGCGCTCTATGGTCCATATCGGGACGCCATCGGCTCTGCGGGCGTCTTAAAAGGCGACAAGCGCACCTATCAGATGGATCCGCGGAATACGGACGAAGCCCTTCGCGAAGTCGGCCTGGACCTCGCCGAGGGCGCGGACAGCGTCATGGTTAAACCAGGTATATTCTATTTGGACATTATTCATCGCGTGAAAGAAGCCTATGGCGCGCCGACATTCGCGTTCCAAGTTTCTGGCGAATACGCAATGATTAAGGCTGCGGCGGCCAATGGCTGGCTCGACGGCGAAACGGCAATGATCGAGTCGTTAACCGCTTTCAAGCGCGCCGGCGCGGACGGAATCATCACGTATTTCGCCGCAGACGCAGCCCGCGGCCTTTAGCAGGTACTTCGCTTTTTTCTCGATTAGCCGGCGTGTTGCGGCGACGCTTGGCCCATCTCTTGCTCTGGTAGATCCCAAATCCGTTTTTCGCGTATTTGGGATATTCGTCTGATGAAACTCTCCAAACCTCTCGCCGCCCTCACCGTCATCGGTTTTTCGTTAATCGCTGGTCAGCCCGCCTTTGCCGAGCCGCTCGTCGCGCTCACGATGGATCCGGTTGACGCCGCTCCTAGCACGCAGGGACTGCTGCCTTCGTCGCTCTCGTTAATCGCGTCAGGGTTTGGCGGCTTTCTGTTCGCATGCCGCGGCATGGCCAGAAACACGCGCGCGAAACTCTAAATACCTCCGAATCCGCCCCTGGGCCGCAGTGTTTTCCGTGCAAGGCCATATATTCCTATGAATGCAAACGCCATCGCTGCTTTGACGGCAATATCGCCCACCAGCCAGTTCAGCCATGGCGCGCCGGCGCCCCAATAGACAACGGGAAAATAGACGAACGCCCCGACTGTAAATCCGCCCATTGCGCCCACTAGCGGCGCGCGCCACCATCGTTCGCCGCCGCGAGAGATATCGTAAATATTGATGCCGATATATTGCGCAATCATGGCGCTCGCGACGAACGCGACCGTGAATCGCGCGGACGGCAGATCGCCATCCTCAAGCGCAGGCGCCAAATAAGACAGCTCAAAAAAGACGACGATCGCCGCGATCGTCCAAGCGGCCGTCACTGCGCGAGAGGCTTCATCGCCGCCAAATCTTCGTGTCATTAATATCGCCAAAAACGTGGCCGCCGCCATAACGAAGCCGCCCCAGCTGAGCCAATTTGATGGGCGCAAGACCATCTGTTGCCCAACAAGCGAGTCGAAAAACCGCAATGGCAGATCGACCGTCAAGATCGCCGTTAGCAAAACTGGCGTCATCACCAGCGCCAGAAGCGCTGTCCTGAGCAGCGCGACGCCAAACGACGCGGCTTGGGCGCGCAGCCGTTGCATCGCCGTTAAGCGCTCTTGGTGCTGTTCAGTTGCAACCGTGCTTTCCATTGCCGCCCTCGCCTAAGACTGCCTTAGGATAAGACGATTCCGGAAATCAGACGATTTCAGGACGCTTTGGCCAATTTACGCTTTAATTTCAACGCATTCGGGGAAAGCTGCGCATCGTCCGCGCGCGCGAGAAAGACATACAAGCCGCCTACAGGCTCCACCGAGCGCTACGTCGGCGCCGCGCCTGTCATCTTGAACCCGGGACGGAGGCGGGCCG
>JBCDBM010000120.1:0-9860 GCA_039183665.1 Pseudomonadota bacterium | reverse complement strand
CAGTGAACGCAATTTTGCGCGTTGATCTGAAACTTGGGATCGGCGCCGCCATCATCGGTCAAGACCTCATAGACCCCGGCCGGACAATAACGCTGCGCCGGCTCAGCAAAGGTGGGCAAATTTACGCCGATCGGAATTGACGCATCCTTAAGCCGCAAATGCGCCGGCTGATCTTCCTCGTGATTGGTTGCGGAAAACGCCACATTGGTGAGCCGATCAAAGGTAAGCTCGCCGTCGGGTTTCGGGTATGTGATCGGCTTGTGCTTTTCGGCGGGCTCGGTGGAGGCGGCGTCGGTTTTGGTGTGATGCTGGGTGCCGAATACTGAAAACCCGCCCGTGATCGTGGTTGTCCAAAGATCGATGCCCGCAAAAGAGATGCCGCCGAGCAACGTGCCGAATTTGCTCCACAGGGGTTTGGCGTTTCTTGCCAGTTTGAGCTCCTGGCGCACCGGCGAGGCGTCATAGGCTTCTTGATAGGCGTCCAGCGTATCGCCTGCGCGCCCCTCTTTAATCGCGTCGACAGCGGCGGTAGCGGCCATCATGCCCGTCAACATGGCGTTATGATTGCCTTTGATACGCGCGAGATTCACAAAGCCCGCTGAACACCCGATCAGCGCGCCCCCGGGGAAGGTGAGTTTGGGCACCGACTGAAAACCGCCTTCGGTGATCGCGCGCGCGCCATAGGCGATCCGCTTGCCGCCCTTAATGACCTCCGCGATCTCGGGATGCGCTTTAAATCGCTGAAACTCTTGATACGGATTAAGGTAGGGATTTTTGTAGTTGAGGTGAATGACAAAGCCCAGCGCGACGGTGTTGTCGCTATAGTGATACATAAATGAGCCGCCGCCGACATCGTTTGATAGGGGCCACCCGAATGAGTGCTGCACGTGGCCGGGCCGCGCTTTTTCCGGATCGATTTCCCAAAGTTCCTTCAGTCCAATGCCGTATTTTTGCGGATCGCTGTCGCTGTCGAGCGCGTACTCGGCGATGAGTTGTTTGGCGAGCGACCCGCGCACGCCTTCTGCGATGAGCACATATTTGCCAAGCAATTCCATGCCGGGCTCATAGCTGCCTTTTTTCTCGCCATCGGCGCCGATGCCCATCTCGCCGACGACAACGCCCGATACAGCGCCGTCTTCATTGCGGACCAATTTAGACGCCGCCATGCCGGGATAAATCTCCACTTCCATGGCTTCGGCTTGCTCAGCCAACCAGCGACATACATTGCCCATGGAGACCACATAACAGCCGTGGTTTTGAACCATTGGCGGCATCAAAAACACAGGCAGCGGGATCGACCCGGAGGGACCAAAAATGCGGAAGCTCTCAGATTTCACTGGCGTGTCGATGGGCGAGTCCATCTCGCGCCAGTCAGGCAGAAGCTGATCAAGCCCCGCCGGATCTAAGACGGCGCCGGACAAAATATGCGCGCCCACTTCAGAGCCTTTTTCCACGACAACGACGCTAATCTCTTCGCCGAGCGCTGCCGCATGCTGTTTCGCCTTGATCGCTGCAGATAGACCCGCCGGCCCTGCGCCCACGATCACCAGGTCGAACTCCATCTGTTCGCGTTCTTCCGTCTCGCTATCAGTCGCGCCGTTTTGCATGTCTGTTATGTCTCTTATCTTCTGTTTTCGCGTTTGCCCTCTTTTTTGCCAAAAATCGTTGCAAAAAGCCATGTTGGATGGCGCCTGGGGTGCGCATTGCGCTCAAGACCTCGGCCGCTAAACTGACGTGCAATGCCAGAAACAGATGAAAACCCAGCCCGCGCGCTGTTGCGCTGGTATGCCGAGATGGGCGTTGATGAGAGCGTCTCGCAAGACCCCTCAGGGCTTTACGGTTGGGGCGCGTGCGCGCCAGGCGCAGCCGCGGCGCCGAGTTCGACAACACGATCGTCGAACAATGGCGACGCCAGCGCTGATGACGATCTAACGCCCTCCGCCGACGAAGCCATCGCCGAAGCGCGCCGACTTGCCGCAGGCGCCAAAGACGTTGACGCGCTGGAAGCCGCGCTTCTCTCTTTCGACGGATGCCAACTCAAAAAGGCGGCCCGCAACACGGTCTTTGCGGACGGCGTGCGCGATGCCGATCTCCTCATCATTGGCGAAGCGCCGGGGCGCGATGAAGACCGGCTCGGCAAACCCTTTGTGGGGCGCGCCGGCCAATTGCTCGACTTGATGCTCGCCGCCATTGGGCGTTCGCGAACGACCGATACGCTCATCTCCAATGTCGTTTATTGGCGCCCGCCCGCGAACCGCGCCCCGACGCGGGAGGAAATCGAAATCTGCCGCCCCTTTGTGGAGCGCATGATTGAACTCGTCGCGCCCAAAGCCATCGTCTTAGCCGGCGGCGCCCCGACCGAAGCGCTGTTGGGTCTGAAAGGCATCATGCGCGCCCGCGGCGTCTGGCGCGAATTGGAACTCTCCTCCGGGGCGCGCTTTCCCGCGCTGCCCATCTTTCACCCCGCCTTTTTGCTTCGTCAGCCTACGAATAAACGATTGGCCTGGGCGGATTTGTTGTCGCTAGAGGCGAAGCTGAAGGGGGAGAAGTAGATGCAGAAGATCGGGGGGTGAGTGCAGAATGAGTGTACTTTGGAGTCCCGATCAAGCGAATAGTTTCGGTGAATATTTTGCCGCATATTTGTTATGGCCGTTTATCTTGATTGTCTCGGTTTTGATTGTTCTTGCGTTTAATCCCGGTGCATGGCGCAGAGCCTTGATAACGGTGACGTTGTTCCTTTCGTTTCCTTTGTTGTGCGGCCTCATCTTTGGAATCGAAATGTATTGGGGCGATAATTTCTATGAGGCATTCCGAGATGGAGTTTCGGGATCATATCTGGCATGGCCACTCTTCATACTTGGTTTGTTTCGGCTTTTGCTTGTTCCTTTTACGCGTATTTTCAAATGGTTCAATTACATTGCTTATCCTATGCTCGGCCTGACTATTATTGTGCATTACATGCATTTGTATGCCCTTGCCCAAGAGTAGCTACTACTAGGCGAATTAAAGGTGTTTCATGACTGATCAGGATCAAGATACCTATCGCGATGTAACTTTCGAGTATGTTCGCGGGATTTGTCCGCGTCGGGCTAGGGAGCGCGAAATGAAGGAGATCGGCGGGTGAAGAGTAACGCGGAAAAAGAATGGATGCGGATGGCTAGGGAGAAGTTTCGTTACGATATAGCGGTCTACTTATCGAAAATTCTCGTTCCCACGCTACTATGTTTGCTGATTTTGTTCGTGTTCCGAATAGGCGATGCGGAGTTCAGAAAATTTATAGAAGAAGCAATGAATTGGGTTGGGCGGGCAACCATGATTATCTGCCTGTATGTAGTAATTACGAGCATCTACATCTCTATCAAGACTGGGTTTACCCCGAAACGTACTGATGGAAGCGATCCCAACGGTACATAACCGATCGAAAGGCCTAGGCAGATTTGTTGTCGCTGGAGGAAAAGTCGAAGCGGGAAGATTAGCTTTCCCAATCGAAATCCCATCACGAGTCCATTAACCAAACTTTGGGAGGCGTTAAGACAGGGTTAACCGCCCCGTTGCTAGAATTACAGGGATGTAATTGTTGCGCGTGGGCCCAAACCCGCATGATTGGGTTTTTCCAGAAGGCCGAACGCAATCGCTTGGGGTTGGAGCCGAAATTAGGGCCAGGGATTTTGGGGAATGCGGTGCAGAGTAGGAAGTCCTCCATGGCGTTTGTGAGAGTGATCGCGCTGTCGGCGCTTATTGGCGCGACGGCGTTTGCAAAAAGCGTGGCCGCGCCCGCCGACGAAACAGCGCTCGCCGCAGACACTCCAGCCGCTCTCGAGATAACTGACCCCGCCGAGCTGCTGACCCTCTTAAGCAAGGCTGACGCCGCGCTCTATCGCGAGGCCTTTGCGCTTCAAGAAAAGGGAAGCTGGAAAGCGGCCGATGCGAAAATCGCCGGGATCGAAAACGAGATCCTGTTCGGTTATCTGCAGTATCAGCGCTACATGCACCCCACGAAATATCGCTCGAAGTTCTCAGAGCTGAAGACGTGGCTGGCCTATTACGCTGATCATCCAGAGGCGGACAAAATCTACCGGCTGGCCCGCAAACGCCGGCCGAGCGGCGGCGCCTCGCCTTTGCGGCCGATCAAACGCCAATGGCGCGCCTCGGCTGAACAGGAACTCCATCCCGATATCGCCGCCGACTACAAGAAGACCAGCCGCCCGCGGCTCAATCAGATTGAAGGCCGGGTGCGATATTTGGCGGGGCGCAACCAGGCGATGACGGCGTCGCGCGAAATTGAGCGCCATTTGAAACGCCGCGTCATCACCCAACGCCAGTTTGATCGCATGCGCTCATGGATCGCCGCGAGCCTCTATTTCCAGGGCTATGTAGATACAGCCCGTCCCATTGCGGAAAGCGTCGCCAAACGCAGCGGCGAAACAGCCGTGTTGTCTTATTGGATTGGGGGGCTCATCGCCTTTCGCGACGGCGACATTGAGCGCGCGCATCAGCATTTCTCGCGCATGGTCGAAAATCCGTATCAAGATGATGATTTGCGTTCTGGGGCCGGCTTTTGGTCTGCACGCACGGCGCTCGCGGCCGGCCAGCCGGACGATCTCACAAAGGGTTTAGAAATCGCCGCGCAATATCCCTTCACCTTTTATGGCCAATTGGCGCTCGCCCAGCTCGGCCGGGATTACGACTATAATTGGTCTGCGCCGGCGCTTGAAAAAGACCAGCTCGATGCGCTCGTCACCGTGGAGCCGCGCGTGGCGCGCGCGATAGCGCTTTGGCAAGTGGGCCACACCCAAGAAGCAAGCACCGAGCTGCGCTGGGCCAGCGGCGCCATCCCAGAAGATTTGGATCGCGATTTGTTGGCTGTGGCGACGGCGCTTGATCTGCCTGCGGCGCAAATCGACGTTGCGCTCACGGGGGACTCAAAAGCGCTCGCCTCGGGGCTTTATCCTATTCCTGATTACGCGCCGCGCGACGGGTTCAAAGTCGACCGCGCCCTCATTTTTGCGTTGATGCGCCAAGAGTCGAAGTTCAAAACCGACGCCACGAGCCGCGTGGGCGCGCGGGGGCTGATGCAACTGATGCCGGCGACCGCAAGCTATGTGGCGGGCGACCGATCGCTGCGTTACAAGCGCGGCCGCGATCGCCTATACGATCCTGCGTTTAACTTATCGCTGGGCCAACGCTATGTGCAAAAGCTCATCGATACGGCGGCGGACGGCGATTTGTTCCATTTGGCGGCAGCTTATAATGGCGGCCCGGGCAATTTGCGCCGCTGGAAGCGCGACGTCGCGATTGATGATCCGCTACTGTTTATCGAAAGTATTCCAAGCTCTGAAAGCCGCGAATTCGTCGAGAAGGTGCTGACGAACTTTTGGATCTATCGCGACCGTCTCGGCCAGTCCGCCCCCTCGCGCGATAAGGTCGCCGCCGGCGAACTCCCGCTGTACGAAGCGCTGGACCAAATCGCGGCGCGGTGAAGACTGGCCAGATACCAGCTGGTTGATCCGCCAATACATCGAACATTCGATACGACGCGCTCAGGCGTTATGAGCAGCTTGCCGCAGCGCCATTGCATGTGTTGTCACCGGGTACTTTTCTCGTCGCGCTTTAGAACAACCGCGTGAAGCGAAATTCAGCGCGGTGACGCGAGAAATCATAGATATTCACGTTCCCGAAATTACGCGTGTATCCGTAACTAATGATTGGCGTCCATCCCCGTAAGGACCAATTTCGATTTGAAAAAGAAAGTCCAGCGCCGATACGTTCGTCCTCTCTTTTGACAGCGAACAATGGATTTTCCTCGTCGAAGCGTTTCAACCCCGCGTTGGTCGAGACTTCTAAAATTGCGCCGCCTGACAGTTCGCGCGTGTACGATAGCCGTATGCCATAGTCAGTGCTACGAAAAATCGAAGCTCGCGCAAATTCTCTTGTGATGGATGCGCCAACGCCGACATAGTTTGTCGAGGAAAGTGCTCGCAGCGCATTCAACGTAAAAAACAGGACGGGCCCGTCGCGAGAATCGGTTTCGTCGTAGTCATGACGAAGCACGGAGAAAAAGGCGCTGCCTTGCAGTCGAGGACTGATGTCGTGCAAAACAAACAGGCGTCCGCCATAGGCGCTGTACAATAGCTCATCGCCATACCAACGGCGCGAATAAGACCCTGCAGCGCTGATATACCCTTTTGAGGTAATGCGGCGTAACCCGACATCCGATTGCAGGATAATGTCGACGAAAGTTCTATTCTCATAGTCCCAAAAATCAATGGAGGTTTGCAGATCGCCGCGCCAATCCTCGCCAATCGCGGGTAACCAAGTAAAAGAAAAATGACTGCGCGCTCCAATACCAGACGTACGCTGAGCATCATCGGATAGTTCTGCCGGGAGAAATCCGTACAGCTGCGTTGTGTCGTCGGTCGTCGCTGAATTGACGTTTGAATCGGGGGTCAGTCCGAAACTAAAGCGTACGCTGAAATCTTTTCGCTTTCGTATTGAATACAGGAAACGTTCAATTGTTAGGTAGGCGGGGCGCGCAGCGTCATCCGCGCGAGCCAGACGAAAATGATGAGCCGCAGCGTCGTCATCCTCAAGCACATACAGAACACGCGCAAGCTCAAGGCGCACGCGCGTGAGATCAGGACGTTCTGCAAGAATCGCGCGAAAGATATCCCGCGCTGTGTGGTAATCACCCTCGGCAGCGGCAATCATTCCAATCAAGTAATCAACTTGCGTTTGGTCTACGCCCAAGGTGCCACTGGACTTTATCGCGCCTAGAATGGACTTCGCGCTCACCAGTCTATTCGCTAGGATGAGTTTTTCCGCGAGCGCCAGAGTCTCTGTGGGTGATAAATTAAACTGTGGAGCGGCTTTTTGTTGGGCTGTTTGTTCTGCGCACGCTACGCCAATACCACAAACAATGCCAAGCACACCGAGGAAAGATAAGGCTAAACGCCTGCCGACGACGGAGCGCACACTACGGCTGGCGCGCTACAAATACGCCGCCAGCGTCAAAAACACCTGGCTCGGAAAGCGAGAACTCACCGCCAACTTCCTCCGCATTGGGACCGAAAAACCGGCCCGACAATTCACCCGTCGCACTCGGAGAAGAAAGCGCCGTTGCAGGACCAACGAATGAGGCCGTTGCGCGCCCACTGACGCCATTTGTAATAGAAGTAATTGAGGCAGTAGACTCGATTACGTTCCACGGCGCGTAAGCTGAAGACTCGAGCAGCGCCCTTAAAATCACCAGCGTTGTGTCCACGGACGCAGCGGAAAAATCAGCGTCAACGCTTGCGGTTCCAGCAAAATTATAGAGCCGCCCGCTTTCAACCATGCCGCCGACGACCTCGCCGCTGTATGACGCTGATCCCGATGCGGGAGTGTCAGCAAAAGGCGTTTCTACGCCAAACACAGAGTAACCGAGCAGCGAGGCTCCACCCCCGGCGTCCGCGTCGGCCCATGTCGCCAATGTGACATAACTAAGATCAAGGACAGGCGCATTCGCGTTCAGCAAAACAAGAATGCTGTCGCCGGTCTCGTATATTGTGAAATCAGCGTCGCTCTCCGTCGCATCAATATCTTGCGGCCGAAAAACTTGCGAAATTGCCGTCGGCCCGCCAGACGCCTCGATCCGGAAACTATCGGCGGCAGCATCGTAAGAAATACGCGTAGACGCGTCCGTAGTTTCGAAGCCGCGGGTCGTGACCGTCGCGTTAGAGATAGTCGAGAGAATACCGACATCCCCCGTTATTGTCGCATTCGCCGCGTAAAACGTTTCTGAAACCGTTAAGTTTGAGAGACTGGTGTTGTTTGTCGGTGCTGGGGGAGTCGTGGGCGCAGTACCCGTCCCACTTGAACCTGTGCTGCAAGCAATGGCCGAAAAACCCATGAGCACGACAAGGCAAAGTTGACTGGCGCGCATATCCACCCCCCAATAGCTAACGCAGACCGTTTCTATTATTACGGCCGATGCAGAGTAGATTAGTAGAATAATTGATTAGAGATCAACTATAATTATTTGGATTCAATAGTTTTCGAAGTTGTTTTCATTTTTACTTTGCACTGAATGCGCTTTTTGATATTTGATTTGCGCGATATAGGCGCGAATTTAGCTTGGTAGACTTTGCACCGTTGGCCCTCGGCCAGTCCGCCCCCTCACGCGACAGGGTCGCCGCCGGCGAACTCCCGCTCTACGAAGCGCTGGATCAAATCGCGGCGCGGTGAAATCAACGCGCGCTGAACAGGCGTTGCACATGAATTCAGTACCGAGCGCGCGATCGCCTAAGCAATATATTTGGATCGTATAGGTACAATAAGCCGATCAGGCCGATACTGGCGGCGTTCACGCCAAGATAAATTATCGCGATCATATGACAGGCTCTGCTCAAAGCCGAGGGTCAGCCGACGTCATCATAGGTCAGATCTTCGTTAGCGACAACGCGCAAATACGGCGGGCGACTTGAGCTAGGTCAAAACGACCGCCCGCGCCAAACGCTATGAGTTTCTTGGATGAACCCGCCGGATGATCCGTCATCGTCGGCGCGTGAACCAAAACCCGATCACCAGTGCGAAAGGCGCGATCGGCATGAACATGACACGCATTTTTGCGATTGGTTTTACGATCATCACCGCAGCCGGTTGCGGCGACAATCAAGTCACTGAACCACCGCCCCTCGTCAATCAAACGCAACGCATTGGCGACGCCGAACGGGGACGCCATTTATTCGCCGACAAGGGATGCATCATCTGTCATTCGGTGAATGGCGTAGGCGGACTATCGGCCCCGCCTCTTGATGCGTTGACGGAGGCGGATGTGCCGGATCCGGTTGGTTTTGCAACAAGAATGTGGCGCGGCGCGCCGGCAATGATCGAACTCCAAGGGTTGGAGCTTGGCTACGCGATATGGATTGAGCCCCAAGAAATGGTGGATTTGGCCACATTCGCTGCAAGCGCCGCGGAACAAAAGAAGCTCACCCTAGAGAGCATCGACGAAGGCCTTGCGGCGTCGTTTCTCGACGAGAGTTTTTGGGGCGTCGAAGATTGGAGCGACTTTTTGGCGAATGGCCAAGAAGGTGCTGGCGAGCCGTTTCCTGACGACTAACGAAGCACAAAACGCGAGCCGCTTGCGCTCTTCTCGGCGCGATTAAGCCAGACCGTAATGAAAATAGAGCGGCGTTGCGACAAGGCTATGCAACGACATAGGCGACAGGCATGGCGGTTTTGTGCTGCTTGCGCCACGGTGTCTTCGTCAATACGAATAAATGTCTGGGTCACAAGACTAGGGGGACGGTGATGACGAAGTTTTTGACTATTCTGTTCGCGCTGATCGCAGGGCTTGTTAGCGCGCCGATGGCGGCGGCGGATGAAACGGATCCGCAAACGCTTGGGAACATGGTGGGCGGGCCAATCGAACCGGGAATCCCTATCACGTTGAAAACGACCTTACGAACAACGATCGCAAGAAGCGGGTTCAACGGTATATCCGGCGAAGCGCAGTGCATGGCGGACGAGACAATCTCTGGCGGGGGTTACGAATTGCTCCGCAGCATGAACCGCAACCGGCCGATTATCAGTATCGAAAAAAACCATCCGACCGTAGGGAACGGTTGGGCGTTTGTGGGGATTGCCAAACACGACGAAGACTCGATCGGCGGAAGCCCGCCAGTTCGCGTGTATGCGGTTTGTCAGAAACTCGTTTATTCAAGCCAATAAGGTCTGAAAGCGCCGTCAAGACGCGTACGCGTCGAACGAAAATTGCGTGGTCGATAGGCTCTTAGTCCAGCGCCATCACTTCCATGATCGCTGGCCCTAAGATCACGGCGAACAACACCGGCAGGAAGAACCCGATCATCGGCACCGTG
>JBCDBM010000119.1:0-9872 GCA_039183665.1 Pseudomonadota bacterium | reverse complement strand
TCCACAGGGGCATCGCTGGAATGCCGACGATCCCCGTCAGCCCGAGCACCCAAGCGCTGATCGTAAAGAGCGCTGAATCTGAGCCGGATTGCTGAAAATCCGTTATGAGCGCCATGACGATGCCCGTGGCGCTCGCCAGCATCAACATCGTCAAATCCGCAACCGTAAACTCGCCCGGCACGGACATTCCCCGCTTCACCCCGTAAGGCATAGACTACTCCTCCTTGGCGCCCCAGGCGCGATCTAATCACAAAACTGGCTCGAATTTAAGACAGCGCTTTTGCGCCCTGAAGGCTTGTCGCAAGAAAGCCCAACGAAGGCTCGCTTCGCGCCCGCGGCAATGCTAAACTGGCGCGTCTGGGGTTGGCCCGCCTGGCGGGTGCAAGGGGAAGTTGTAGGTCGATGGCGGTGCGCGCGCCCACAGGTATTGCCGGCGTTTTTTTAATATTTGCAGTTCTTTACGCGGGTTACGCGGGTCTTGCCGTGCGCTTAAACCCCTTGGACGCGCAGGCGCGGTTCGAGACCCTAAGGTCGATCGGGCTGCCCGGTCGTGCGGCCGCGCATGGCGAGCGGGCGTTGACGCTTCTGCATAGCGAAGACGCGTCGGCCGACGACATCGCCCAACTCTCCGCCGAGGTCGCTCTTGCAAAGATGGCTGCCCGTCAGTACCTGCGCGGCGCAGAGCTGATGCAGCAGGCCTTGGGCAGCGAATGGGGCGAAAACTTAAGCGCGAATAAGCGCATTTTGCTCGAAGATAAGCTGGGCCGCGCGTTGCTACACTCGAACGCCGTGAATGAAGCCGTGGGCATTTACGCAGCGTTTCTGGATCTTGCGGGCGATGCGGCCGCCCACGTTCACGATCATCGCGCCGAAGGTCTTGAGCACGCGTATCTCAATAACGTTGTCTCTGCTTCGGATCTTTTTAGTCGCGCCGTTAATCACACAACGCCGCGCATCATCGAAGGCGGTGGCCAACAAGCGATCTTAGCAACGGCCAATCAAATGGCGGCGCTTGGCGCTTTTTACGCAACGCGCAAGGGCAGCGAATATGCAGCGGCGGGTTTGCTGTCTTCAGCATACGCAACAAGGTCGAAAATTCTCGGTACGGACCACCAAGACGCGGTGCGTCTGACTCTGATCTTGGGACCGGTCTATGAAAAAATGGGTCGCCTCGAAGATGCAGAGCGGATTTTCCTAGACGCAATGCATGCGCAAGAGCGGGCAAAGGGGCCAAATAGTCCGGAGCTTAGCCTGTATATCAGATTGCTCGCCGGGGTTTACGAGCGTCAAGAACGCCTCACAGAGGCCCAAGCGCTTTACGAGCACATGCGTCGCATCTTTCGCGACGCGTTTGGCGCTCAGCGATATGCGGTCAACCGAGAGCGCGATCGCCGCAGCGACATCAATCGACCCGTCTCGCCGCAATTTCCGCTTGCGCCAAATTACACGCCGAGTGACCTGGTGTCTGCGGCTGACTATTCAATCCCGTTGGCCAAAGCGCCTGGGATTGACGAGATGAAAGTCCGCCTCGCCGCTGACGCCCAAGCTGATCCGCGCGAAGCCAACCTCCCAGCGCGCCTGGCGCAGTTAATCTCGCTTTGTCGCTCTGAGTCCGGCGAGCAAGTGCTGTTGCGCTCCGGATATCGTTCTTATCGGACGCAATCCTATCTACTGGCTGCAAACGGGTCGAGAGGGACAGTCGCGCAACCCGGAACTTCTGAGCATCAATCTGGACTGGCTGTCGACATTAATGTGGGCTCACGATTTATGCGTCAGTCAGATCGCGCCTATCAGTGCTTTGAGGAGAACGCGTTCAGATTTGGCTTTATTCTGTCGTATCCGCCGAACAATTCGTACCTGCCCGGTCCTGATACGTATGAGCCCTGGCATTGGCGCTATGTGGGCGTTCAAACGGCGCAGCTTTATCGCGAGGTCGGTCCGTCTGATCAGCCGCAAGAATTCCTCGCCGCCCTTCCCTGCTATCAAGAACGCGCCGCCCAAGGCGTATTCCCCACCGCGGGAGAGCGCGATATTTGTTTGGAAGAAGAGACGCTCATTGCCGCCAATGCGAATGATGCAGAGGGCGAACAACCCAAAGGCGAAGCGCCCAGTTCGGCCCGCATTTTGAATAATGCAGAGACGTCTGTGCGAAGTCGGCTTTAAAACGGCGGCGCTTGCACGCCGTTTTGAGTTTGACTGATGACTTACCCTACCGAAAGCGCTCCGCGCGCCCGAATCGCCGTTTTTGAGTTTGCCGGCGCGCGCCTTGACGAATGGGTTCACGCGTGCGGGCAATTTCACTACGGCGCTGAAGACGGGCTGAGAGCGTCGGCGTCAGATGTTACGATTTTTGATTTACGCGATGTTGAAACGGCGCCGCGGAATCTCTCGGCAATCGCCGAAACGGCGCGACGACAATCGCCGGAAGCGCCGATCATATCTGTTTTGTCGCCGGACTGCGGTCAACCTTTGCGCGCCGCGGCGCGAAAGCTAGGCGATGTTATTCCAGCGTCGGATGACCTCACCCATATTGGTCAACGATTGCGCTCTGTCATCCGGTTGCGCAATGTCGCTGAGGAAACAGGGGAACGGCTGAAATCACTCGCTGCCCTAAACTGCTTGGCCGCCTATCCAATGATCGCCACAGAAGAAACGCCTTTTCGCGCGCTTATTGCCGGGGCGCCCGGCGCACCCGCTATCGTCGCGCATAACGCTTTGACCGCCGCAAAGTTCAGCACCGTGAGTGTCTTGTCGGCCAGCCAAGCCATGCGGGCGCTTGATCATGACGAATTCGATTGCGTGGTGTTTTTTCCGTCCTCTGAGAACGACCCCTTGGTCGGCTTATCCAATACGTTGCGTCGGGGATCCCATCTTGGGGCCGTGGCCACCTTGCGCATCGCCCCAGATGTTGCGGCGCTAGAACGTGCGGGGCGCGAGACCGGCGGCGACACGGTGCTCATCGACGAAATCGCCGCTGAATGCGGCCGAAAAGCGCGCAACGCGGCGCGCCGGGCGCGGTTGATGCGCGCGATGCGTCCGTTTTTAGAGGCTTGTCACGGGGACGGTGTTTGCGACGCCGTCTCAGGCGCCTTTTCGTCAACGTTTCTGAGCGCCCATGGCGCTCGCCTTTGCGGGCGGGCGGATCAAACCGAGCGGCCTTTATCTTACATTCTCGCGACGCTCACCGCGCAGCGCGCAGGGCGCTGCTCAACGCCTGGCAGATTCGCGCTGCGCAGACTTGGGCAGGCAATAAAGCAAACTGTTCGGATTGAAGACTGTGTGGCGCGAATAGCGCGCGATCGTTTCTTGATATTGATGCCGGCAACCAATGAGGCTGGCGCGCAGGCGGCGGCCCAGCGCCTTGAGGGCGTCATTGCGCACACGCCGTATCAAGAAAGCGAAGCTGGGTTGCCGTATCGGGCGCACGCAACGGTTACCGTGGGCGCACGCGCGCGCGGCGCGTCTATCGAAGAATGCGTCGCCGATGCATTACGCCGCTCGCAACAATCAACGCTCACGCTTCGCGAGCAATTTCCGCAATAATCTCTGCGATCTTTCTGGCGCCTTTCAGCCGCGCCTTCTCGCCTGGCCAAGTTTGACGGAAGACGAGCTTTTGATCCGGTCGCAATTTCACATCATGCAGAGATTGGGAAACGAACCCGACGAGCCCCGCCGGATTGACGAATTCGCCGTTGCGAAACGAAATCACCGCGCCTTTGGGGCCCGCATCGATTTTATCGATCCCCGCCTCACGGCAGATGAGCTTAATCGCAACGATATCGAGCAAGTGTTCGACCTCCGACGGGGTCGGTCCGAAGCGATCCACAAGTTCGGCGGCGAAACCGTCGATCTGCGATTGTTCGTCGAGCGCGCCTAGGCGTCGATAAAGCGCCATTCTGACGTCGAGGTCCGCCACGTATGTATCGGGAATAAGCACCGACGTGCCGATATTAATCTGCGGTGACCAAGCCTCTTCAACCGGCGATCCGCCGGTACGCAATGAACTGACGGCTTCTTCGAGCATATGTTGGTACAGCTCAACACCAACTTCTTTGACTTGGCCGGATTGCTCCTCGCCGAGGAGGTTCCCAGCCCCGCGAATATCCAGATCGTGAGACGCCAATGTGAACCCGGCCCCAAGCGTATCCAGCGATTGCATAACTTTGAGCCGACGCTCGGCGCCGGGCGTGAGTTTTTTACGCGGCGAGGTTGTGAGATAGGCGTATGCACGCTGCTTCGAGCGCCCGACACGACCGCGCAATTGATAAAGCTGCGCCAAACCAAACAAATCTGCATGATGAACAATCATCGTATTCGCCGTCGGTATATCGAGGCCGGACTCGATGATCGTCGTTGATACGAGGACATCGAATTTACCGTCGTAAAATGCCGTCATCACGTCTTCGAGTTCGCCTGGCGACATGCGGCCATGGGCGATTTTGTACTTAACCTCCGGAACCTCGTTCCGCAAAAACGACGCGATGTCCTCAAGATCAGCAATGCGCGGCGCTACGTAGAAGCTTTGTCCGCCGCGATAGTGCTCACGCAAAAGCGTTTCACGGGTTACGACGGGATCAAACGCGCCCACGGTGGTGCGCACAGCCAATCGGTCAACGGGCGGCGTGGCAATGAGCGACAAATCCCTAATGCCCGTCATGGCAAGCTGAAGCGTTCTTGGGATTGGCGTCGCTGTAAGTGTTAGAACGTGGGTGTCAGCGCGAAACTCTTTTAGGCGCTCTTTGTGCTTCACGCCGAAATGTTGCTCTTCATCAATAACCAGCAACCCCAAATCGTGAAACGCAATTGTCTTTGCCAACAAGGCATGGGTGCCAATAACAATATCGATCTCGCCAGTTGTTAGCCCCTCTCTTATAGCGGTCGCATCTGCTGCGGACGTCAGCCGGGAAAGCTGTCGGACTTTCATCGGAAATCCGCGAAAACGTTCCGTAAAGTTCTTAAAGTGTTGGCGCGCCAACAGCGTGGTTGGCGCGATGACGGCGACTTGTCTTCCTGTATAAGCGGCGATGAACGCTGCGCGCAGCGCAACCTCAGTTTTGCCGAAACCGACATCACCGCAAATGAGCCGATCCATCGGTCGACCTTTTGCGAGATCATTAACGACATCAGCGATGGCGTTTTCTTGGTCTTCTGTTTCAATGAACGGAAACCGAGCGCAAAATTCGTCATAGACGCCGGACGGCGGCGCGATTTCCTCGGCTTCGTTGGCAGCGCGTTTGGCGGCGATCGCAATCAACTGCTCGGCGAGCATTTTGATGCGGGCGCGCATTTTTGCTTTGCGTCCTTGCCATGCCGCGCCGCCTAATTTGTCTAAGGGAGCGTTAGGATCATCAGATCCAAACCGCGATAAGAGATCGATATTCTCGACCGGCAAAAAGAGTTTATCGCCGCTATGGTAGACGAGAACGAGACAATCATGCGGGGCGCCCTGCACTTCCAGTGTTTTCAGTCCCTCATAGCGACCAACGCCGTGCTCCACGTGCACAACAAGGTCGCTGACTGACAGCGAGGCGACTTCCGACAGGAAGTTCTCCGCCCGCTTGCGCCGGCCGCGACGCACCAATCTGTCGCCCAGAATATCTTGTTCGGCAATGAACGCGGCGCTTTCCGTTTCGAAACCGCTTTCAACGCCAAGGACCGCCGTGAAAATGCCGGCCGACGTCGCGGCGGCGGAACGCCAGTCCTTCGCATGGTTGATTTGGTCTAGGCCGTGATCGGCCAGAACCGTACGCATGCGATCAGCGGACCCTTCGGACCAGCACGCAAAAATCACCGTCTTACCGTCTACGAGTTTTTGTTTTGCGTGGCCGACGACGCTGTCGAAGACATTTAGGTTTTCCGCTTGGCGCTCAGCGGCGAAAGTTCGACCAATTTTGGCACCGAAATCGTAGCAGCGCTCATTGGGCGCGGGCGCAAACGGCGACAATCGGCGCAAGGTGGTTTCGCCGAGCCTGTCCGCCCATTCGTCTTGGCTCAGATAGACCGCATCTGGAGGCAACGGCCTGTAAGCCGGCGCGGAAAATTCTGAATCGCGGGGTTTCGTCCGCGCCGCATCTTCAGCGCGCGCCTCATAATGATCCGCAATCATTTTGAGGCGCTCTTCACACGCTTCATCGGCAAGGTGATCGAAGAACATCAGCGAGCCGCCAACGTAATCGAATAGCGTGTCGGTCGACTGATAAAACAGGGGCAACCAATGTTCCGCCCCCGCGTGCAGGCGCCCTGCGCTGATCGCTTCGTAGAGCGGGTCATCCGATATGGCGCCGAACGCAGCGCGATAGCCGGAACGAAAACGCGTGATCGTCTCATCGCTCAGCAATACCTCTCGCGCTGCGGCAAGTTCGAAGCGTTCCAGTTGGCGGATGGTGCGCTGCGATTCCGCGTTAAATGCGCGGACGGACTCGAGTTGGTCCCCGAAAAAGTCCAGGCGAACGGGATAATCAGCGCCAGGGGGAAAAACATCAACGAGCCCGCCGCGAATGGCGTACTCCCCCGCTTCGCGAACGGTGCTCGAACGCGAGAAACCGTTTTGCGTGAGACGCGCCGAAAGATCGTCGATAGTAATCACCGTCCCCGACGCCAGGCTCGCCACGGATTGGTCCACAACCAACCGAGGCGGCGTGCGCTGTAACGCAGCGTTGACGGACGTAGAGACGATGATCGGCCCTTGCTCGGCGACACTCGAGATGGCCGCCAGGCTCGCCATGCGCTTCGAGGACACCGCACTCGATGGCGACACGCGATCATAGGGCAAACAGTCCCAGGCCGGAAACTCAATCACGGGGATATTCGGCGCAAAAAAAGCGAGCGTCTCCGCCATAGCGGCCGCCCGCGGGCCGTCTCGGGCGATATGAACCACGAGACCGTTGCGAGCCGCCGCAGCGTTTGCAACAGCAAGCGCCGCCGCTCCCTCCGGCGCGCCGTAGACAGGCAAGGGGCCGTCTACGTTCCAGGCAGCTTCAGCATTGATATGCGCAACGCCTGAGACGAGTTTTTCTTTTGTTTCGGCCATGCCGGGTTCGATAAGCCTATTCCAACACGAAACACGCGGAGCCGAATTGAATCAGCTCCGCGGGCGCAGATTGATTTAGGCGGTTGAACGTCTCACCACAAGCAGCGGGGCGATATCTTCGTTTCGATCGAGGGGCTCGCGCCAATGCCGCGCTAGGGGTTTCTTAAATCAAAGCGCCGCAAGCGCTCCAGCACAGTCGTTGGCACATTCGCCGGCGGTTCGGCCGTTCCCGTCGCCCACGCATATAACTCGCGATCAGGATATTTGAGCAGCGATTCAAACTCGGTCAGTTCTTCCTCGCTCATGTCCCGAACATGCGCTTTTGCGAACCCGCCGATCAGCAGATCCGCTTCGCGAAAACCTCGATAATTCGCGCGGTACAGCAGTCTCTTTCTTTGCAGATCTATATCCACGGGATTTTAGGGTCCTTGCTTCGTTCGGTTCGCCGGCAAGGCTGGGGATAAATCATCGCGCCCGAGCCGGCAAATCTATTACAATACGTGGTCTATGCGCCCGCAGATCCTTAATCCAATTTTTGCTGACGTCACAGCGCTGGCTGGCGTGGGCCCGAAGGTGGCGACCCTGCTGCAGCGCATCGCAGGCCCCCGAGTCGTCGATCTTCTGTTTACACCGCCGACGGGGCTCATTGACCGATCGTTTCGACCGACCATCGCGGCTGCGCCCGACAATCAGCGGGCAACGATACTGGTCACAGTAGACAAACACGAGCCCGCGCCCCGCGGCCGCAGAGCGCCATACAAAGTCCTTTGCTCAGACGAAACAGGGTTTTTGACGCTCGTCTTTTTTCATGCACGCGCAGACTATCTGCAAAAGGTCCTGCCCGTCGGTGAAAACCGCATTGTCAGCGGCAAGGTGGAAGACTTTGGCGGCGCGCGGCAGATGGCCCATCCTGAGCATATCGCGGATCCCACAATTCCCAATGCAATGCCGCTGCACGAACCTGTTTATCCACTAACGGCAGGGCTCGCCGGAGGCGTCATGCGTCGGTCTGTGAGCGAAGCGCTAAAGCGCGCGCCAGTTTTGCCCGAGTGGCAAGATCCGAGTTTCATCGTTGCGAATAAATGGACGGCTTGGGAGGAAGCGTTACGGGGGATGCATACCCCGGAAGGCGTGGCCGATTTGACGCCCGCATCGCCAGAGCGATCCCGCCTTGCCTATGACGAGCTGCTGGCAAACCAACTCGCGCTTATCTTGGTGCGCCGCGCGCGCGCCCGAGATCGTGGCCGCCCCATTAATGGTGACGGAAAGTTGCGGGCTTTAGTTTCATCCGCGCTGCCCTTTTCGTTGACCGACGCGCAGCAGGCGGCGCTCAAGGACATTCTCGCAGACAAGGATAAACCCGAGCGCATGGCGCGCCTCGTCCAGGGCGATGTTGGCTCCGGCAAAACAGTGGTCGCTCTGCTGTCGATGTTGAACGCGGTTGAGACAGGCGCGCAGGCCGTGTTGATGGCGCCCACCGAAATTCTAGCGCGACAACATCTTGACGGCTTGCGTGAATTGGCGCGCCCGGCAAACATCGACATTGAGATTCTCACCGGGCGAGATACAGGCCTGGCGCGAAAGGAAAAGCTCGACCGCATTCGCTCAGGTCGATCGTCGATCGTGATCGGCACCCATGCGCTATTCCAAACGGAAGTGGAATTTGCGGACCTTGCGTTTGTCGTCATCGATGAACAGCACCGGTTCGGTGTGCGGCAACGAGTGTCGCTCATGAGCAAGGGTGCGCGACCGGATCTGCTGGTCCTCACCGCAACGCCAATCCCGCGCACGCTGGCGCTTACCGCTTATGGCGATATGGAGCTCAGCCAAATCAGGGAGAAACCGCCCGGGCGCAAACCCATCAGCACGCGCACCGTCTCGATGGATCGCCTCGACGAAGTGGCGGAGGGCGTCAAACGGGCAGTCGAAAGTGGCGATCAAGTCTATTGGGTTTGCCCGATGGTCGAGGACTCCGAGGAAATCGATCTTACCTCTGCGCAGTTTCGACATGAGGCGATGGCTGCGCAATTGGGAGAGCGCGTCGGGCTCGTACACGGACGTATGACGGGCGGCGAAAAAGACGCGGTAATGGAGCGATTTTATAGCGGTGAGTTGCGCGTATTGATCGCCACCACCGTGATCGAAGTGGGCGTTGATGCGCCGGACGCTACGATCATGATTATTGAGCACGCGGAGCGCTTCGGTCTTGCACAATTACATCAACTGCGCGGGCGCGTGGGCCGTGGCGACAAACGTTCCTCCTGCGTGCTCCTATACAAAGCGCCCTTAAGCGAAACCGCAGCGGCGCGACTGAAGATTCTTCGCGACACTGAAGATGGTTTTTTGATTGCTGAAGAAGATCTGCGCCTCCGCGGCGCTGGTGATTTGCTGGGCGCGGCACAATCTGGCGCGCCACAATTTCGGATTGCTGATCTGTCTCAGCACCAAGATTTGCTCGCGGCCGCTCATGACGACGCCAAGTTAATTGTACAGCGAGATCCGGAACTCAATAGCGTGCGCGGTCGAGCGCTGCGCGTATTGCTGTATCTTTTTAGCAGGGACGAGGTGGTGGGGCTGCTGCGCGCCGGTTAGCGTTTAGTCCGCAACAAGATGAGGGCTTCGCGGGCGACGTCAGACAGCTGACGGCGTATGGCGATAACGAGCCCGGCGCGCCGTTCGCTTTTGACGGGATCATCTCCGACGCAGGTTTCTGCTTGATCGCACAGGCCCGCTAAGCGCCAAGCCCCAACTGCTTGGGCTGCGCCTTTCATCGCATGTGCGGCGTCGCGCCAGGCGTCGTCAGGCTGATCCACAAAAAACTGATCGCGGAGATAGTCGGCCC
>JBCDBM010000118.1:0-9981 GCA_039183665.1 Pseudomonadota bacterium | reverse complement strand
GTGGCTGAGCAATTGGGATTAGATGAAAGCCTCTACGAGCAATACAACTGGACAGGCAGAGAGAGAGTGTTCTTACCGTCGCCGCTGCTTTTTCCGCCGATTTTGCTCACTGTTCTCGAACTCCTTATTCGCGCGGCCTCAAGCCTTCGTCACGCTCGAATCGATGAGCGCGCTCTTTAAAAAGCCGAGGCCGTCGGCGCCCCCCTATCAAAGACGCGTTCGGCCTCATCCAGCTAAAAGCCGTCCCAAGGGGAAGTGCACGAAACACGCCAGCCCTTGGGCAGAGACCGCATTCGAGCATATTCCGCCCGAACCAATCAAGAAACCATTTCCAAGGATACTTAATGACCCAGGTATTTTAACTGTTGTCCTCTTCCGGCGCCGCCGCACGCTCGGACAACACCTTATCGATGAGACCGAAGTCGACTGCCTCTTCCGGACTCATGAAATGGTCACGATCCAGGGTTTTTTCAATGTTTTCATAGCTTTGTCCGGTATGCTCGACGTAAATCTCGTTCAACCGGCGCTTAACTTTAATGATGTCTTGCGCGTGTCGCTCGATGTCCGACGCCTGGCCCTGGAAACCGCCGGAGGGCTGGTGGACCATGATCCGGGAATTGGGCAGCGAGAACCGCATGTCCTTCTCCCCCGCCGTCAGCAGGAGCGACCCCATGGACGCCGCCATGCCGATGCACATCGTTGTCAAGGCGGGCCGGATGTAGCGCATTGTGTCGTACATCGCGAGGCCGGCCGAAACAGAGCCGCCCGGAGAGTTAATATACAGCGCGATCTCTTTTTTTGGATTGTCCGCCTCGAGGAACAAAAGCTGCGCCACGATTAACGTTGATACCTGGTCCGTTACGGGACCGGACAGAAAGATGATCCGCTCTTTCAAGAGCCTGGAGTAGATGTCAAATGCCCGCTCGCCGCGGCTCGACTGCTCCACGACCATAGGCACAAGGGTGTTCATAAAGATATCGCCGGGATCTTTCATTCAGGTCCTCTCTTGTATGGGCGCACGAAACGGCAGGACGGCCGCCCGAGACACTAAAGATGGGGCGCGCCGCGCCGATGCGCTAGCCCCCCACGCCGCTAAAGATTACCGGCTCGGGCTTAAGCGAGCGTTATCGCGCGCAAATCGCCAAATTTGCGACTGTGGTCCGGAATTTCAATCAATCCGACTTACGCCGCAAACGCGTCTTCGCCTTCGGGATCTTGCATCAGCTCATCTTTGGAGACGGTTTTGTCCTCAACCGAGGCGCGCTCCAAGATGTAGTCCACCACTTTCTCTTCAAAAAGCGGCGCGCGAATTTGCTGAATGACTTGAGGGTTTTGCTGATAGAACTTTAGCACCTCTTGCGGGTCGATCTGCTGGCCCTGCATGGCCATCATTTGAGACTCTCGCATGGCCTGTTGCTGAATGGCCGTCTGAAGCTCGTTCGTGGGGACCTGGACATCCGCCTTGCGACCGATCTCCGCGAGCACCAGACCCAGACGCACCCGGCGCTCAGATATCTTTCGATATTCTTCCTTAAGCTCGTCTTCCGACTTGTCTTTGTCTTCTTCTTCTGGCTCGGCCGCTTGGACCTGATTCCAGATTTGATCAAACTCCATATTAACCATGGTCTTGGGCAGCTCGAAATCGTGCGCCTCGTCCAATTTGTCCAATAGCGCCCGCTTCACATGGGCGCGCGACTGCTGGCTGAACTCCCCTTTCAGGCGATCCTCGACCCGGGTCTTGAGATCATCAAGCCCCTCAAGGCCGAGTTTCTTCGCAAGCTCGTCATCAAGCTCAACGGTTTCGGGCGCCTTAACCTCGAGCACTTCCACATCGAAAACGGCATCTTTGCCGGCCAAGTTTTCCGCGCGATAATCCTCAGGGAACGTGACCTCAACCTTAACCTCGTCCCCCGGTTTGGCGCCGACGAGCGGTTCTTCAAACCCTGGGATGAATGAGCCGGACCCCAACACGAGATCAACGCCTTCGCCTTTACCGCCTTCGAACTCTTCATCGTCCAATCGACCGACAAAGTTGATCGACACCATGTCGCCGTCCTGGGCCGGCGCATCGCCTTCCCGGGGTTCATACGTCGTCTGCTGCTCCGCAATTTTTTGTAGCGCATCGTCGAGGTCTTCCGCCGGCACGTCAGCGACAGGGCGTACGAGCGATAGCTCGGAAACGTCCATAGGCTCAAAGGTGGGCAGAATCTCAGCTTGAAAGGAATACTCCAGGTCCGCGGCGCCGGAGAACACGTCGTCCATGTTGGAGCTGATCTGCGGGTTGGGCTGAGTTGCGAGCCTTAGGTCGCGCTCTTCAAAAGCCTTTTGCGACGTCTCCGCGACGAGCTCTTGAACGATCTCGCCCATGACGCCCTTGCCGTACAGTTTTTTAAGGAATGAAATTGGTGCTTTGCCCTTGCGGAAGCCCTTGAGCTGAACTTGCCCTTTGATGTCGTTCAGCCGCGCCACGAGCTTCTCTTCTAACTCGGCCGCCGGCACTTTGACTTCGAATTGGCGGTCCAGCCCTTCCGCGCTTTTTTCGATTACTTCCATCTTTTCGTCCCGTCGTCTTTTACATTGGGCGGCCCTTTAGGACGCCAGATCCAATTGGTGCGGATGAGAAGACTCGAACTTCCACGCCTTGCGGCACTGGAACCTAAATCCAGCGCGTCTACCAATTCCGCCACATCCGCAGAAAATCTCTTCGCGGAGCCGCCCCGTATGGGTCGGGGATACTCCGAGCGCGCGCTTCTATAACAAGGGAGGCGGCCGTGTCGAGCAATTCCGCGCTCGCGAACGCGAAAAGCGGCGGTTTTTCTCGCCGCAATGTCAGAAATCTCTGACGGGTCGGCGCGTTAGCCTGCGGGCTGCACCGGGCCTTCGTGCGACGCGCCGCCAAGCAACCCTCGGAAAACTGTTGGAATGGCCGCCGGCAAGTCCTCTGCGATCAATCCAGGGCCCACAGCTTGGGCGGCTGCGCCATGGAACCAAACGCCCGCGACCGCCGCGTCAAAACCAGGCATCCCTTGGGCGCGAAGTCCGGCAATCAGTCCGGCGAGCACATCGCCCGCGCCTGCAGTGGCAAGGTCGGGCGGCGCATTGGCATTGATGACCGCGCGCCCATCAGGCGCCGCAATCACCGTATCAGCGCCTTTTAGCACGACAACAGCGCCAGCCTTCGCGCTCGCCGCGCGTGCGGCCGCTAATCGCCCGACAGCGAGATCCTCGACGCCAAATAGCCTGGCGAATTCGCCTGTGTGGGGGGTCAGCACATCATCAGGGCGGAGGGCCTCAAACAGCGTATCGGGATCATTCGCGAAACTCGTTAAAGCGTCTGCATCGAGCACAGCGGCGGCGTTGCTCGAGAGCGCCGCCAGCGTTTTGGCGCGTGTATCCTCGCCGACGCCTGTTGCTGGGCCGATCACGGCAACCATTGGATAGTTCGACGCCGGCTCTAACGCCTTCGCGACATCGCTCCCGCTGTCGACGGGTCGCACCATTATCGACGTGACTTGAGCGGCGACAATCTCGAGCGCCGCCTTCGGCGCAAGGATGGTCACGAGACCGGCGCCAACGCGCAACGCAGCTGTCGCCGCCAGCCGTCCCGCCCCTGTATTCGCGGGCCCGCCGCACGCCGTCATCACATGGCCGCGGTGATATTTGTGCTGCAACGGGCTGGGCCTTGAAAAGGCGCGCTGCCAGATCTGCGGGTGGTTGACGAAGGTGTCGACCTGGATCGCAGATAAAGCGGCGTCCTCAATACTGATATCGACGATATCAAGCGCACCTGTAAGCCCACGCCCTGGATACAGAAAATGGCCGGGCTTGGCGCAGAAAAACGTGACCGTGCGCGCGGCCTGCACGGCGGCGCCGGTTTCGCCATCACTCGCCGCGCCTGTATCGCAATTAACGCCTGAGGGAATATCAATCGCCAAAACCGGCGCTGGATGCCCGTTTACCGCGTCCACCGCTGCTTTCGCCGCCCCCGCTAATGGTCGGCTGAGACCCGCCCCGAAAAGCCCATCGATGATCAGCTCCGCGCCCGCAAGCACGTCGGGCGAAAAGGGTTCGATGTCGCCGGCGAATAACTCCGCCATTAATTTGGCGTCGCCCTTAAGCGTTGCCGCCTCAGCGCCAAAAAGGCCGACCCGCACGGGCCACCCTGCTTCCATTAGGCGCCGCGCAACCACAAATCCGTCGCCGCCATTATTGCCCGGCCCGCACAAGACCGCGACTGGCCTCTTGGTCCAATAGCGCATCGCAAAAGCGGCAACTTGTCCCCCTGCGCTCTCCATCAACGCCTTCGAGGAAACGCCCGATTGAATAGCGGCGTTTTCGGCGGCGCGCATTTGGGCGGCGGTCAACAAAACTGGCTTAAAGGCGGCGACTGACGGCGAATTTTCCATGGGCGAACTTGACACCTTGTGCACGCCACACTCTGTTAGGCGCGTCCTTTACAACCCTGTTTACATAGGCTCACACCAAGCTGAAAGCGCTCATGAAAAAAATTGAAGCCATCATCAAGCCGTTCAAGCTCGACGACGTCAAAGAGGCGCTCCATGATGTGGGCCTACAAGGCATGTCGGTAACGGAAATTCGCGGCTTCGGCAGACAAAAGGGGCATACGGAGCTTTATCGCGGGGCCGAGTATGTGGTAGATTTTCTACCGAAAATAAAAGTCGAAGTTGTCGTGGACGATGACTTCGTCGCGCGCGCTGTAGAGGCGATAAAAACGGCGGCGCATTCGGGGCGCATCGGCGACGGCAAAATATTCATCTTGCCGGTAGAGGACGCGATCCGCGTTCGAACCGATGAAACTGGCCCGAGCGCCCTTTAACGGCGCCGATTAGAAAGCCCTCGACGTCACCATGACCGCAATCAACGCGTCCTCCATCATCGATCAAACGCGCAGGGCGCTTAGCGTCGCCCAGCGACATGACGAGCCCTATCCGCACTGGCTCATCAACAAAATGTTGCCGGACGCAGCGGTGGCCGCTTTACAGACGGTAGCCTTGCCGATCGCTGAGCTGGAGGGCGTTTCGGGCAAGCGGGAACTGCACAACGATACCCGCCATTATGTGGACGAGAAAAATCGCGCCGCCATTCCGGTGTTCGCCGCGCTTGGCGACGCCTATCAAAACCCGCAAATGGTCGGCGTGCTTGAGCGGTTTTTTGGCGCATCGCTCGTGGACACGTTCTTGCGCATCGAATACGCGCAAGACGTGAGCGGGTTTTGGCTCCAGCCACACACTGATTTGGGCGTCAAGAAACTCACGATGCTGATTTATTTGTCTGATGATCCAGCGCATGAGAATTTGGGCACTGATATCTACAACGCAGACAAAACTTGGGCGAAGCGGTCGCCGTTTAAGCCTAATCTGACAATGGCGTTTGTGCCGGGCGATGCGACCTATCATGGGTTCGAGCAACGTGAAATATCAGGGGTGCGCAAATCTCTCATTCTGAACTATGTTACGAAAGACTGGCGCGATCGCGAACAGCTGGCCTTTCCCAGCGAAACTGTAACAGCCGCCTAACACGTCGACCCTGTTTCCCCCTCGCCGATTATGCGCGCGCACGCATGCGGCGCTCAATCTCCGCAACGATTTCTTGTGTCGCATCGATCGCGGGGCGCCGGAAAGCGGCCGCTGGGCCGTCAAAACTGCGGACCGCGCCCTGTTTCTCAAGCTCAGAAACAAACCACGCCAATTTGGGCGCGAGGCCTTTCGGGCGCCAAGCGTAAACACCGATGCCTGTCGCCACCGCTTCGCTCATCATATTGTGGGAATCCGCCGTCACGATAAGCGCATCCGATCGCGCTAAGATATCAATATACGGATTATCTCCGTCGCCATCCCAAATGTAGACAGCGTCCCCGCTAAGCGCGTCTCGAATTGCGCGCACGAATCCGGGCGGCGTTCGTCGCGAGGGGGTGATGGCGATCGACGCGAAGTCTTTGCGTGCGACATTGAGTTGTTCCGCAAACATCGCTGCTGATGCGGCGTCGAACTGCGCCCCTCGGGATGGTCCGCCAAGGCACACCCCCAATATCGGGCCATCCAACGAGGCAATAGCCGAGAGAGGCTGCTCTCTCGCCGCCTGAATTTTCTCCCGCAACCCATGCGGCGAGGTGAGCGTCTTGAAGACGTTATTGCCGGAAAAGCGGTCATGGGCTGGCGTCCAAACGAGGTCGGCTCGCGCGCGGCCAAATCGAGGATCTTTCATGATCGCCAGAAAACTCGCGCCGCCGCTCGCGCGTTTCACAGCCAAGCCGCAGGGAATGGCGCGCCGCCCTGAAACGAACAGGACATCCGGAAAAGGCGGACCGAACGCGCCGCCCGCCCGCGAGGGCGCCTCGCGGGGATCGGGCGGCCCCCAAGGGGCCATCCATTCCCATGGCGGACGCGGGCGGGCGATTTTCTTCTCGAAAGTGTCGGCGAGCCCGCGCGCCACGGCCAAGCACTGCACGTCGTCGCCGATTTTGCCGTCTGTGATAACCCAAACAGACAGCGTTTTTTGCTTTGGATTTTGCCGCTCAGACAACACGATTCCTCACTACTGCGGACGCTAAGGCCATTGGCAGAAAATAGCTTAGCGTTGGATTAATGGTGCAAAATCCGTCAACACATTGTTGCGCCGCAATAATAAACTTGCTTTGCACTTGATTTTCATCGCATCTTTTGGGCAGGTGCGATCGCCTTACAGATGGCGCATGGGGTATGTGCGCCAGCAAATTAACAATTCCAAGGAGTGAGTCTTCCATGAGCGCAGAAGCGGTTCTCAGACACATAAAGGACGAGAAAATCAGATATGTCGATCTGAGATTCACGGATCCACGGGGCAAGTGGCAACACGTCACCTTCGACAATTCTTTAGTAGACGAAGATCTGTTTACGGACGGGACAATGTTCGACGGGTCGTCGATCGCCGGTTGGAAAGCGATCAACGAGTCGGACATGGTGTTGATGCCGGATCCGGCGACGGCGGTGATTGATCCGTTTTTCTCCCAGCCGACATTGGCAATCTTCTGTGACATTCTTGAGCCTGCCACAAGTCAACCTTACGGCCGCGACCCGCGTACAACGGCCAAAGCCGCTGAAGCCTATCTTGCTTCGACCGGCATCGGCGACTCGGCGTTTTTTGGTCCAGAGGCCGAATTTTTCGTCTTTGACGACGTTCGCTGGTCGACCGAGCAAAACAATATCGGCTTCGCCATCGACTCGACGGAAGGGCCCTACAACACCTCCACCACCTATGACGAAGGCAACCTCGGCCACCGTCCAGGACCGAAAGGCGGCTACTTCCCGGTACCGCCGGTCGACAGCTGCCAAGACATGCGTTCGGAAATGCTCTCCGTTATGACCGAAATGGGCATTGAGCCCGAGAAGCACCACCACGAAGTGGCGCCGTCGCAGCACGAGCTCGGCATGCGCTTCTCGACGCTGACGACCATGGCCGACCGGTTGCAGATCTATAAGTACATCGTGCATCAAGTCGCCGCCGGTTACGGCAAAACGGCGACCTTTATGCCGAAGCCAGTCTTCAATGATAATGGCTCAGGCATGCACGTTCACCAGTCCATCTGGAAAGGCGACCAGCCGGCCTTTGCTGGCGATCGGTATGCAGATCTTTCCGAGACTTGCCTCTATTATATCGGCGGCATCATCAAGCACGCGCGCGCCATCAACGCGTTCTCAAACGCCACAACCAACAGCTATAAGCGTTTGGTGCCTGGCTTTGAGGCCCCGGTTCTGCTCGCCTACTCGGCGCGCAACCGCTCAGCGTCGGTTCGTATTCCGTGGGTGCCGTCCGCGAAAGGCAAGCGCCTTGAGACGCGCTTCCCTGACGCCTCAGGCAACCCGTATCTGATCTTCTCAGCCCTTCTCATGGCCGGTCTTGACGGCATCGAGAACAAGATCCATCCGGGCGATCCCATGGACAAAGACCTCTACGATCTGCCGCCTGAAGAACTCCAGGGCATTCCGACCGTTTGCGGTTCGCTTCGCGAAGCGTGCGACGCGCTGGATGCAGACCGCGAGTTCTTGAAGAAGGGCAATGTCTTCAATGACGACCAGATCGACGCCTATATTGAGTTGAAAATGGAAGAAGTGGTGCGCTTCGAAACGGCGCCGCACCCCGTCGAATTCGCGATGTACTACTCAGTCTAGGAAGACATTCGAACCCATGTTCGATGAGAGCCGGGCGCAACTGCGCCCGGCTTTTTTCTTTCCCCCATCCGGGCCATGACCCTTTTAGAGGCGCTTGCGCCGCGCCCGCGCCTAAGCGACAACCAGAGCCAAAATTGCGAATCAGGTTTATTGAGCTGTCGCGCAAGGATGCGTATCGACAGCGTTAAGAGTGCAGATGGCGAAACAAAGCGGCAAAGCAAAGGCGGACGAGAGCGACCTCTTTGGCGATTACAGCGCGAAGGACATCGAAGTCCTTGAAGGGCTGGAGCCGGTTCGAAAACGGCCAGGGATGTATATCGGCGGCACCGACGACCGCGCCATGCATCATTTGTTCGCCGAAGTGCTCGACAATTCCATGGATGAGGCGGTCGCCGGGCACGCAACCCGCATTGAGGTAGAACTCTTCGAAGACGGCTATCTGGCGGTGTCTGACAATGGCCGCGGCATTCCCATAGACCCGCATCCGAAGTTCAAAAAAAAATCCGCGCTAGAAGTCATCATGACGACGCTGCATTCGGGCGGAAAATTTGATGGGAAAGCCTATGAGACGTCCGGCGGCCTGCATGGCGTTGGCGTCTCAGTCGTGAACGCCTTGTCGGACGATCTCATCGTCGAGGTCTGCCGAGCGCGAAAAATGTGGCGTCAGTCCTACGCTGAAGGCAAACCGCGGACGAAACTAGAAAATGCGGGCCCCGCGCCAAACAAGCGGGGAACATCGGTGATGTTTCACCCGGACCCAAAAATATTCGGCGCGAAGGCGGCGTTTAAGCCGGCGCGCTTGTTCCGCATGGCGCGCTCAAAAGCTTATCTGTTTGGCGGTGTTGAAATTCGCTGGAAATGCGCGCCTGAGCTCATCAAAGACGATACGCCGTCGGAAGCGGTTCTGCATTTCGAGCGCGGGCTTTCCGATTACATACAAACCCTCATTGGTGAAAAACCAACTGTGACGGCGGAGACCTTTACCGGACGGGTTTCGGGCGAGAAAGGCGGACATGGCGGCGTTGAATGGGCGGTAACCTGGGGGCCTGCGGGCTTTGGTGAGAAAGGCAAAGAAGTCGACAGCTTCTCGCAGTCCTATTGCAACACCGTGCCGACGCCTGAGGGCGGCACCCACGAAGCCGGCCTACGCGCGGCGCTAACAAAAGGCCTGAAAGCCCACGCGGAGCTTGCGGGCGCAAAAAAAGCATCCATCATCACGACTGAAGATATTGTCGGGTCGGCGGGCGCGCTTTTGTCCGTATTCGTCCGAAATCCAGAGTTTCAAGGACAAACCAAAGACAAGCTCGCCACGAACGAAGCGCAGCGCATTGTCGAAAACGCAGTGCGTCCGGCCTTCGACCATTGGCTCGCGGCCAACACGCAAGAAGCGGGTCGCCTAGTCGAGTTTGTCATCGACAGGGCCGAGGACCGCCAGCGCCGCCGCCGCGAAAAAGAAGTCTCCCGCCAAGCCGCGACACGCAAGCTACGCCTGCCGGGCAAACTTGCTGACTGCACGCAGAAAGATCGAACGGGTACGGAGATTTTCTTAGTCGAGGGCGACTCCGCGGGCGGCTCGGCCAAGCAAGCGCGCATGCGCGCAACTCAAGCGATTTTACCGCTGCGCGGCAAAATATTGAACGTCGCCTCGGCGACCAAAGACAAAATCTTCGGTAATCAAGAGATCGCTGATATCGTGCTGGCGTTGGGGGCGGGCGCAGGCAAGAGTTTTGATGTCGATAAACTGCGCTACGAAAAAATCATCATCATGACCGATGCGGATGTGGACGGCGCCCATATCGCCGCGCTGCTCATC
>JBCDBM010000117.1:0-10235 GCA_039183665.1 Pseudomonadota bacterium | reverse complement strand
CGCCGCTTTAGTCATCACCAACAACAATACGATACCCACATGACCAAACCAGAACTCGGGGTCAAACGCGACTGTCCTGAATGCGGCGCGCGTTTTTACGATCTCAACAAAGAGCCCGCGCACTGCCCAAAATGCGGGCACGAGTTTATTCCCGAAGCCTTGCTCCGTCCGCGCAAAACACGGGCTGAGGAAGAGAGCAATGCAGGCAAAGAAACCGAAGCGGAGAAGCCGGCTACCGAGACGTCGCTTGCGGACGCTGACGACGAAAAAACCGCCGCTAAATCGAACCGACGCCCGTCGCTGGACGACGACGAAAGTGACTCCGACGAAGAAGAATCTGGCGAAGATTTACCGGATATCGAAGATATAGAAGTCGATATCGATGACGACGACGACGACGAGAACGACGATTCGTTGTTGGACGACGACGACGATGACGATGTGGCGAATTTGGTCCAGCCGGGCGGCGACGACGATTGATTTGCGCCAAACGGCGCGTCTTGCATCGGTCGGCCGGCGCGGCTAGGTTCCGCGGCCTCCGAGCAGGACGGATGCGTGCGCCGCAAATCGGATCGGGGCTATAGCTCAGTTGGGAGAGCGCTTGAATGGCATTCAAGAGGTCGGCGGTTCGATTCCGCCTAGCTCCACCATTTTAGATTTTTCTGCAGCACAAGTTTCGCTTGGGGTTATGATCGTACTCTAGAGATCATCACTCGGTCAGCATTAGTGTCGGATGAGAGGGGTTGGTCGCAAGCCGGCAACCGATCCTCAACGGATAATCCTGCGATCAATGAACCAAAGGCAGCACCCCGCCCCAAGATGCACGGTTACGCGGTCGGGTTTTGCATGGCGGCGACGGACGCGGTTATGATCCTTACCGACGAATAGGAGAACTTCTTCATGCGCCGTGCAAAAACTCTATTGCTTTCGCTCGTTCTGTCACTTGGCGCCGCGCCGGCGATCGCGCAATCGGCGCTCAGCGATCCCGATGTGATGGAACTGCATGACCGATTGCTGACGATAGATACGCATATTGATATCGGCCCAGGTTACGGCACGAATGCGTTGGACCCTGGCGTCCTTAATCTGGCGCAAGTGAATTTGCCGGGAATGCGCATCGGTGGCTTGGACGCTGGTTTTTTTGTCGTTTATGCGCAGCAGGGAGCATTAACGCCCGACGGTTACAAAGCGGCGGAGGCAGCGGCCGAAGAAAAATATCGCGGCATTGTCCGCATGTTGCGCGCCAACCCGGACAAAATCGCGCTCGCGACCACCGCTAGCGAGGTGAAGGCGATCAATAGGAAAGGCAAACTTGTCGCCTTAATCGGTATAGAGAATAGTTATCCCCTAGGCAGCACGCCGGCGGAGGTTGAAACGGCCGTCGCCAAATGGGCGGCGCGCGGCGCTCTTTACGCGTCGATCACCCATTTCGGCCATAATCAGTTTGGTGGGTCATCCAACCCCGTCGCCGAGCGTGGCGACGGCGAAGATGCGGGGCTTACGGATCTCGGTCGCGTGCTCGTCGCCAGCCTTAACGATCACGGCATGATGGTCGACGTTAGTCATGTGGGGGCTGCGTCAGTTGCAGACGCCATTGAAGCGTCCAGGGCGCCAGTCATCGCGTCTCATTCAACCGTCGCCGGGGTTTATGATAATCCGCGCGGCTTGACCGATGCGCAGCTTGAGGCCATCCGCGACAATGGCGGCGTCGCGCAAATCACGGCGTTTAGGTCATATATCGGCGATGTCGATCCGCGCATTGAAGAGGCGATCGGAGCGCTGCGGGCGAGGCTGGGACTTACATCGTATGCGGCATATGTCGCCGCGTCGCCGGCGACGCTCTCTGAATTTGCGCGTGAGCGGACGCGCATCCGCAGAGAATTTGACGATATCACGCTAGATCAATTTCTTGACCATGTGGAACGCGCGATCGCTGTCGCGGGTATTGATCATGTGGGATTATCCGGCGATTTTGACGGCGGCGGCGGTGTTGCGGGATGGGATAGTGCAGCGGATTCCCCCAACGTAACCGCGGGATTGTTAGCGCGCGGTTATTCAGAGGAAGACCTCGAAAAAATATGGGGCGGCAATGTCTTGCGCGTCATGCGCGCCGTTGAAAAAGCTGCAACGAAATAAATGTCGAGCTCAGCAACTCTTATCCAGCCACGGGCGATAGCGATTCGCAATTGCCTGATTAGCGGTTCACAGGCAAATCTGGCGCAACGCTTAGAGCGCTTGTGCAAAACGCAACTGTACAAGCTGATACCAGTATTGTCGACTTTTGTGTTCGCTGCTGGATGTGCGAATGATGTTAGCCAAAAATCAGATGCACTCTTGGCGCCGGTACCCGCCCAACAAGTCGCTGAATACGAGAGTGAGAGTTTCGACGCCTGTACGCTTACAACCCCCGAAGACACCTGGGCTTATTGGGATGTTGTATTTAGCGAAGAGGAAAAGGGACGTATCAAGTCGACTGCGTATCGCGACCTGATTTTGTTTCACTTCGGTTGGGGTATGGGAATCCGCAATGGCTTGTGCCTTTGGCGCGGCGGTCCGCTGAAACATTGGTTCGAAGCCCGCGGCTTAACGCACCCTGATGATATGTCAGGATATCTTATTGCGCTCTATTGGGCACGTCTAAATGGGTGCATTCCGGATGTCGAAGCTTTTGTAAGTGAAACTTATCCATCAAATCCTGAATTACTAAACTGTCCGTCCAGCATTGACGTCTCCATGCCCGATTATTTGAGAGACGCAGCGAGTATGTAAGAGGCGCGCCGCCTGCATATTGGCGAATTACGGACTCCAACTTGCAAGTCACGCCGGTTCATCCGACGCCGCCCCAATCGCCTGATATAGATCTAACAGCGCTTCGTTCGCGGTTGCTGCGAGGGCGGACCAAGTCGGATTTGCTTTTATGATCGGTCTTTCCATCAGCTGCGCTTCAACAGCCTCGGCCAGAAACAAACTCATATGTAGCACTTCGTGACGGGCAAACGCGTCATGTTCAGCCATTTTCTCTTCCCACTCTAGTACGGATATTCGCGGAGCAGGAAGAGTATAGAAGCTGGGGCAGGCAATGTCCTCTGGGCAAAGGATGCAAGCGCCCAGTCGACGCCAATTTACTCCACTTTGCGGAATTTCAGGGTCATGCGATCAGATTCGCCGATGGCCAGCATGGCATCTCGCAGTGCGTCGTCTTCTTCAGACCCATAAAGGGCCGGCGGCAGGCGCCATACAGCTTCACCATCCGTCGGCCGGTCTTTTGGGTTAGCGTTGATTTCGCTCGCCGCTTCGAGCGCAAAGCCGTTCGCTCCTACGAGCGCCACAAGCGCAGACTGTTTCAAATAGCCATTGGCGCCGTTTGCCCAACTGTCAGGCGCATCTTCTTGCGCTCGGTGCTGGATAATGCCGAACACGCCGTTTGGCGCCAGCATGGCGTGGACTTCCGCCAACATGTTCTCAACCAGCGCGCTACTTTCATCCGCCGCGATCATATTATGCATTTCTCGAATGACCATAACGACGTCCACCGAGCCCGTGAGCGACTCCGGTGCGCTCCCAAAAACAAATGCCTCGAAGGCCGGGCCGTCAGTTCCGTGAATCTCGGTTTGCTTCGCCGTCCATGTCGTCGGCCAGCTTTTGCGTTCTTCCAAAAACTCAGGCGGAGAATAGTCAGGCCCGAACCATTCCCATACGGAAAGAGGTCGGTCTGCACCGATAACCGTGCCATCGGGACCGAGATAGCGAGCGAGAATGTGAGTGTACCAAATATCGCCCGGCACGGTGTCGACGACGGTCATTCCGGGTTCGACCCCAAAGAACGCGAGTGTTTCTTTAGGATTCCGGTAGGGGATCCTTGCTATGGCGTCTTCTGGCAATGCACTGAGGATCTCATCAAGGTGCTGCGATGACGGGTCGAGGGTTTCCGCGGCGCTGTCTGCGGGCGCAGCCTCTTCGTCCGTTGACGGGGCGCATCCTAGCGCCGCGGCGCACGCTGCTGCTGCGAACAATTGCTTGACCATGATTGATCCTTCTTCGATTGGCGTTTTTCAATGCACGATTACGTTCGGCAAAAACACTGCTGGTCGGCGCGACGAGATCCTAGTCCCGTTTGTAGGTAAGATAGACTTTGCGGGTTGTCTCCAACACCTCCCAGACGCCTTTTGAGTTGTTATCAAAATACACGCTGTCGCCAGCGTTGATTTCTATGGTGTCGCCGTCTTCTGGATGGAATAGAGCGCGCCCAGAAACAAAACTGCTAATTTCCGCGTCCATCACCTTGCGGACCCATTTGCCGGGCGTGCACTCCCACAAACCCGCCTCAGAGCCGTCAGCGTTTTCGTTGAGCGTGATCCCGCGCAAATGTGAAACTGGCTCGCCTATGGGTTCGGGGACCGGACCCCAATCCTCCAAATCGGCTGTCGGGATATCAACGGCTGATGCCAACTGCTTGATTGCCATATGCTGCGCCCTATTTCAAAAAAATAGCCTGAGCGAAAAATCGTTGACCGACATTAGCGACGCCAAAACACATGAATTAGGATTCGCCGACTGGCAATTGCGTGCGGGTACGCGTGTAGATTTCTTGATCGATGTGTTCATCGACGCCTGAGCGCCTTTACATGGCTTCCGATTGATGAAGGACTGCAAGCGTGCACGCGCTTCTCCCTTGGGCGCTGCGACGGTAAGTGTGCGAAACAAGCTCGATAGCGAGGTGTAGCGCTCGCTTTGGCGCAACGCGCGAGTTAGAATTGAGCTTGGTAAGCGATATTTGCTGCCGTTCGATGGGAGTGGCCCTTGGCTAAAAAAGTCACCATGGAGACCCTCGCGCACGCGGCCGGCGTTTCGAAGTCCACGGTCTCTCGAGCGCTCAAGAACAGCGACGAAGTCTCCGACAAGGTGAAAGCAAGAATACGCCGGCTCGCCTATGAGAGTGACTATCGTCTGACTGGGTCTGCTTGGGAATGGTCGGGAAAGCGATCGCCCACGGTGTCCGTCGTTTTGCCAACGAGTGCGACCCGATCTGAGCTGTATTCCTCGCCCTTTACATTGGAAATGATGGGCGTGATCGCGGACGCCCTCGCGGATAATGGATACAATATGCTGCTCACGAAAGCCGATCTTAGCGAGCCTGACGCAGCTCGGACAATCCTGTCTAAAGGCGCGAGCGACGGCATCATCCTAATTGGCCAACGCGGCGACCATGCGCGGATTAAATCGCTCGCTCGAACCGCGCCCAATGTCGTGATTTGGGGCGCCGTCCTTCCCGATGCTGACTATTGTACAATCGGTTCAGACAATCGGGATGGCGGTAAAACGGCTGCAGAACATCTTATTCGCCACGGACGTCGCCGCATCGCCTTTCTGGGCGACAGACGCGCTATCGAAGCAAAGTTACGGTTTTTTGGGTATCGGGATGCTATAGCAAAAAGCGCCATCTTTTTCCATGATGAGTTGGTCATCGACACGCAATTTGATCGAGCGGCGGCGATGTCGGCTGTGGGTGCGGCCTTAGACGATGGCCTCAACATAGACGCCATTTTTGCCGCCAATGATCTGTTAGCCTTAAGCGCAATGCACGCGTTGCAGGAAAGAGGTGCGAACATTCCCGATGACGTCGCGGTGATTGGGTTCGACGATATCCCAATCGCGGAATACGCGATGCCGCCGCTAACAACTATTCGCCAGAACATTGTTGAGGGCGGAAATACGATCGTGCGGTCTTTAATGAAAATTATTTCAGGCGAGGGCGCCGCGTCAAAGATGATGCCCGCCGAGCTCATTATACGGCAATCCTGCGGCGCAGGACCGATATAGGTTGCGTGCGCTCATCATTCTTAGTCGTCGGCGGCCGTGAGCGTTTCGCCCGCTGGGTTATAGATGAAATTATATATCGCCATGATCATAAGCGCCGCGGCAAAGAGGGTCGCCAACGAAAAGCCGACCCGTAAATTGCCGCCGCCAAGAAGATCCGCCGCATAGGCCATCATTAACGGGGCAATCGCGGCCGATGCTGCTGTGAAAAATAAAATAACACCGGCGACGGATCCATGTTCAGATTTTGGAAAACAGCTGATGCCTTTTGAGTTTAAGGTCGGATAGATCATCGACATGAAGAGGCCAGTAAGCGGCAAGCTATATAAAGCAACGGACTGACCGAACACCGCGCTCGCAAGGAAACAAACAAAGATCAACAGCGAAAAGCCGAGCATGACGAGTTTCCAATCAAAGTGATTGAGGAGCCAAACGCCCAAGAAACGCCCCAAAGCGCGTAGAACGAAGAAAATCATCACCGCGTACGCAGCAAATTTCATGGCAAAAGGCGACCCTGTGTATCCTTCCAAAAAGCTCGGTAACCAAACAAAAATGGCGACTTCACAGCCCACATACATCGCGCACGCAAATGAGAACCCCATTGCATATCTATTGCCGAGATATTTGAATGAACGTCGCAAATCAATACTATCGGTAGACTGATTAGAAGTTGGGTATTGCGTCATCGCCGCGGCTAAAATCATGGCAAAACACATAAAGGCGGCCAGAGCATAAAGGTAATTCCACCGGAGTCCTTGTTCGTTGAAAAGGACAACCAATAGCGGACCAAATATGGCGCCGACGCCAAAAAAGCCCTCGACCATGTTCATTTTTTTTGTGTGATGATCTGCTGACGTCGTGATGTCGCCAATAAGAGCGAGCGCCGCAGTTTTAAAAAGGCCAATTGCGATGCCCGTGCAAAAGAGCAAAACGACATAAGCAAGAAATGTACTTTGAAAAAGAAACAACCCGCTGGCCAAACCGTAGAGCAACAGCCCGCCCATCACTGTGTACTTCCTGCCGAATTTATCGGCGACGAAACCTAGGAATATTCCGCTCAATGCAATGGCTGACATTGTCGACCAGTGAAGTGCGCTTGCTTGAATGTTCGTTAGACCCATCTCGGCTTTGGCTAGTTTGATAACTTCGCCGATAGACTCCGTGGTCATCGCGAACATGAAGAACATGAAATAGGTGAGTAGCGTTACCGCCAAATAGGAAGGCGCTTCTCGTGTCGCCGTCATCTGCGCCATTCGGTCGTCCTCCAGAGTCTATTGCTCCCTCAGCAGTTTCGCTGAGTGTTCTAGATGCCGGGATGTGTTTTGTGTCCGGCCTTTTTGTAGATATCTTCAATCACGCGCATATTGGCGACAGCATCCACACCGCCAGTAAGAGCAGGCGCGTTGGCGCGAAGCTGTTGCGTTACGTAGCGCAGTTGGTAGGGGAAGGTTGACCCTTCATACTGTTCGTCGAGACGCGTCGATTTTGAGTCGAGCGTCAATCGACTTCCAAGTTCTGGTTGCAGGGGATTTGAAACATTCAAAACGCCGTCAACGCCCTTCACAACTAGCGTCGCGTCGAGGGTATTGGGAAGCGATTCATCCATTGAGCACTCGATCGTTGCTGTAGCGCCGTTATCAAATTGAAGGTCCGCGCGCGTGGCAACATCCACGCCGTAACGCGCCAGCGTCACTTCGCTACCCATTACCTTCGGTGTTGTTCCGAAAATCGACCTCAACCAATGGATCGGATAGCACCCCAGATCCATTAAAGCGCCGCCTCCCATTTCTGGTTGATAGCGAAACTCTCGATTGGTGAAAGTCACCGGTACATTGAATTTTCCGTGAGCAGATTTCAAAGCGCCGAGCGCCTTGTTTCTCACCAGGTCCATCGTGCGGATGAATAACGGATGAAATCGATAGTGAAAGGCTTCGATGAGCGAGCGGTCATTTTGCATTGCGCAGGTAGTCATCGCGTCCGCGTCTTGCAAGCTCAGGGCGAGCGGTTTTTCGCACAAGACGTGCTTACCGCTTTCCATCGCTTTGATCGCCCACTCTTTATGCGCATGCGGCGGGAGTCCGATATAGATTAGGTCAATGTCCTCTAAAGCGATGAGCGCATCGTATGATCCGAGCGCCTGAGGAATGCGATGTAGTTCCGCATAGGCGTGCGCCCGGTCTAGATCGCTAGCCGCAATCACATCAACGCTGACCTCCGGGATATCGCGCGCCGGTGCGATAATTGCTTCTTGTGCAATGCGTGAAGCGCCTATCAATCCAATTCGAATCAATGCGCGCCGCCGTCAACAAGCACCACTTTGAATATCTCTTTCTCCCGCCCAAAAATGTCGTCGAACGCCGTTGAAATCTCATCCAGCGGATACTCAACGACAAGTTCCTTTGTGTGCAGTTTGCCCTGCGCGATTAATTCGACGCCTTTGACCATGGCGTCGTATTTTTCATCCATCCGCCGCACATGGCCATTGACGATGTCAAGCGCCTTCAGATTCCAGCGTTGCATGTTGACAACCCGCATACCGTCATTGCTCTCATGATAGCCTACAAAAATTACGCGACCATGTTGTCGCGCAAGGTCAGTTGACAGATCAATTGCTGATGGGATTCCAGCCGCTTCAACAACAATATCGAAAATTCCTTGCTCGGGATCGAATGATTCCACCTCCTCGGGCGCGATTGCTGTGTCGGCGCCCAATTGAATTGCGGCCTCACGTCGATAGGCAATGGGATCGATGGCGACGATTTTTCCTGCGCCCTGAAGCTTTAGTAGCTGCATGCATAGTAAACCCATAAAGCCGCAACCGACGACGGCAACATGATCACCGGATTTCGTGCCGAAGCGGTCACTGGCATGCACGCAGCAAGCGACAGGTTCGCCAAGAGCTAAGCGCGGGTCTATCCCTTTGGGCACCAAGCACGCGTGATCTGCATGGCTAATGAAATACTCTGAAAATCCACCTGATAACGAGGTTACTGTATCGCCCACGTTAAAACCTGAAACGCCATCTCCTAAACTGACGATGGTTCCGGCGCCTTCGTGACCGAGCCACGTTTCTTCTTCTGGCAAGCGATCGCGTATACTGAATATATGTTGATCTCCACCGCAGATCCCGCAGGCGATCATTTTGATTAACACTTCGCCAGCGCCCGGCGTTGGGATTTCTGCGTCGCGTAATTGGAATCCAGAGCTGTTTAAAACCGCTGCGCGCATCGACTTGGCGCCTCCTCGGGCGTTGGAGATTTCATCACTGTCAAAGACGAGTGACGTCTCAGCCTGATATCGTTGATCTTACGAAGAGACTATATTCTGGCAGCGTTGATCGTAGAATCAAAAGTTACGCAACTTTTTGCGTAAAACGGGTGCTTAAACTCTGGTCTAAATTATAAAATATATTAAAAATCAAAGATATAAAGTCCACTCTTATTTACTGGAGATGGTCGTCATAAATACGCAACAAATAGCCGGGTATTGTTTTTTAAACTGGCGCGCGTGAATTTATGAGAGAACGTCAAATTCAATTAGAGAGCATACGGAAAATGGGATCTAGCGCCTGTTCGCCCCAATATCGAACGCTATCGTTAGTCGTTCGCCCGCATCAAACGGGACCGTCCGATGCCACATGGTTGACGGAAACAAAACAAGTCTAGACGGCGCTGGTTTAATCTGCGCGTAAGGCGCAAGATCAATTTCAAGCGTTGGGGGCGGCTCGCCAAATGAGATCCACCCTGACGGCTTTTCGCCCAAATTTTCGTCATCGGGAATATCGACATAAAACGCCGAGCTGATCCACCCGTCAGTATGCGTATGAGAAATATTGAAACCTTCCGGGCGCAACAGAACCGACCAAGATCCGTTGAGCCGAAACCGATCTCGCGGCGGCCCCAAAAGCGGGTGAGCTTCATCTATTGCGGGCAACCCGTTTATGTACTCGCGGACCGCATCTGTTAGTCTTGCGCGCGTTAATTGAATGATCGGGTCACTATTGAAAAATAAGTTTCGGTCTGTCTGTGTACCGCCACGGACAGACTGTTCTAAATACGGCGCCTTTGCCGTGTGCAATGCACGGAGCGTTACTGCGAGCTCGTCAAGATGTCCTTTATCGAAACTGAGATCAAAGCTGCGAATGAACGTATCGCCTCGGTCGAGCCAGTGGGCGCGTTCGCTTTCTAGCAGCCGCCAAGATATCGATAAATAAGGCCAAAACGACCGCACATGACCGCCGCCGATATATTTCTCTGCAACATCAGTCGCGCGTTTTGGCTCGTTTGTCCGCAGGAAAAACCGCACCTTGCACAGATCTAAACCTGGATCTTCGACTGTATCAAGCTGGGCGAGGCGTGCATTCGCTTCTTTATCATCCCCGCTTTCACAAGCGATAAATGCGCGCGCCATCTCAAAGG
>JBCDBM010000116.1:0-10293 GCA_039183665.1 Pseudomonadota bacterium | reverse complement strand
GCCAACGCTTGGTCTTGGAAGTCGCCCAGCATCTGGGTGAGAACAATGTGCGCACCATCGCCATGGACTCCACCGAAGGCCTGGTGCGCGGGGCGCCGGTATCGGATACGGGCGGCGCCATCGCGGTGCCCGTCGGCGAAGGCACGCTGGGACGCATCATGAATGTGGTCGGGGAGCCGGTGGATGAAGCTGGCCCGATTGACCACCAAGACCGTCGCGGCATTCACCAGGAAGCCCCGCCCTTTGTGGAGCAGTCTACGGAAGCGGAGATCCTGGAGACCGGCATTAAAGTTGTTGACCTGCTCTGCCCATACGCAAAGGGCGGCAAGATCGGCCTCTTCGGCGGCGCGGGCGTTGGCAAGACAGTTCTTATCCAAGAACTCATCAACAACATCGCGAAGGTGCATGGCGGCTACTCAGTGTTTGCCGGCGTTGGCGAGCGCACCCGCGAGGGGAACGACCTCTATCACGAGATGATCGAGGGCAATGTGAATGTGGACCCCGCCAAGAACAACGGCTCTGCGGCGGGTTCAAAATGCTCGCTGATCTACGGCCAAATGAACGAGCCCCCGGGCGCCCGCGCCCGCGTTGCGCTGACGGGCCTCACCGTCGCCGAGAGTTTCCGCGATCAAGGCCAGGACGTGCTTTTCTTCGTGGACAACATCTTCCGCTTCACCCAGGCCGGCTCTGAAGTGTCCGCCCTGTTGGGCCGCATCCCATCCGCGGTGGGCTATCAACCGACGCTCGCCACCGACATGGGCACGCTGCAAGAACGCATCACCACGACGACCAAAGGTTCGATCACCTCGGTGCAGGCGATCTATGTGCCCGCGGACGATTTGACCGACCCGGCGCCAGCGACATCGTTCTCGCACTTGGACGCGACGACCGTTCTGAACCGGGCGATCTCCGAAAAAGGGATTTATCCGGCCGTTGACCCGCTTGATTCCACAAGCCGGATCCTCGACCCGCGCATTGTCGGCGACGAACATTATGAAGTCGCTCGCGGCGTGCAGCAGATCTTGCAACGCTACAAAGCGCTCCAAGACATCATCGCGATCCTCGGCATGGACGAGCTGTCGGAAGAAGACAAACTGGTCGTGGCGCGAGCGCGTAAAGTTGAGCGCTTCTTGTCGCAACCTTTTGACGTCGCCGAGGTCTTTACCGGTTTCCCGGGCATTCAGGTGCCCGTCGCTGATACGGTGCGTTCGTTCAAAGGGTTGATCGAAGGCGAATACGACCACCTGCCGGAAGCGGCGTTTTATATGGTCGGCACCATCGAGGACGCGATTGAAAAAGCAGCCAAGCTTGCGGCTGAAGCGGCGTAGGGCGGATGGCTGACAAACTTCACTTCAACTTGGTCTCGCCCGAGCGCGAGCTGATGTCTGCGGAGGTCGACCAGGTCGACCTGCCGGGCTCGGAAGGATGGATTGGCGTGCTGCCGAACCACGCGCCGATGATGACGACGCTCGCCCCCGGCATGGCGGTGATCAAAGACGGCGCAGAGACAAAGCGCATCTTTGTTCGCGGCGGCTTCGCAGAAATCTCTCCGGAAGGCCTGACGATCCTGGCGGAAGAAGCAGCGCCGGCCGAGGAAATCAGCGCCGAGGACATCGCCCAACGCATCAAGAATGCAGAGGAAGACCTCGCAGACGCCGATACGGACGAGAAAAAAATAGCGGCGCAACACGAGATCGCGCGCTTGAAAGAAGTCCAGGCGGCGCTTTAGGTCGAAGCGGCCTCATCTAAGCCTAGAATCCGAGAAAGCAGCGCTTGCAAGCGCTGCTTTTATTGTTTGTCGCTTGCTGTGCCCAAAATACGACGACACCGAAAACCCCGTGAGCGTTGTCAGCCGTCGACAACAGAAGATGCCCGCGCTGTCGCGACGACCCGTATTGATGGGACGGCAATGAGACATTTCATGCAGTCCAGCGGATGCGTCTTCGTCAATTCGAACGATGACCGGGATTTGCCCGTCAACGCGTCAATTAAAGTTGCCTGATTATAGGCCGCTTTAGAATCAGAGAAGCCGGACGCGGGGGCGCGACCGGCTTCGGGGTGGGCGAAGAGGCGCTTGGGCAGCGCCCCTAGGCCGGGCCTCGTAGAGAACCCTAGCTTTGTTCCGCCGTTGAGAACGTGAAGTCTGGGTAGGCGTCAGCGCCAACCTCAGATTGGTCGAGACCTTTGGCTTCGTCCTCAGGAGACGCGCGCAGGCCAATTGTGAACTTCAAGAAGAACCACAAGACGAGGCTCACCGAGAAGACAAACACGCCGTTAGCGACAATGCCGACCGCTTGGCCAACGAAGCTCGCATCGCCATTGGTCACTGGCACAACGATCGTGCCCCAGATGCCGCAGAAGAGGTGAGCCGGGATCGCGCCGACAACGTCGTCCACGCGGATCGCTTCAAGAAGCGGCGTGGTGACGAAGATGATGACGCCGCCAACAGAGCCGATCAGCGCTGCCTGCCAAATTGCCGGAGCAAGCGGCTCAGCCGTGATCGAAACCAGGCCGCCGATGGCGCCGTTCAGGGCGAGCGACAGGTCCATGCGCTTGGAAAGCACAGACGACAACACCGCCACGGTGATAACGCCGGCTGCCGCCGCCGTGTTCGTGTTGACGAAGATGTCGGAGACCGCAATCGCGTCGTCGAGCGTGCCAAGAGCCAGCTGCGAACCGCCGTTAAAGCCGAACCAACCGAGCCACAGGATGAACACACCCAACGTGACAAGCGGCAAGCTTGAGCCGCTGAAGCGGTTGATTTCGCCGCCAGGGCCGTATTTGCCCAAACGCGGACCCACAGCGATGGCGCCGGCCAAAGCCGCCCAGCCGCCGGTGGCGTGAACAAGCGTCGAGCCCGCAAAGTCGGAGAAGCCGTATTGCGAGTCGAGCCAGCCGCCGCCCCACTCCCAGGACGCTTGGATCGGGTAAATCAACCCGGTCAACGCCGCTGTAAAGATGAAGAACGGCCACAGAAGAATGCGCTCAGCCAGCGCACCAGAGACGATCGACGCTGCAGTCGCAACGAACACCATCTGGAAGAACCAGTCGGACGACGCCGAATAGCCCGTATCAAGCGCTGCAGCATCATCAGCCGCCCACGGCAACAACGTGCCGATATAGCCGGTTGGGTTATCCCCGTATATGACGTTGTAGCCGATCAGCCACACCATGATGGACGCGATCGAATACGCCATCACGTTTTTGTAGCAGATCGTCGCTGCGTTTTTCGCACGCACCGAGCCAGCCTCGAGCATACAAAATCCAGCAGCCATGAACATGACGACCATGCCCATGATCAGGAACAATAAAGTGTTGAAAACGAAGTCGTAGGCCGGCGCTGCTGCTGCTTCAGCTTCCTGCGCATAGCCAACGGACATGCTGACTGCGCCGATCGTAACCGCCGCTGCCGCCATGTTTCGCCAGGTTTTTTTCATGTGTATCCCCACAATTACTCTCTGTCGGAGCGAACGGCCGCGCGCAGACGCACAGACCCCGCCGCGGGAACTCTGGCGCCTCCACTCTCGCGATGCAACAATTTTTTGCGACGCACTGCTTTTTGACGCAGCTTTATGCTATTCGGGGGTTGCGAGACGACGACGAAATTCCCGCAATCCCGCGTGCTTTATTGATTTTGTCGCGATCTTGCGTCTACAACTTCGCTTGCGCAGGATGACGGCGCCGGACGGGGCCGGCGTTGCTCTGCGCGATCTGGAGGTGTGGTGTGGAACAGGCGGAAGTCCTGAATCAGTTGCAACAAGATTTAAGCAGCAACAATTCTGCGATTATGGTGTTTTTGACGTTCTTGAATGCGTTTTTGTTCGTAACGATCGTCGCGGCCTTAGGGCGGGCCTCAGGGGCGTTGAACGAAGCGCGGCGACTAGAAACAAGCGTGCTGGAAGCCGCGACGGCTTTGGCGCCGGACTACGGATCAAGCGGGGCGAAATCTGCGATCCGAAGTTTGCACAAGCCGAAACGCGCAAAGCCAATGCGCGCGGATCGCGCAGCGCTTCCTGGCGGACGGCACGTTTCTCGAAAACCACGATAAATCCGGGTTCAGATTAGTTAGACTGGGTGCGCTCTGCGCGCCTCATCTGCTGATCAATCGATGCGAAATTCTAAGCGCGTTTTCGGCCGCGGGTCAGCGGGCGGTGCGATGGGGCGCGCTTTTTTTGGGCTTAAGATGCTGCATAGGCGCTGCGCAAAAAATCGCGCAACGGGGCGAACCCGACGACCAGATCTTCATACACCTTGCGTTTGAAAGGGACGATTAGACCCGGCGCATCTTCAAGCGCGCTCCAGCGCCAATCGTCGAACTCTTGATGATCATCCGCCTCAAGATCAACTTCCGAGTCCTCGCCTTCGAACACCATTGCCGCCCATTTCTGGCGCTGGCCTTTCCAATTCTTGCGCTTGTATTCGGGCGGAAAATCATAGGCGAGCCACCCGGGCGTAATGGTCAATAGCCGCGCCGAGACAACGCCCGTCTCTTCTTTTAGTTCGCGAAAGGCGGCCGCCTCGGGCGACTCCTCCTCATCGATGCCGCCTTGCGGCATCTGCCAACGAAATGGGGCAACGCCCACCTCAGGGTCCCCCAAAGCGCCGACGCGCCGCCCAAGAAAAATCGAGCCCGTCCGATTGAACAGGATAACGCCGATATTTGGGCGATAGGTTTTGAGTATTTCGTCCGTATACATTTTATTGCGACCTGACGTGGTGGTCTTAGACCGAGAACGCCTGGTGATTAGCGCGCAACTGCGCCTCGGCGCAATAGCGAGGAAGCGGGCGCGATTTCAATCTCTTCGCGCGGCGCGACGTCGATCCATGCGGTCACTTCATCAAGCACGATATCGCTGGCATAGGCTTTGCCGATGGCCCCGCCGGAGGCTTTCGCCGCCTCCTCCAGGCTGCGCAAATCGCGCCGGATTGCGCCGGACCCGGCCGCTCCAGAGGCGATGACCTTTTCGGCCGTCAACACCCGCAACCCCGCCGCGGCCGTCTGACCTTCGACCGCGCCCGTGTCATCGATATAGGCAACGCCTGCTTCTTTGAGGCGCGCCAAGACTGGCGTCATGGCTTTCGCGTCGCTGGAGAGCTTTGCGCCGCGATAATTGGTCGCCGCAAAATACCCCTTTGTCCGCGACAACAACCAATCCAACCGCTGCAGATTTTCAGGCGCGCTCCGACTAGACAACAACCCTGCGGCGCCAACGGTGGTTTCGGAATCGCCATAGCCTTCCATCGGAAGTTCTAGAACCACCTCATGGCCGTCGCGTCGAGCCAAATCGGTCCAGTATTCAAGATCCTCCGCATACGGCGCAAAGGCGAGAGAAAACTCCGCCGGCAGCTCTTCAATGGCGCGCCGCGTTAAATCTGGGTTGAGCCCAAGTCCAGCCACCACAAGCGCGAGCTGCGGCGTTCTGCCCTGACGCTCGTGGCGTCGCGCATAGGCGTCCAACGGTTTTCGCCCTGTCGGCCCGATGCGCGGGACGGCGCCAAAAGCGGATTGATGCAAGAGCGATGCGTCGGGCTCTGCGATCGGCGATAAGCCAGCGCCGGGGTTCAGCGATGCAGGCGTCGCTGCGTGGGCGCGAACAGGTTCTGCCCCCGCAATGGTGATCACGACTCTGTCCGTATTGGCGGTATTGGCGGCGCTATCGTCATCGAGCCAACCAGTCGGATCGGCGCCCGCACTTGTCTCGGGCGCGAGATCTGGCTGCGCTAATAGCGGCGCCGCGTCGTTAGCCGCCGCCTCATCGAGCGCAACGCGCGGCACGGCCCGGGGTGTCTGGTTCCGCGGTGCGTTCATCGCGGGCGCAGACGGCCTTGCGGCGTACTCAATGGCGTCCACAGGCAGCGCTATGCGCCCCGAATCGCGCCCGGCGACAACAGCGCCCACGGCGATGACGAGGGTCGCGGCAATAGCGCCCATCCAAGCCAAAGAGAGGCGGCTTATCACCGGCAGCCGTAATTTTCTGCGTCGTTTTCCCATCAACGGAGCACAACTCTGCGCGCCGCAGCGCGTTACATGAATCGCGCGGAGCTTGAAAGGATAGGGTTAATCAAATGGAAACAATCGGGCCGCGAGGGCTTTTTTGCTATTGCGGAATCCCGCCGGCAACGTCCGCCGTGTCTGTAAGCCCCTGGGCAAGCGCATTGCGATAGGCCGTGGCGTCAGAGAGAATCTGAAGCGCGCGCTCTAATTGGCAATCGCGGGGCGTTTCGCCGTCCTCTTCAAAACCGCAAACGACCGGCTCCACGCCGGCAACAGCGTCTTCGGCCGTTTCATCTTCGCCCTCAGCGTCAACGACGTCGAGCGCATTGGGTAAATCGCTTTCACTCGGCCGTTCGGTAACCTCTTCCTCGCCTGGACGAACGATCGGCATTTCAACGTCAGGCGCGATCCCCAAGGCCTGGATCGACCGCCCAGACGGCGTGTAATAGCGCGCCGTCGTCAAGCGCAGCGCCCCTTGCGACCCGTTGCGCAGCGGGATCACCGTCTGCACCGAGCCCTTGCCGAAGCTTTTGACGCCGAGCACAACGCCGCGATTACGGTCCTGCAGCGCGCCGGCGACAATTTCGGACGCAGACGCCGAGCCTTCATTGATCAGAACAACGACCGGTTTGCCGTTCATGCGGTCGCCGGGCGTTCCCATTTCACGCAGCGTATCGCTGGCGCGTCGGCCGCGGGTGGAAACGATTTCGCCGCCCTCTAAAAAGACGTCTGCGACCGCCACCGCTTGGTCGAGCAAGCCGCCTGGGTTCCAGCGCAAATCAAGCACAAGCCCGCGCGCGCCGCCTGGAATTTCTTTGTTCAGATCTCGGATGGCGCGCACCAAGCCTTTTTCCGCTTGCTCGGAAAAGGTGGATATCCGCACATAGCCGAAATCGCCTTCTGCGCGGGAGGTGACAGTCGGCACCCGAACGATATCGCGCACAAGCGTAAGCTCAAACGGATCGTCCGTCCGCTCACGAACAATTTTGATGTCGACTTTCGTACCTTTCGGGCCTTTCAATTTTGAGATCGCCTCATCAAGCGACATGCCCAAAACTTGCTCGCCGTCAATCTCAACAATGAGATCGTTGGTTTCGATGCCGGCGCGCTTAGCGGGGGTGTCATCGATGGGTGAGACGATTTTGATGAGGCCTTTATCGGGGCCCTCATTGTCCATCACGACTTGGATGCCGAGCCCGGCAAACGAACCGCGGGTTTGCTCTTGAACGGTCTCAAAATCATCCGCATCAAGGTAATTTGAATGCGGATCAAGCGTTGAGAGCATGCCGTCAATGGCGCCTTTGATCAGCTCCGCATCTGCGGGTTCCGAGACGTAATTTTCGTGAACCTGCTCAAAGACTTCTCCGAACAGATCAAGCTGACGGAAGGTGTCCGGCGAAATCGTTGTGCGCGCGACGACCGCATTAGAAAGCGCGGTAAAGGCCAAACCGCCGACAATAGCGGCGGCGAAGAGGGCCCCGCCGGAAAAGCGTCGCGGCGACGCGCCAAGACGTTGAGCGTTGCGCGTTTGAACTCGTTTCATCGACTGCACCTTTACGTCGCCAGCCTAAAACGCCAGCTCATCCATCGTTTTCTTTGAGAGCCATAAGGCCGGGTTAACAGGCTCGCCATTCTTGCGGATCTCAAGATCCAAGTTCGATCCTCCGGCCGCCATGCGCGCGATCGGCTCTCCGGCCGCGAGCGTCTGGCTTTCGTCCACCAATATCGCGTCTACGCCGACGAAGAGTACATGGTAGCCGCCGCCCACGTCTAGCACTATGAGGTTGCCGATTGGCGACCAATCCCGCGCGAACACGACGCGACCTTCAAATGGTGCGGTCACAAGGCCGCGATAGGGCACCGAAAACCTTAATCCTTCGTAAACGCCGCCCTCGGGGCGCTTTTTGCCGAAGGAACCCACCAAAGAGCCGGTCACTGGAGAGCGCAAGGCGCCGCGCGCCGCGGCGAAGCTTTTCGCTCCTGAAAAGGGGCGCGGCGCCACGGGCTTAATTGAGGGCGATGCGGGCCGCGGGCCCGGCGCCGCAAGCCGCGGCGGCGGTGGTTTAAGTCGCGGGGTCACCAGATGCGCCACACGCTCCAACCGACGCAACACCTCGCGTAAATCTGTGGCGCGCGCGGCCAGTTTCGCGCTTTCACGCTGGGCGGCCGAGGCGAGCCCGGCGACAACATCGCGCTCGGATTCCTTTTGCGCCATCAATTCGGACAAAACATCTCGGCGCGCCGACAGCTCAATATTCGTCGCAATATACGCTTCACGTTCGCTTGCGAGCGCATCGGTGAGGATCGCCAACTGATCGACCGTGCTGCGCAAGGCAGCGGCACGCGCTTCCACTTCCGGCGCTGCGTCCGACAACAGCATCGCCGCGCGCGCGGCGCGGTTCGCGTCTTCGGGCGTCACCAAAATTGCCGGCGGACGCGACAGCTCTAGTGATTGCAAGGCTGCCAGGACTTGGCTCAGATTTTGGGCTTCCAATCGCAGGGAAGTTTCCGCCGCGGTTTTCTCACTTTCCAGCTCGCCGATAGACGTCTCAACTTTCAGCATCGCACGCTCCGCCTCTTGCAGCGCATCAGCGGTTTCAATGAGGCGATGACGTAAGGCCGCAACTTCTTGAGCGCGCGCTTCTGCTTCTTCAAGCAAGCGACGTTCTTCTGCGGCCTGATCCTTTAGCTGGCGCTCGACATCCGCCAGGTCTTGCTCGCTAATCTGCGCGACCGCGTGGCCTCCGGCGAGCGCGGACATCGCAAGCGTCAACAGACTGAAAAAACGAAGCGTCATGAGTCTCTGTGATACGGATGGCCGGCTAGAATCGTCATAGCGCGATATACTTGCTCCGCAAGCATCACACGAACCAGCATATGGGGCCATGTCGCGTTGCCAAAGGCGACCAATTTGTCCGCGCGGTCGCGCAGCGCACCGTCATGTCCGTCTGCGCCGCCTATGGCCAACACCAGTTGCGGGGCGCCGTCATCGCGCACGCGGCCTAGTAGATCAGCGAATGCCTGGCTCGCTAAATTCTCGCCCCGTTCGTCGAGGGCAATCAGATAGCCGCCTGCGGCGATGGCGCCCATTAATTGGCCGCCTTCTGCGGCTTGTCGTTGGCGTCGATCGCGCGCCCGAGAAATCTCAAATTCGGTGAATTCGGGGCCCCTCAAACCTAAAGGGCGCCCGAGCCCGCTCGCGCGTTTAAGATAATCGTCAAAAAGGGTCTTTTCGGGGCCGGATCGCGTTTTGCCGACCGCGGCAATCACAAGCCGCATGGGCGCTCCGCTCTCGTGTGGCCTTAGATCTCTGCGTCCACCGGCGCGTGCGCCGCTTCGGACCAAACGCGTTCTAAATTATAGAATTTGCGCACTTCCGGTCGAAACAGGTGCGCAATGACGTCGCCGGCATCGATAAGCACCCAATCCCCCGCGCCCGCGCCCTCAATGTTGCAGCGACCAAAGCCCGCCTCTTTCAGTCGCCGCTGAATCTTATCGGACATCGCCACGACATGTCGTTGGGATCGTCCGGAGGCGACGACCATGGCGTCCGCGATATTGGACTTTCCATCCAGGTCGATCGTCACCACCTCTTCGGCCTTATCGGCGTCGAGCTCGCTTAAAATCAGATTGAGTATGGCTTGGGATCTTTCCTCGGGCGAGAGGGCGTTTGCGGCGCGTTCCGCTGCCGCGTCGGCATCGCTAAATACGCTGCCCTCCGCTGCGTCGTCCATTGGATCAATGGGCGGCGCCATTTTCAACGCGGCCTTGCCGGCGGCCGCAACGCCGTCTTTTGAAGTCAGCGTCGGTTCTCCCTAATAACGCGCTCACCAGAGCACGCGCATAATATAGGCGTGTTTGCCGTCACGACCAACAGCACGATGGGCGTCATCTGTGGCTCAAAAGGCACGCCGCGTACCAGCCCTGTTGATCAGTCCAGATTTTATCGAGTTTCCAAGGGGTTTCTCGGAGCAGATCAGCCAATCGGGCGCGCGAATATTTATAAGAATTTTCTGTATGAAGCGTCTCGCCAGCCTCAAAGTGGAAGGACATTGCGTCAATGACGATGTCGGTCGCTACTCGCGCGCGCAAATGCATTTCAATTCGCGTTTCGCGAGCATTGTAAAAAGCGTGATGCTCGAAATCCTCAACCGATATATCCGCGTCCAATTCTCGACGCATACGATATAAAAGGTTGAGGTTAAATGCAGCGGTGACGCCCGCCGCATCATTATACGCCGTATTCAGAATTTTCTCGTCCTTTTCCAGATCCACCCCGAGCAGGAATTGCGCGCCGG
>JBCDBM010000115.1:0-10422 GCA_039183665.1 Pseudomonadota bacterium | reverse complement strand
TGGTACGCGTAGCCCTTGTCGGACGATGAGTCGCCGGAGAGATCCGCGACGAGCGAGCGACCATCGAGCGCATGCGCAGGATCCGTGCGGACGCTCGCGAGGTCGAGCAAGGTGGGCGACATCGCATCTGGCGGGCGGCGCGTAACGACAGACGCGCCCCGCAAAAACGCGGCCATTTGCAATGATGGGCCCGGACGAGTGCGTCGTGAGCGCCGGATCACCGACCGACACATCCCAAACGAGTTTGCCTGTCGTTTTGTCGAGCGCAATCAATCGCGCATCGCCCGCAGCGTGATAGATCTTGCCATCATAGATGGCGATATTGCGCGTGATATCGCCGGAGCCCCATACCTCAGCACGTCTCTTATGCCGATACGACCAAAGGAGGTCGCCTGTTGTCGCATTGTGCGCCGTAATTTGGTCTCTGGGATTTGGTACGTACAGAACGCCATCATGGACGATCGGGGTTGGTTGGCTGGATCCAGGCGTCATCGCCGCTGTCCACGCGAGCTGCGTGTCAGAAACGTTCTTACGGTTGATCTGATCGAGCGCCGAATATCCCCAGCTTGCATGATTGCCGCGGAACATGAGCCAGCTCTCTGCCGGCGGATTTATCAGATTTTCATTCGATACCGTGTCACCTGCATCGTCTTCGGCGCGCGCGATCTGTCCGTTAATGACGCTCAGTCCTATGACCGCAGCCAAGGCTCCCAAAGTGATGCGACGTTGTGCACGGGATCGACCCAATGACTTACCCATAAAGTTTCTCCCTATGCGTCTCTTTTCAGAGCGCGCCCTGCTGATTTGAATAAATTCGCGGCGATGGATCGTACCGAACCCTATCCAATAGGGCCCACGAGTGATTTATTATTTGTCGTTAACTGCTCGCCGACTATCCGACGTCGCTTGAGAGTTTCGCCAACAGCGCTTTTTGCAGCTCTGGGTCCTGAGCGATTTTTGGCATTGGCCGTTCTTTGCCCTCCATGACCAAAACGCCGGTTCTACCGTCATAGCTTGCCGGATCCGCGGCGAATGCAATTTTCTTTGCCTGTTTGTCTGGCTTGCTGAAGAGCAATGGCGCGAGAAAACGCAAAAAACCAGGCATGCCGTCGCCCGATCCGGTGGTCATGGGCGTTGCGGTCGCGCCAGGATCAACGGCGCGAATGAGGATATTGTCTTTAAGCAAATCATCCGCTAGCGCGGCGCACATAATCGTCAGCGCCATTTTCGACGTCGCATAAGCACCGAATAGACCAAGAGATGGCGGGTTGTTCAGTTTATCAAGATCGAGCGATCGCACCCCCTTAATCGCGGAGGACGACATCGTGACAACCATACTTTTTTCGTCTGGGCTCGAACCGGTCAGCGCAGGGCGCAATAGAGTGGTCATCAGATAATTTGCAATGACATTGATCGCATAATGGATTTCAAAACCTTGAGCGCTTTTCACTTCCGACGACGTCAGGACGCCAGAGATATTCAAGAGCGCGTCAATTTTAGGGGTCGCACTGATAATTTCGCTCGCGGCGGATCGTATCTGTTGAATATCAGAGAGGTCCGCAGAAATAGGCGTCACATCAACGTCCGGATAGGCCTTCTTAAGCGCATCTTGCTGATCGGCGCCTTTGCTGGCGGAGCGATTGACGAGTACGAGCTTCCATCCTTGGGACGCCAGGACATCGGTGACAGCGCCGCCAATGCCGCCCGTCGAACCGGTGATTACCGCTGTTTTGGCCGCAGCCATATCTCACTCCTTTTCAAGTCTTGTTACGCGTGAAAACTGTGCTTTGGCGTGGCGAATATCGCAACACGCGCGAATCGAAGTTTCGACAATAAGACGGGTTCGCTTTGCTCTGGGGTATTGTCGATCGGGGATGCGAAACAGCTTTACAGGGACCATTGCACTCATGCCAATGCGTTTATCAACGTTGCTGCGCACAGCATAATTTTAGTCCGAAAAGCGGACAACCATATGAAATTCCCGTCGACGAGATAGCGTAACGCGCCGCTTCCGTGGTTAACCATAGCGGTGCTCGAGCCTATGTTCCCTGTCGTCCCCGATATGCGCGGCCAGATTGCACCCAGCTCAATCATAAGCTACTTCTAGTAAATCCACTTCATAGTGAGATTACTCTTAGTGTATAAACACACCAAATGGAAGTAGCAAGTGTCCAGTTCAACGACCAATGCGATCTGCGTATTCCTTCCGCCATTCATTCAATTCCTGCGCAAGCTGAATGCCGAACTGGGGCTTTCGCCCGCGCGCTTTCAGGTCATGCAAGCGTTGGAAAAAGAGAACGAGCTGACCATGGTGGAATTGGCCGAACGGTTGTCCGTCTCCAAACGCAATATTACAACGCTCGTTGACGGGATGGAGCGAGATGACCTGGCGGGACGCCATCCACACCCCAGTGATCGTCGCTCTACGCTCGTAAAAATGACGGAAACGGGCAAGTCGGTCTATCTTGAGGCGTCGAGTTATCAGACTGAACGCTTAGATAACTTGTTTGCCGTGCTTGACCGCCGACAAGAGAAAGCGCTGATCGAGGCCCTCTTTACGATTACGGAAGAGTTGACCACGAACAGCAAGAGATAGGGTAAGCACGCCAATTCATTCGGTGGTTTTAAACTACCGGCGCATCAACTCTCCTCATCGACTTTATCTTGCGTTTTGGTATCGAAGTCCTCGGCTGAGTGGCGTTCGCGCAGCTGACCGGCAGGTTCTCCCCAAGCACGATTGACCATACGTCCCCGTTTTACCGCGGGCCGGTCGTAAATGGTCTTTGTCCAGCGCTGCAAATTCTTATATTCGTCGACTTGCAAGAATTCGCCGGCCTCATAAAGCTGCCCCATGGCCATACCGCCATACCAGGGGAAAATGGCCATATCCGCGATTGTATAATCTGGACCCGCGATAAACTCGCTTTCGCCGAGGCGTCGGTCAAGGACGTCGAGCTGACGCTTCACCTCCATCGCAAAACGGTCGATCGCATACTTAAACTTCTCTGGCGCATAAGCGTAGAAGTGACCGAAACCGCCGCCCAAAAAAGGCCCGGAGCCCATCTGCCAGAAGAGCCAATTAAACGTCTCTGTGCGCATCGGACCGGAGCCGGGCAAGAACGCATCAAATTTCTCAGCGAGATGAACCAGGATTGACGCCGATTCAAACACCCGGACCGGCTCAGGACCCGAACGATCCAAAAGCGCGGGAATTTTTGAATTGGGATTGATGTCGACGAAGCCAGAACCGAACTGATCCCCATCTTGAATACTAACCAACCAGGCATCGTATTCGGCGCCTTTATGACCGGCAGCCAACAACTCCTCAAACAGTATCGTGACCTTGACGCCATTTGGCGTCGCCAGGGAATAAAGCTGGAACGGCTGCTCGCCTACTGGCAAGTCTTTGTCATGGGTCGGGCCTGCGATGGGGCGGTTGATATTGGCGAAGCGGCCGCCGCCGTCTTTATCCCAAGTCCAAACCTTCGGCGGCGTGTAGGCGTCTGTCATGGTGTCTGTTCCTGTGTTCAAGCCGTTGCGGCGATATTGAGGGTTGGCTGCGACACTACGAGGTGACGCACGCCAAATCTAGATTGCGGCGCGAATTGCAGTCTTGCCAGATATGCGTTTTGCCAATGGCGATTGACCCCAAGACGAATAAGCGGAGGCTGGCGTAGTTGTTTTTTGTCGGAAGGCCGCGCCGATCATCCGATATTGATGGTGTATCGCGCCTCTCGCGTATTACCGTTCTTGTGCTTGACCACCAGACGCAACGTCCAGACCTTCGCGCCAGCAAAGTCCTGCGCTCCAAGGGCTCCGAGTGTCGCCGCAACAGTAGATTGAGGCGGCTCAGCATCTAGTCTCTTCCACGAGTCAGGATCACCACCCATGCCGAGTTCAAAATAGGCGGTGTCGAATTGATTAGCGTCGACGACGCCTGAGACCTGCAGCGCAGGACCATTATTCGTCTGTACCGGAATTACCTCTGCGATGCGCGCCTCGATAAAATACTCGGGATCTGCTATTAGCGCCTGCCCTGCATCGAGCGCGCCGTACCCGGATAACCGATCCCAGCCAGGCGTCTCAATGTCTGTTGCTGATTGTAAGATAATACGCTTTACGCTTTCGGCGCTGAGCGACAGGTCTTTCGACCATACAAGCGAGGCGACCCCGGAAACAAAGGGGGCGGCAAAAGAGGTGCCGCTAGCCCGATAGTACTTCGCTTGTTCGCCTACGAAGCCAGAGCTTCTGGTGTAGTCGGGTTGCCCAGAGACCGCGATAAAATCCGTACGGCGCGCTCGTAAAGACAAAATCTCAACGCCGGGTGCTGCTATATCCACCTTTCCAAAGTTTGAGAACGCCGCCCGTTTGCGATCAGGACCCATCGCCCCCACCGAGATAACATTCTCATCGCCCGCTGGTCCGAACGTTTGGGCGTCGACGGCATCATTCCCTGCGGCGACAATCACGAGGACATCTTTTGACGTGGCGTACTCGATCGCCATAGCTTCGATGCGCGACAGATTTTCGCTGCCAAGGCTGAGATTGATAATGTTCGCGCCCATATCCGCTGCATAGTAAATGGCTTTCGCGATCGCCGCGCTTGATCCGCGCCCCACAAAGTTCAGCGCCTTGAGCGGCATAATGAGCGCGTCAGGATTGACGCCAGCTACGCCTTCCGCGTTATTTGTGGCGGCGGCTATCACCCCGGCAACATGTGTACCGTGACCAGCATGGTCCCATGGGTCGCCATCGTCCTCGATAAAATTCCACCCAATGATATCATCGATATACCCATTACCGTCGTCATCGCGACCATTGAGCGTTTCTTTGTTGTTCCGCCATATGGTTTTGCGGTCGAGGTCCGGGTGAAAATAGTCAATACCCGTATCAATAACCGCGACAATGATGGAATCGACGCCGTGGGGTTGGGTCTCTAGATTTATCGCTTGTAGACCCCATTGATCGCCATAGCTTTGTCCCCATGTCCCCGACGATGAATAATAAGGATCGTTGGGCGTCTGCGCGCTTGCGCCCGCAGACATCGCACCCAAAAGCGCCATTGCGACGGCGGCGAAACCGCGTGAAATAGGAAGAAACAGCGTCATTGCCCGCCATCCCCAAACAGTGCATCGAGGTCGTCGAGGTCCGCCTCAAAATCAGCTTCGAGCGATTGGTCATAATCATTGAACCATGACGTCTGTCCATCCGACCATTCGGCGTTTGCCGATTGAAAAGCGTCTTGTTGCGCCGGGCTCATGGCGTCAAAGGTTTCGCTCGGCAATAGAATGGGCCCAGCCTCATAATCGCGATCGAGCACTTTTTCCGTGATTTCCTCTGGGCTTAGATCAAGCCAGACCTTCGACTCTTGAAGAGCCTGCCAGTTCCGAATTTGAGTTTCAACATTGGTCTGCTGGAACTCCGACAACGAATTCCATACGCCTTCGGGAACGGCCTCAGTTTCTCCGGCGTTAAGGCGCTGCTGAACCGCTCGCGCTAACTCCGCATCAGAAAAGTTTGACCAGATGTAAGCCACAACCCCGCCGACCTCATCAGCCGTTGGCTCACCGAAGAAGAATTGCGCGCTCGACGTCAGGAGATAGCTATCGCCATCGCCGACTTGGGAACCGTCAAATGTCTCTCGTATCGGCGCGAACGGGCGAGAGTAAATCCAACCGCCATGAGCTGTGTCGAAAATTTGCGTCGGCGCCGGATCGAGCACCGACTTCGCGCGCTGTAATAACGGTACGCGATCGTGATACCCCACAACGCGATTGTAGGCTCTATAGGGACCGGTGAAAGTCGGATCGCTCGCAGCGAAATTTGGCGGCGTCATCCTGCCTTTATATTCAACCGGCGCAATGGTGAGGTTTTTCGGGTTGAACGATAACGTGCGCACGCCAAACTCACCGACCGCCGCGCCTACATAGTCGACCTGGCCAAGCCATACCGTCTGACCATCAGACAAAAACATGTAGTGCACTTTCCCATTGTTTGATGGGAACACATGCGCAGTGACGCCGTTCGGATACAATACCGGATCAAAGGTCATGGTGAAATTTTTGATTGGTGCACCGAAGTTCGGCGCCATCGCGTCACTAATCACGTCGAGCGTCTCTGGTATGGCGTGTTTGCCGCCCGTGCCCGCCATCGGTTGATAATCGACAAAACGCAAATTGTGGGCGATCTCGTTGCCGCCCTCTAGTCCCGCAAGATAGCGGGGCGTTGGAATGCCGGTCTGATATTCCAGCGCTCCATAGACGAGCGCCGATCCAGGATCAAAGGTGTATGATCCCGGTTCGCCGTCTAAAACAAATCGGAACGTCACATTTTCACCCGGCACCGTCACGATCGGGACTGTGAGCGCCGCGGAAGAAAGCTGATCTTGAAGCTCGATCGGTAAGATCGTTGAGTGTTTGGAGCCGGAAAGGCCTTTGTTGAGCCAAATAGGATTGATCTCACTGCCAAAGCCTGGCGGCGCCTGCCACAGCCCGCGCGAGGCGGATCGATAAAAGGGTTGGACTTGAAAGCCGGACGGCGTCTCAATGAAAGCGAGATACGCGACCCGCCCCTTCCCCATTTCGAATGGGTCCGAAATAAAAATCGTTTTGTCGCCAACCGTTACCGTATGTTTTGGGGTTAAGCCGGTTTCCCGTATCCGTTGCATCGTCAGTGTGGGCACGGTGTCAGAAGCGCCGGCCCGCAGCTCGTCAGGTACGAGGATGGCGTTGTCCATGATTTCGCCAGCCTTCGCCGCGGAAATAGACGGCGGCGGTTGGCGAAGGGCATTCGCACGAATTTGCTGGAGCGCTGATTTGAATTTACCAGGAAGTTCGCTCACGGGCGTCGAAAAGAGAACCTTGCTGGCCCGTTTTGAGGCGCCCTGGCCAAACGCTTTATTCCACGCCCAAGCGAATGGTCGGCCGAGATCAAAATCGGCGACGGCAAGCGCGCGCTGGCTGAGGGTGATCGCCGTTTCGGCGCCCTCATCGACGTTCTGCGCGATCGCCCGACCGGCGTCATCCGTTGCGGATGCAGCGGCTGTGGCCGTCGTCTGGGCTGCCGCGCCCGCCGACCCGCGCACAAACCGATACCCGCTCAACCCGGTGCGCACGAAAACGCCGCCAACAATGTCGAAGATGAATCCCGCGGGAACGCTCGTCATCCGTGTCGAGATATTCTCGGAAGCCTGCATCGCGCGATCAAGCGCGAACTGTCGAATTCCCTCAAGATACTGCCTTTGCCAAACCGAGATGTCGCCATCGACAAGTAATATCTCGTCGATAACCTCGATCATTTTCTTGTTTCGCTTGATCTCAAATGCATGGATCGAAATGTCGTCGAGCGCCGTATAGAATTCGTCGGCGCCGAAGCTGAAATACTTAATTCCAGACGCCGCGGCCTTCGCCTCCCGAAACTGCTGGGTCACTTCCTCTTGTGCGTTTCCGAGCCGTTCCGCTGTCAGCCGAGCCACACGTTGATCAAGCGCTCGCGAGGCGGCGGCGACTTCTTCCGGGTTCGACCGATTGGGGCTGACGAGCCGCAGCGCGGCAAGTCGCGCCTCGCGCGCCGCCTCGGCATCAGCGAGCTGCTGCTGATAGGCCGCTTCAACCGCCTCGTTCGCCGTTTTCTGCGCTGCGGCCGCATCTTGCGCGTCAAAATACGCTTTAAACCCCTCAGCAAAAAGCTGCGCGAAGTTTGGGTCTTCAGGCTTAACTGGCGCCGCGGGTGCTGCTGGGCCATTGACCGCGTTCTGCCCGATTTGCGCGATGGGGCTGAACATGCCGTTGATGACGGTTTCGCTATCGAGGACGCTCGTCCCCCAACCAAAGGCGAGCCGAAGCTCCCAACCGCGTTCCGGCACAACGATCGGCGCGGCAGGCCCTGAAATAAGGCTCGCCATGTCAATCAAGGGCGGGCCTTCAGCGTCAATCTCCCGCCACCCCAAGTCGTATCCATCCAGATAGGCGTAAATGAGGTCCGTCTCGCTCACATACCCCCAGATGTCTTGTGGGGGCTTTTCACCCGGAAGGAAAGCGCGACAGAAATTGTGTTCTATCAAATCGACAAGCGGGTCCGAGGCAATATCCGCGGCGTTTAGATCCGACCACCCGAAGGGCGTTGGAACATCGACGATAAACTCTCCCGTCGGCGCACGGTAAAAATTCATGCCGTCTGTGGGCAGCCCGACACGATCAAGAACATTGTCGACATCAGCCGATCCATCCAGCACGAGCGCAAGACGTTCAGGAAACCCGCCCGCAAGCACAGGGGGTGCGCCGCTTGCCATTGTCACGGCACTGATCATAATGCCGAGACGAAGCCAAGCGTTCGAAGTTACCGCCGTCGTAAATCGCGAAGCCACCGTGACACCTTAGATTTGCAGACGCTCGCGTTAGTTACGGAACGGATGAGCGGAACCCTAGAATTTGTACCTGACGTCCACAAAAGCGTAAGTCGAGGGAACTCTATAAGCGCTAGGTGTAAAGCCGCGTCCGTTGCCGTCGGAGGTTCTCTGGAATTGGAAATACTCATCCCAGCGAATGCCGCCCGTTAGCCCAACGTCAAGTTTGCCGTCGAGGTAATCGCATCCAACGCGGCCGCTGAGGTCAAAGCCGAAATAGGTTCCATCTTCTTCGAGAAAACTATCCTGCCGAAAAGGATCGATTGTGCCTGCCGGACCGGTAATCGACTGCGACGCTGAAATAGACGCATCGCGATGCATCCAACTGACATCTGTTGAGAGCGAGAGACTTCCTGTGTTCTCACCAACTGGAAAATATTTCCCAGCGGTAAGGCCGAAAACGGGCCCAATGGCAGAGTTGTCCACATCGATGATTTCATTGTTGAAGAAATCGCCGAAGGTCGTTGTCGCGGTGGACGTAAACTGAATGCGCTGATCGTAATCTCGATAATCAATCCCGATAGACGGGTAGATAAAGTAGTCGTCAAGTTCGTCGTCAGTCGGGTCCAAAAAACTCAAATCAACAACCGCGCGGATGCGAAATGAATCTGACTCAACGTTTCCTACGGTGGTCACCGGAACGTCGCCAAAACTGAATCCCGTTCCAAACATCATGTCTTCTTCGAAAAACGCGAAACCGCGAGAAATGCTCGCGTCGCCAGTCGCAGGCGAGTTCATACTGAACGAATTCTCCCCGCCAGTTTTGACAACGTTCACAATCGCAGCCAGGTGATCTGTTCTTCCATACTTCGCCGTCGCCGTGCCGCCGAATTCGGTCGGCGACACATCGATCAAATTGACGCCGCGATCTGCGAATACGCCTGGCGATGTTTGAAAGACCTCTACCGCGCCCTCAGCGGAAAAGTCCGTGTTCGGCATGTTAATGGCCGCACCTAACGTCAAAGAAAAATTGCCCGGCAGCGACACCGCGTTGTCTGGCGACAAACCGTCCGACGGAGAATCGACCATCCCGGCAGCATTGACCACAACAACGCCATTGCGAACAGAGACGGGGACGATATCTATCTCATAGCCACTCTTAAGTCGCACCGTTGCAAGACCGGTGGCGCCCTCGGGCAACGCTTCGCCAGTCTCTATGGCGAAAGGATATAGCGTGCTATCGCGTGCTGGGTCTTCATAAACACTTTCCGATGTTGCTAGAGCTGACTGCCCATCGAAGAAGTTGACCATCACGCTCGAAACCGCCGCAGGATCAACGCCGCGGACGTCCACATTGGTTACAACTGCATGCGCGAGCGTTGTCATCGCAACTGATGCGGTCGCAACGCTTCCCAGAAATTTCATTTTGCCGCTGATCATAGCGCCCCCCATAATGTCGATTTCGCTTCTGAAACGAGCTAATATAATAGCCGATTCTGTATTAGGGTGAAACTGCTGCGCGCGCTGGAGGCGCAATTTCGCATTGCAAAAAACGGGGGAAAGACTGGGGAATTACTATAAAATAGTTGACCCGACCCCTGTCGGTCGCGACCCGTACTGACTGCTCAAACAGCGACAAGGACATGCTACTTAACCAGCGAAGAACGGCCCGCTATCGCCGCCAATACTGCTTCGAGCTTTGTGATCGATCACCGTCAAGCTCGCTGCTACGGCGCAACCGTTTTACGGTATACGTGCCAGGTTGCATGACCCAAAACAGGCAGAACGACAGCAAGCCCGACGCCAAAGAGCAACGCCCCAAGGATCATCGATCCAACGATAACAAAGCCCCAAAACGCAATCGCCACGGGGCTCGCGGAGGCCACGCGCAGCGACGTCCGAACAGCCATGATTGGACCAATATCCCGGTCTAGGGCCATGGGGAAAGAGACGACATTCGTCGCCAAAACGAGTGCGGCCAGTAAAAACCCAACACTATTGCCGATGATAATCAGCGACAAACCCTCGGGCGTTTGAAAGACTAAACCGAGAAAATCTGCTGGCGCGCTGAACCCAAT
>JBCDBM010000114.1:0-10427 GCA_039183665.1 Pseudomonadota bacterium | reverse complement strand
CTGCGCCGGTATATCATTCCCTCTCCGCCTGCATCTGCTTTGGTAAGACCGTTACCGCCTTCAGTGATGACCCCGACATCAGTGTAGTAATAATAATAATGATAAACTCCGCGATCATCATTTCGGTCTTTGGTTTCCCATACCCAAACACTGCCGCCTAGTCTGAAGCCACCATCTCCGGTCATATAAGGCTCAGTTGTTACGCGAAATCCGCCATTCCATTCGCTTGAATTAAGTCGCCTAATTCCGCCATTTCGTGAAATTGCGTATTCAAACTGATCTTGGCCCTGCAACACATCTTTAATATTTTCTGAGAACGGAACCCACGGATTTTTTCCTCCAACAGTTTTTTCAATACTATCTAAAGCCGCTCCTATAGAAGAAATCGAGTTAAGTTGATCATTCATTCTTTGAAGAATCACGGAGCCGCTTCGTTCAGCTGACCCGATTTCCGCTACAGTTTCCTCCGCTGTTTTTTGGAGGCCTAGGATCCTGGTAGTCGCATTTTGCGCAGCCGACCCGCGAACTGCGGCAAGCCCCGACTGATAACTGATAAGGCCTGCAGCTACGACGAACGCTATTGCCCCGCCCAAAAATGCCCAAACTCGTCCTTGCTTGATCAAAAAGTATTCGTCTTTGAGCTTTTCAACGATTTTGTCGTAGGAATCTTTGCTCTCGCTCATAGCAGTTCTTTCGGACATGTTGGTTTTGATTCTAAGGTTAATAGCAGCAGGTAAAACATATGAAGGATGTCGGTTCAACAGTTTTTCTCTATCAGACTCGCGCACGCGCGTAGCTGACCGCAATGAGCATACGCTTGATCAGCGAGACGCGAAAGCCGAAGTAGATTTGCGCCTGAGAAACTGCGGCGATCATAGTGTCGTCCGTCCTCGCCTTTGTAGGTCTGCGAGAATGTGACGTTGTACACCGGCCGCTTGCCGTCTCTTTCATTCTTCCAGATCGCGGCTTTTAGAGAGCCGTCAGTTAAGGTTACTGCAGGGCGTGATTTTGTCTGTGACATGACTTCTTCCTTTCACGTTGTTTCTCGGCGGAAACCCTTCCAGCCGATGATGCGAAAGGAACCGGACCGTGCGGTCCGGACACACCGCTTAGCCCTTGGGCGCGAGCGGGAAACTCCCAACACGTTTATGCGGGCCGGGGGTTGTGTCCGGCCGGCGGTCTGGTCGCATCTCTCGTAACGGCTGGAGGAGTGTTTCGCGCCGGAAACCGACACCAAAAAGGAGGAACGATCAGGCATGGAAAAATCCCCCGCGCTTGCGGTACATTAATGGAATTTCAATAAAGGCTGATGAAGTATGAATGAAAGAAGGGTCGCCACAGTATGAGTATGAATGGTAGACGCCTGCGTATCCGCGATGACGCGAATATCTCTTTTGATCGCCGCGATCTCGAAAAGGCGCATGATGAGCGGAACGCAAACCGATCACCGGAAGCACCGCAACCGACGCTAACGCCGGATGGCGCGCTCCGGCGAACCGTTGATCGTGCGGTTCAGGAAAAGGCTGACGCCATTAAAGCAAAACTGCGGGAAGACCGCGCCCGTGAACGTACGCGAGGACGCTAATGGACGTTCTAAAGCATTTCCCGCGCGGCTTACCTAGCAACCAGAATGGCGGCTTTCCGGATGCCGCCTGGTGCGCGCCCGATAAGCTGTTGCTGAGTGAAAAATGGCAGATGCGGCCCGGCGCTGTGCTCGTCGGACGCCTGATGCCAATGAGTCCTGAAAGCAAAGCGCATTTCGATATCGACGATGGGGCTTATGCGCCAATCGCGATTCAAGATGATCGCCACATGATGACTGTCGCCGGCTCCCGCTCAGGCAAAGGACGTTCGGTCATTGTACCGAATATGTGCCTCTATCCTGGCTCAGTGATCGCGATCGACCCGAAAGGCGATCTGGCGACGATTACAGCCGCGAGACGGGGGCGCGGCTCCGAAACAGCGGTAGCGATGAATACCCGCGTATTCGTCCTCGATCCCTTCGAGACCGTGCGCGGCAACGCTAAAGATTATCTGGCGAGCTTCAATCCGCTCGACATGATCGATCCAGACGGCCTCTACGGCCGTGATGACGCAGCGCTCCTAGCGGACGCGCTGATCATCCCGTCGCAATCGGATTCCCATTGGACCGACGCGGCAAAGATGCTCCTTACTGGGCTGATCCTCCACGTTTGCGCTTCTGCCAATGGGGAAATGCGCAATCTCATCAACGTTCGTGCGGCGTTGACCGCGGATGAAGACGGCTTCGCCGACATCCTTGCGGAGATGTCGTTATCAGACACAGCTGGCGGCGTAGTCGCCCGCAGCGCCAATTCACTGCTTGCCATGTCGGACAAAGAACGCTCAAGCGTCCTATCCACGGCAATCGTACAAACTGACTTCCTCGACTCGCCGGCCATGCAAAACGTTTTGGCCCGATCTGATTTCACGCTTTCGAGCCTGAAGGATACGCCGACAACCGTTTATCTCAGCCTGCCGGCAGGGCGGATTGGCACCCATAGCCGGTGGTTGCGATTGATGATCGCTTTGGCGATCGAAGCGATGGAACGCAACCGAATGCGTCCTCGACATCCCGTGCTCTTTTTGATGGACGAATTTCATGCGCTCGGGCCCATGAAAACGATTGAGCGCGCCGCAGGCCTGATTGCAGGCTTCGGCGTACGCCTTTGGCCGATCCTGCAGGACCTGACGCAGCTTAAGCGCGACTACAAAGACAGCTGGGAGACCTTCCTAGGAAACGCCGGCCTCACACAATGGTTCGGCGTCAATGATCTGACGACGTTGGAATACCTTTCCAAACGGCTTGGACAAACGACGCTAAACGTCGACAACCAAGGCGAAATCTCAAAGGCACAGGCAATGAACGGCTTTACCGGTCGTTCAGTGTCGCGACAAATCGTCGAACTGATGACGCCGGAAGAGATCGGACGATACTTCTCCCGGCAGTCTGGTAGGCAGCTCGTATTGTGGCCAGGATCTGACCCCATCGCCATTGCGCGGCTCAATTACGATGAAAGCCCGGCGCTCACGGGGAAGTTCGATCCAGACCCGAATTACTGTAGCACCGCTGCATCAGAGGAATTTGGCGAGAGCAGTTCGCCAGACCCACGACCCCGCTCAAGGAACCGTTCCAGAAACGTGAGACCTGCCGATGGTAGAGTTCAAAGTGAAAGCGAAACACGACACGCCGGGGCTCCGGTGGAAGCCAACCGCTGCCGGCGGCGTCGGGAGCCGTCTCTACACGGTGTATCCGCTACGCTTCAAAAGGCGACTGGGATGGGCGAGCGGACTTAGCTTCTTGATCATGCTGATGGAGACCGATCCGATGCTTAAGCGCGATGCGCTGCTTGAAGCATCCTGGATCGGATTTTGGAACGTCCTGATCTGGCTCTATCCCCTCATGCTCCTTTGGCCCTATTGGCCTTTCTCAAAGCGCATGAAGATGGAAAGTGGCTTCCTCACGGTCGGCATGCAAAAGTACGATCTCACCGAGATCAGCCGTTTCGGCATATCAAAAGAGAACTTCAAGCCCGGCGCGGACGAATACATCGTTGATTTCGGATATGGCCGGAAACGAATGGAGCTGAAAGTTCGGAATCCACACAACTACGCCTTTGATATTGCTGAGTTTCTGAACTTGGTGCATCAGACGCTTGTCGAGCATAGCTCTCTGCGCCTTAACGCGACTGATCAGACGGAAACGAAACTAGAAGCCTTCTACATCGACGACACGCGACCCGCATCCTTCTAGATACAGGGAAGCCATACACTGCTTTTAAATCTAAATCATAGTAAAAATTGGTTCAACTGGTATCGTTTCTACACGCTCAGACAACTTCGCGACTACTGCGTCGTCGACTTTCCCATCAGCGTCACTGTCAGCGAGTATATTTTCGAAAACCAAGACGCCTTCTTGACGACTTGTTGAACCATTACGAATACTCAACTCCAAAGCGCCTCTATAAATCGGACTGTCTGATATACGAAACTCTACTACGTCTGATTCGTATGCTTTCTGAATCTCAAAACATGCATCATTAAATTCTTTGTGGACACGTATTTTTCCAAGATGACCAAACTGATAGATATCTATTAACGGGTAATTCACTGCGCCTCCTTTCAATTTTTTCCTTCAGTATATCAACTATTTTTTCATAAGTCAAGCTAGTTCTGCTCATTCCTCGGCGAGGCTCTTATGCCTATGCATGGCAAGGAATTCTCACACGGTATGGAAAAGCGATACTCCTTGCGAAGCGCCCAACCTTCGCTGCCCTCGATTATCTCGCGCCACTCAACCGAAGATAAGTAGCCGAAGTACTTTCGACCAGTATTTGTAATTTCTGGATCATATATTTCTATATAGCTGTAAGTAAACTCTAACATTAAGTCCGATAAAGACTGATTTTCCGAGATGGCAAGTTTTGCGCCCTGTTTTAATTTAAACCGGATGCGCCGAACATAACGTTCCGTTTCGCTACTCGCAGCTCCGATGCTGCCTATTTCTATGGACACATCGGTTCGAAGGCATTTTCTTCGCCCCAACCAGAAAGAAACGCCAAATAAGTTATTCTCGTCATAGGAACCACACGAGGGTTCGCCATCAAAAACATCCTCGGAGTCTGGTCGCCGAATCGGTCTGGTAAAGTAATTACTGGCAAAGAAGTCTTTGCTTCCAACGTCGCCAGCAAAGTGGTTAGCAAAGTACGTAACAATTTGCTCAAGATCTGAATCGCTTAAAACATTGGTTTTTGTCGAAACTGACTGACAGCTCGGCGCACGTGATTTGCGAGTTGCTTTTTTTTCGCCGTCAAACTCAAGTTGTTGTTCACATTCGGCACTAGCAATCCATAGTCTTTTCGAGGACCCAAAGCGCTCACCACCGATCGTCATGTTCACCCGTGGCTTTCCGAAAGCTAAGCTCGCTCCGCCTGCCCAACCGGCTTCCGCTTCCTTAGTTAATGTATATAATTCAGTAGCCTGAATACTGCCTTTAAACTCAAATTGATTGAGTGCCCCCATCATCTGTTCTGAACGGAAAATGGTTGACTCTGCTGATGCTGAAACATTTATCCACAGGGCGCCTAAAACAGCTCCAAAGATGACGACGAATTTCATTAGATTCCTCATGATAACGTAAGGGGCCAGAAAGGACGAGCTTGACCTCGTCAATAGGCATGATGGTGCATTTGAGTTCAACAGCGTCGATCGAACAACTGAGAATAGTGACGAAGCGGAAAAGCGTCTATAACGCAATTACCAGGGCTGCAAACACCCATGCAGAAAATAAAAGTCGAAGGTTGCAGGAAAGACGTTCCCTATCGCCCAACCGACAAAATCATTACCAATTTAACGGCTGCGGCCATGCAAAAACCCTGTCGTAAAACTGTCATCGAACTTCTCTCCGAAGGTCAGCCGAAACGAATGCCGGACAGGATCGCCGCGAGTACAACGATGATGATCATGCCGCCGATAAGCGTTGTCCCCAGAGCGCGCCCTAAACCAGTAGAGTAATTGCGCACGAACGTACCGCTTCCCGAGTAATATGTCCCTGTGCCTGTCTCATAAACACGATCATCGTGATCGGGCCGCTTTACGCGATATCGCAAAATGAAAAGAAGACCGATGAACGCGGTGAAGAGTGCCGAGAGATCCTCGGAGCCTTGCGCTTCCATTAAATACATTTGCGTCGATAGGTTCCACGTCGAAACCGAGCAAATGAGCAAGCCGATGATCAGCGCCACTGTCCGCCAAATGAGCGCCAGAATAACGATGACGGCGACCATCATAACGACGCCGCCAAATTCTCCGTCGGTCATGAGCACGCTCCCCTAAACGCAGCTGACAAATCCCATTAACATCTCTAAAAAGGTTAAGATAATCCGCTAGCTGATTTTCCTTCCTACGCTTCAAGGTTGATATGCGCGGCTGTAAATTCAGAATTGCACCACTTACACAATTCGGACATTCGGGCTCATAAGCGCTTGCCATAATATCCTAACTTTTGTAGAAAAGTTGGGGAAATCTCTATTCATCTGTAGACCAATAGAATTGAGCGCTCCAGACTGAAATCTGGTCGCGACGCTAACTAGCGCCAAAAATATTTCGCTAAAATCAGTGGTGAGATGGTAAAAACTTATCGAATTGTAGGAGGTCGATATAAGCTCAAAAAAATACTCGAAATTAAAACTCGTTCCTAATCCAAATCACCCAAAAAGAGGTTCGGTTATCAAGGTCGAGCCGATCCGTGATCTGAAAGCGATTAAACGGATCAAGAAGCTACGCGAAGGCAGCGGGTTGTTTTGGGAACGCGATTTCTGCCTTTTCACGCTCGGCATCAACACCGCTTATCGCGCGAATGAGTTGCTCTCAATCACAGTTGGGCAGGTAGATTATCTTGGTCCTGGCGACCGCGTTGAACTCCTGCAAAGCAAGACAAAAAAACGCCGGGCCACCATCATCAACAAAACCGTGGCCGGATCTCTCACGACATGGTTGAAAGCCCACCCATGCCCTGAGAGATCCGCCCCCCTGTTCGTCTCTTCTCGCGGTAACAACGCACTAACGGTCCCCACGGTTTCACGCATGGTCAAAGAATGGTGCCTTCAAGCTGGGCTACGCGGCAATTACGGATCGCACACATTGCGCAAGACGTGGGGTTATCACCAACTGCGCAAAAACAACGCGCCAATCCCACTTCTCATGGAAGCTTACGGTCACTCGACGCAGCGCCAAACGCTCGAATATCTTTGCATCGAATCTGAGGAGATTGAGGAATTGTACGCCTTGGAGCTATAGCGGCATCGCAAGATGCTGGCCGTTCTCAAAAGCTATCGCGCGCACAAATCGAGATGCCCGATCAAAGATAGAGGCCGGACGCCAAATTGTGAGCTCGATGGCGAACCCTCCGCGTGTAGATGGAAGCACTTTACGGAGAGAACTTACACGCGATAAAAATAAACAAGGCTGAGTCATTTTGAAAAATGGAGGCGAGGATGTCCGAAAAAAGTTGGATACCTCTTGTGAGCTTTTTCGTTGCTGTGTTGGTAACGGTAAAAGATATATTGCCGCCACTTCGACTGAAGAATGGCAGTATTTTAATTGACGGTATTTTGGTTGTCGGGTGGGTACTTTTTGCTGCAGGTGGCGTTCTTTGGATGAGTTTTTTTCCCTACTTTACGGTTATTGTGCCACTTATGTATTGGTTGCTTTCTATACACTACAAGAATCAATCTAAAAATCTAAGTGATTTAAAAGCAACGAGACGCATTATTGCAAGTATATTTATTATCATCATCCCGCTCTCTAGCCTCATCGCGTTCTCTTAATCGCCTAAAGCATATGGCCTACCTGGCTTTTGATCGCTCTTTTGAAATCGACCTACTCCTTCTTCAGAGAGGTTGGCGAGAAAGGCTATAAATGAAATACCAGCAATTACAATTGCCGTCATTATTAGATGATTTATAAGGGCTTCTTGCCCAAGAAACGGATCAATTGTTGACGCCAATCCATCAGTAACCGATGACACATACGAACTTACCTGCTCGTTAGAAACGAGATCGCCCAGAAGAACGCCAGCGGCTGCTACATAAAAATACTCTCGCATTTTATCAGTATACATATTATCCTTGAATATTTCAATCTTTTTCTGCGCCAGCATTTTCTTAAGGTGTCTCATCAGCAGAGTAAATCGCGGTATCGACCCGCCCCAGCTTTGTCTCTGCTTTCTCGAGGGCGGCCCTCAAATCCATTAGCTCACCCGCAGGGGCCCCGTATCTGCCCGTAATTGAGCTGTCGGTATGCCCCATAATACGCTTTTGCGTATGCTCTGGGACGCTAGCCGCTCGCATTGCTTCTTCGAGTGTATGTCGAAAGCTTTAGACGACTAGCCGCGTCGATTTAGGCACGCCGGCCCTTCGAATAAGCTTGTTTAGCCGCTGTGATAGTGAATTGGTGTTATGGCAGCCTTTGCTGAACACGGCTCCGCTCGGCATTCGTAGCTTCGCGGATCTAGCTGCCTCGAGCGCAGCATCAACGAGTGGAATACGCCGTTCACTGCCTTTCGTTTTAATCCGTCGATGACGGTTTCCCCTGATCCAGATATGCGGCACCTCGTGGTCGAGAAGAACATCGGCCGCGTCGAGCCCACCGATTTCGAGAGGTCGAGCACCGGTCAGTTTCAATAAGGTGATGATCTCTGTTGTCTCAGCCTTGAGGCGGTCCGAACCTGAAAAGTACCGGTCGATCCGCTTGAGGTGGCTTGTGTGGAACGGCAGACGATCAGCCTTCGAACTTGTGCCGCCCGAGATACGCGTATTTGAAAAGGGGTTCTTCTTTTCGAGTTCGTGGTCTCGGTAGTAGCGCGCCAGAATGGCATGCAGCGCATTTATGCGCCGCCGGATTGTCGTAGCTTTCTGGCCTTTCGCCTGGCACGCAGCGATCCAGCCCTGAACATCCTTCGGCGTCATCGAGAGGATGTCAGGATCGCCGATCAGATCCTTGACGCTGGCAACGGCAACCTGCGGGACCTTCTCGTCCCGACTGCCGCCGTAGGTCTCAAGGTCATAGGCGTACGCCTCCGACAAGGTGATTTTCGGCACCTTTGTTCTTTGTGGTTGAGCTGGCGCGCTCGCCATTGCGCCAGGGCCGGAAGAAGGACTGCCAAACGCCATCGGACTGGCTGGCCCCTCAAGCCGGCTGATCCTTTCGCGCGCAATAAGACGGGCATAGGCGACATCATACTCTGCCGTGATCCTGGCGGCGTGGTGCTCCTGGCCACGCGAAAGCCCTAGGGCGTGTTTCCACTCCGAACGCCCTAGAATCGGCTTCAAATCATCCGGCACGCGACGCCGATAATAAAGCTGTCCTCCGATCTCATGGAGGTAGCGAATTTGAGCCTGAACCATGCCCGTTCTCCCGACCGGTACACAAATTGTGTACCGCCACGTGTACTGCAGCGTGATTAGGGCGCTGCTAACACAAGAAAACGAAGCGTAAACAATAAGTTAGGAGAGTGTTAATGGTGCGGTCGAGAAGACTCGAACTTCCACCCGTGTTACCGGACAGCGACCTCAACGCTGCGCGTCTACCAATTCCGCCACGACCGCACATCGTGATGAGCGCGGGGGGATAGCAAATGCGCGGACCCGTGTGAAGGGCCCCGCCGGGGCTGGCGTCGACCGTGTCCGGGGACCGCGAACCGGCGGCTGCTAGCGCGGCCGGGCGCGGCGCGATAGAGGGTCGGTCATGGGCTCGCCATTCGACATCAGGGGCCGGACGGCGCCGTCGGTTTCCTTTGCGCGCGCCGACGGCGCGCCTGTCGGTTGGGCGGCCTCCGCCGGGCGTATTGATTACGAGGCCGCCGTCGCAGCGATGGAGGCGCGGGCGGCGGCTATCAAAGAGGGCCGCGCCGGCGAACTCGTTTGGTTGCTCGAACACCCGCCGCTTTACACGGCGGGCACGAGCGCGAAGGCCGGCGACCTCTTGGATGATCGATTTCCAGTCTACAAATCCGCGCGCGGCGGCCAATACACCTATCACGGCCCCGGCCAGCGCGTTGCTTATCTGATGCTCGATTTGCGGGCGCGGCGGCGGGACGTACGCGGGTTCGTGCGCGCCGTCGAGGCGTGGATCATCGACGCCCTCGCCGCGTTCGCCGTGCGCGGCGAACGCCGGGACGGGCGCGTCGGCGTTTGGGTCGACCGCACGCGGCCCGGGGGCGCGCCGCGCGAAGACAAAATAGCGGCGATCGGCGTACGGCTGCGCCATTGGGTGAGCTTCCACGGCGCGGCGCTCAACGTCGAACCGGACCTTGCGCATTTCGACGGCATCGTCCCCTGCGGCGTTCGCGAGGCCGGCCTCGGCGTCACCAGCCTTGTCGATCTCGGCCTGCCGGCGACGATGGACGACGCCGACGCGGCGCTGAAGGCCGCCTTCGAGCCGATCTTCGGACCGACGGTCGACGCGCCGCCGCCGCGCTGAACGGGCCACCTGTCCGATTGTTCAGTGAAGAAACGCGCCCCAACGGCGCCGCCGGCGGTATCGTTTCGTCGACGACGACCCGTGCGGACGCGTTCGCGCGGGGCCGATACGCGGTTTGGGGACCAAAGAAGGAACAAGTCGACAATGACGTACTTTAAGCACTCGCTCTTCGCCGGCGCCGCGAGCGTCGTTGCGCTCGCCGCCATGGCCGCCGCCGCGCAGGACGCCGGCGACGCCGCCGACACGAGCGCCGACGACGCGGGCCTCGATCCGATTATGGAAGTGCTCAACGAGCCGGCGCCCGAGCCGGTCGAGCCCGCGCCGGCTGACGCGCCGCCCGCGCCGCCGACCCCCGTGACCCCGGCGACGTTCGACGCGCCGCAAGCGCCGGTCGTACCGGTCGACGACGCCGCAGCGGCCGCGCCCGG
>JBCDBM010000113.1:0-10427 GCA_039183665.1 Pseudomonadota bacterium | reverse complement strand
GGCGAGGATCGTTGCGGATTTCGATATGCTCGAGTCTGACGCGCGAAATTTGAAATCCGCAAATGAGGCGTATTTGAGGGTAGGGTTGTCTCCCGCTTCCCAAGAGGGGCTCTACAATCGCGCAATCGCCAATCTGCTTAAGGCAAACCCCGAGATATGCGTCAGTGTTCAAGGCATGCCTGATGAGCGCGGCGTGCGGCTGTTAAAGCGCGGGGATCTCGATCTCTTGTTTGCACCGTATGATATGCTTGAACACGAGAAAGAATTCGCCACTGAACGTATTTCGCAAATCAAAGTGGGGCCATTTTGTCGTAAAGGGCACCCGATCCTGTCGATCAAAAACCCGTCTGCGGATGATATGTCCGCCTATAAGGTGATCGCGAATATCGGCATCGGTTATGCGCGGAAGGTTGCGGAGGTTTTGATCCCACGCCATGTGGACCAGCATCGGCAGATGCACATTATCGATAATTTCTCGATCGTCGCGGAAACCGTCCTGGCCACGAATGCGATTGGCATCATTAGTCTCGATTATGCGCGGAGCCAGACCTTCAAAGAGCAGTTTACGCTGCTTACGCCGGAGCTCGTGCAACCGATTGAGCTCGGCGTCGCAAGGCTATCCCGCTGGTTGCCTAGTCCTGCAGTGCGGGCATGCGTCGAGTCGGTGAAGCACGAACTGCACAAAGCCGAAGTCTAGATATTCTAAAAATCGATATTAGATATGCGCTTAATCAGTTAAGTATAAGAATTCATTATGTTTTTAACTTATTGCGACCGCTCATTGATATTCACATTATCGATATCTCCGGAAGTTATTCTATTTTTATCCCCATCAGTTCGCGATTACTTTTTAACAAAATAACATCTCGAGGGCGCGTTTAAGCTCTCGACAGGGAGGCATATATGTCGAAATACCCCGCCATTAGAGCGGCTCTTCTCAGCTCGTCCGTTCTCTGCGTTGCGCCGATGAGCGCATGGGCGCAGTTAGACGAAATCACCGTTACGGCGCAATCGCGCGAAAAAGGCCTGCAGGATACGCCGATTTCGTTGACCGCATTGCCGGCTGAAAAACTCGTCGATACAGCGGTTCAAAAGTCAGAAGACCTGCAATTTTTGGTGCCCAACTTCACCATGAATGAAACCGGCATCTCGACGAATGTATTCATTCGCGGGATCGGTTCGGGCATCAACCAAGCCTTTGAGCAGTCAGTCGCGACGTATATTGATGGGATTCACTATCCTCGCGCGCAACAGACACGCGCCCCGTTTTTGGATTTAGAACGCATCGAAGTTCTTCGCGGTCCACAGTCGATTTTGTTCGGTAAAAATGCGGTCGCCGGCGCGCTCAATATTACGACAGCAAAGCCCACCAACGAATTCGAAGGATATCTCACCGGCTCCTACGAATTCCTCGACGAAGAATATGTGGTTGAGGGCGCGGTTTCTGGCCCGCTTGCGGAAGGATTGCGTGGCCGCTTGGCCGGTCGCTTCCGTGATGCGGAAGGGTATGTCGAAAACCTGACGCTCGATCGCACCGAACCGCAGCGCCAAGATTGGATGATCCGGGCGCAAGTTGAATATGATGTCTCCGACACGTTCACCGCCGGTTTCAAAGCGGAACTGGGCGAATTCGACGTGACCGGTCGTCATATCGAGATTATTGGCGAACTGCCTGCGACGGCAGGTCCGGCCACGGGGGCCACTTACGCCCAAGTTCTTGCTGGTACATTTGGCGCGGATCCGAGCGTTCTAAACACGACGCAAGACGGCCAGCGCAGCGGCAACGGCACGTTTAGCTTTAACGATACGCAAGTTTATGCGGCAAATCTTGTTTGGGACTGGGACGGGTTCGAAGTTCGTTCCACGACCGCATATCAAAACTTTGAATATGACGAGCTTTGCGATTGTGACTTTACGGGTGCGAGCATCTTCAATGCCGCGATCCAAGAAGAGTATGAGCAGTGGAGTTCAGAGCTCCGCGTCACATCGCCAATCTGGGATACGTGGGATTTCGTTGCAGGCCTTTACTGGCAGACAAGCGACCACAACCTTCAAGACCAGATCATTGTGCCGACGAATTCGCTACTGCAGCCAGCGGTAAATGCTCAGTCTCCTGGAGCGGGTGATTTGGTTCTAGGCACGCAAGCAGCGCGGATCGCTACGACTGATGGCGATGTTTACTCCGCTTTTGCCCAGGTAAATGTCCGACCGATCGACGATATCGAGTTGCAAATCGGCGGTCGCATATCGCAAGAGGAAAAAGAAGGCACGCGGACGCTGTCGATCACCGATCTCGACTTCAATACGTTGCCAATCGCGCAAACGGGAGCGCCGTTGGTCTATGCGGATCTATTCGGCATTACCTCAACGAATCTCAGCGGGTTGGGACCCCAGGGCGCTTTCTTGGAGGGGCTGCTAGGCTCATTTGGTTCTGACGGCATTATCTCCGCTGATCGCAAGGAAACCCGGTTCTCGCCTGACGTAAAACTCGTCTACAATGCTACGGACGATATCCTGCTTTATGCGAGCTGGGCGCGCGGCTTTAAGTCTGGCGGTTTTGACTTCCGCGCCAACAATAAGCTGTTCGCGGCGACGCTTGAAGACGCGTTTGAGTTCGAAGATGAACGCGCAACAAACTACGAAATCGGCGGCAAGGTCAGCATCGGCGACTCTGCTGAGATCAACTTCGCTGGGTTCTTCACCAAATTCGATGATCTCCAGATTTCCATCTTTGACGGTACGCTTGGCTTTAATGTCGGCAACGCGGCGTCGGCCGAGATATTGGGCGTAGAGATTGATGGTCGATGGGCTGTCAATGACTACTTCACTCTCTCAGGCTCTGCAGCGTATACGGATTTTGAGTTCACCGATTTCCGCAACGGCCAGTGCTTCTTTGGTCAGTCGCCGAATGTGTTCATCAACCGATTTACCGGCCTTGAAGAGACGATGGCGATCACCGACGTGACTGTTGATCTGTGCGACTACACTGGCAATTCGAACCAGCTTGTCTCTGACTTCCAAGCGGTTGCGACGGCCGATGTGCATTATCCGGTTATGTCCGGATATGAGCTGTCATTCGTGACTGATGTATTCTTCACGACGGAATACGATGCGTCAGCGACGTTTGACCCAGCGCTCCTTCAAGAAGCCTATGCGACGATGAATATGCGCGTCTCATTGGAGCCGGATGACGGTTCTTGGCAATTGGCGTTCTTGGCGAAGAACGTCACAGACTATCAAGCGCTGCAGTTCGGCGGCGACACGCCCTTGGCTTCCACGCTCTCCAACGCCAAATCGAACTATGCGTTTTACAATCAAGGGCGCACGCTTTGGGTCCAAGCCCGCGTAAACTTCTAGGTCTCAAACACGCGACGGCCGACGGCAGCTCTTCTAGGGCTGCCGTCTTTTTTTGCCGCCGTGTCTGTTCCGCAGGCGCAAAACTATCGGAGGGCAATAGGCGTTTCGACACCAGATGGCGTCTTGCACGGCTTCACCGTCCGCGAGGTAGGCAGACACGATGACGATGGCGAACTCGAGAGGTCGGGCTCGCTTTTTTTATGCCATTTTGCCACCGCCTTAACGCCATTCCGCCGGCGTCTATCCCCTAGTTGGTGGGATATGACCTGCGTTTCTCGGCGCTTTTGAATCATGACCAGAACACTGTTAGGCCTAAACGTCCGCACCTGTGTTCAGCAGATCCGATTGGCTTTTCAAGATGTCGCTATTGAACCGCGCTGTTCGACCTTTCGAGGTATTTGTTGAGCGGTTTTATCCGGACCCCTTCGTTTTTGCTGTTCTGCTCTCTGTACTGACATTTGGTCTTGCGATTGGCTTTACGGATGCAACGCCGGTGACGGCGATTGCAGCCTGGGGCGGCGGTCTTTCTCAATTGATGGCTTTTGTGGGGCAAGTTTGCCTCATGCTCGTTGTCGCCCATGCCTTGGCGCACACGGCGCCCGTCAGCAAAGCGCTTGGCGCGCTGGCGCGCGTTCCAGGCTCGGCGACGCAAGCCTATGCGATCGTCGCGGCTGCGTCTGGACTGGCGAGCCTATTTGCTTGGTCATTTGGGGTTGTGGGCGGTGCCATCATTGCGCGGCGTGTCGCCATTGAAGCGGCGCGTAAAGGCATAGCAGTTCATTATCCGCTGTTAGTCGCCTCCGCCTATTCGGGTTTCGCAATTTGGCATATGGGGTATTCAGCCTCTGCGCCTCTGTTCGTTGCAACGCCCGGGCACATACTCGAAGACGCGATCGGCGTAATCCCGGTTACCCAGACAATTCTTGCGGGCTGGAACATTGCCACTGCGGCCGTGGCTTTAGGGACAATTGCCATCATCTGTCCACTGATGCATCCGCGAAAGAACATCATTCAGGTCTCTGCGGAGATACTCGAGGCTTCTGAGCGCGAAGAAAACGATGCGCCGCAAACGCCGGCCTCAACGCCAGCCGAACATATTGAGCGTGCGCGAGTTATTACGCTGACTATTGGCGCGGCGTTGTTCGCTTATCTGATTTGGTGGTTTGCGACCTATGGGCTGCGGCTGGATTTGAACATCGTCAATTGGACATTGCTCGGCTTATGCTGCTTGTTCGTGCGATCGCCCGTGCATCTCGTCAAGCTGATTGGAAACTCCAGCGCATTGGTTGGACCCGTCCTTCTTCAATTTCCGCTTTATGCGGGCATTATGGGGCTTATCAGTCAGACTGGTTTGGCGAGTATCATTGCGGATAATTTTGCGGCGCTCGCGACGCCCCGCACGCTGACCTTTTTCGCGTTTTTGTCAGGCGGCCTGATCAATGTTTTTGTGCCCTCGGGCGGCGGCCAATGGGTAATTCAAGGACCCATTTTCATTGAGGCTGCACAATCCTTAGGCGTAGACCCCGCGCGAATCGTGATGGGCGTCGCCTATGGCGATCAATGGACAAATTTGATCCAACCCTTTTGGGCGATCCCGATTTTGGCGATCGCCGGATTAAGGGTCCGTGATGTTCTGGGTTATTGCTTCATCGTCCTTATCGCCCTTTTCTTCGTTTTCGCCGGTGCGCTTTTTCTTATTGGGCCGGGCAGTGTATGAATGGAAAGAATCGCCATTTCATCAGCGAATTGAAATTGGGATAAACAGGGCGGCAGCGTCCTTTGACAAGGCTAGATTGCTGAGACAGGATCTTCGGCAAGTACGTATTTTTAACGACACAATGAGCGGCTCCAAGACCCATGCGGCGATATAAGCTGAGTATACTGGCGGCGATGTCGGCCCTGTGGCTTCCCGCAGCATTAGCCGACGAGGAAATTGAAACGGCGCCCGAAGAGCGAACGCTTACGGTATCATTCATAGGCGCGCCGTCGCAGGATGGCGTGATGATGATCGCGGTGTTCGACAACGAGGAAGACTTCCTCAAGAATGCCGTTCAATATCAAAATGTTGCGATTGATACTGCAGGAGCCGGACAAGCGGTGTTTTTGTCGCTGGCGAAAACCCAATACGCCGTGTCGATCATCCATGATGAGGATGAAAACGGCAAACTGTCTTTGGGCTTTTTGGGGATACCGAAAGAGAAATATGGCTTTTCTAACGGCGCTAAAGGACGTTTTGGCCCGCCAGATTATGAAGACGCTGTAATTGACATTGTTGAAACCGCGTCTATTGAAATTAGCCTTGGCGGGGATTGAATTGGCCCCGTTTGGCGTTGGACTAAATGATCTGGGCGGCATGTGACGGCGTATACCGACTTTGTGGTTTCCGGGTGCGCGATGACGCGCTTTGATCAGATTTCAGACCCTTTTCGGCTTGCGCTTGAAGAGGCGCTCAATTCCATTCTCAGCGATTGCAGCGCGAACGGCGATGCGTTTAGCGAAGCACTGCGCTACTCTGTTCTTAATGGCGGAAAACGGCTGCGTCCGCTTATGACGCTAATGGCGGCGGGCAGTTTCGACTCCGAAAATCTTGATGCATTGGATGCTGCGTGCGCAGTGGAAATGGTCCATGCGGCGTCTCTGATCGTCGACGATTTGCCGTCTATGGACGACGCGCAAACAAGGCGTGGCCGCCCTGCCAATCATTTGGTGCACGGCGAGCCCACGGCCATCTTGGCGTCAATCGCGTTGATGAACCAAGCCTTCAATGTTGTTGCGCGGTCAGAGCGATTGTCGCCTGAAAAGAGGCTAGCGATAGTAGAGGTTTTGTCGCGATCGGTTGGCCCCATGGGCCTAGCGGGCGGCCAGAATATGGATCTAACGGCGCGAGCAGGCCCATTGGGCGAACACGACCCGGAGGCGGTCAATCACGCGAAGACGGGCGTGCTTTTCGTGGCAGCGCTAGAAATAGGCGCCATTTGCGCCAATATCCGCGATGCGCGACTGAGCGCTTTTCGCGAATTCGGGCGCAATTTTGGGCAAGCCTATCAGCTCTTGGATGATTTCATTGACGTCTACGGCGATAGCGAGGCTGCCGGCAAAGACGTTGGAAAAGACGACGACCGGGTGACCGTCGCCTCGAAAATGGGAACGGACTATGCGCTGCAAAAAGCCAGATCCCACATTTTGAGCATGTTGCGCGCCGCCGCGCCTATGGGCCCGCAAGGGCGTCACTTTCGAAGCCTGCTAAGTTGGCTGTTGAACGGCCATTTGCCAAAAATTTCCGCCAATAAGGAATTATTGGAACTTCAGGCGCGGATCGAAAGCGCTTAGTTGAGGGGCCAGGCTCTTCGTGCAGATCGTATATAATTTTCTGGCCTTCCTGGGCGCGTTCGCAGCGATGGAATTCGTGGCATGGTCAGTGCACAAATATATTATGCATGGCGTGCTCTGGTCTTTGCACCGCGATCACCATGAACTCAAAAAGCACCGCTTTGAGCGCAATGATCTGTTCGCCGTATTTTTCTCGTTCTTCGCCAGCGGTTTGTTCATTTTTGGAATGTCCGAACCAATTTTCTTTTGGATAGGATTAGGCGTCTCCGCGTACGGGGCTGTTTACTTTATCTTCCACGATATGATTGTTCATCGACGACTGCGTCTGCCATTCCGACTTCAGAGCGCATATCTTCGGCGCATCACAAGAGCGCATCGGTTGCATCATGCGGTACGGGAAAAGCATGGCGCCGTTTCATTCGGCTTTCTGGTTTCTGCGCACCCTGACGAACTTAAAGCTACGTTGAGGCAGAGCCCTCGGCTTTGAGCATCTCGCGAGTAGACTTCACCCCGACGACCGTCAGCGTTTAGAGCGCCTTAGTCCATAGCTCGCGGCGCGGATTCGCATTCGGATCCGGCTTGAAAATGCGCAACTGGCATGCGCGGTAAAGTCCGAACGCCACTGCTTGAAGCTTGCGTCGACGATTCGTTGATGTTCGCGTGTCCCACGCCTCTGCACCACGGTCTATAATCTTTCCACCAATCGCGCGATACACGTCGGCAGCGGCGGAAATCGCCCAGGCGGGGCGAAAATCCAACGCACCAACGCCGATCGAAGCTGAGGCGTAGTACCGGTCGGCTTCGATCAATAGTTTTTGCGCAATCAAAAAGATGCGCGGCCTATTCTCCGCCCGGTGGAGATCCGTTTTTTTTAAGTCCTGTTCGTCGAGCCATTCAGCGGGCAGATAAACACGGTCATTTTCCGCGTCTTCGACAATATCGCGCGCAATATTGGTGAGCTGAAAGGCGAGACCCAAATCGCATGCCCGCTGTAGCGTCGCCTCGTCACGCACGCCCATAATGTACGCCATCATGACGCCAACAACGCCGGCCACATGATAGCAATACTCCATCGTGTCATTGAGCGTTTCGTAATGGCGCATGTTCACATCCATCTCAAATCCCACAAGAAGATCGAGCGGATAAGCCAAAGGCATCTGGTGCGTCTGGACTACGTTCTGGAAAGCTTGGAAAACAGGGTCAACTTGAGGCTCGCCACCGTGCGCAGCGATTGTTTGGGATTTTAGTGACGCTAGTCGCTCGCTTGGAGAGGCCTCAGACAACCGACGACTGTGTTCTTGACGAAACCCCAAGATTTGGCCGTCAATGATGTCGTCGCAATGTCGGCACCATGCGTAAAGCATCTCCACATCGGCGCGCATTGAGCGATCAAAAAGGGCGGCGGCCGCAGAAAAACTCCGCGACCCCTTTTGGATCATTTCACGACTATGCTGCTCGACCGATTCCATTGATCGGACCCTTAGCCAAGTCTGCAGCGCTCGGATAGGATTTATTTTCGTCCTGCAACATTAATCCGGCTGTTGCTTTTGCCGAGCCGACAACGCCTGGAATGCCAGCGCCGGGGTGCGTGCCCGCGCCGACGAAGTACAAACCGCCGATATTGTCGTCTCGATTATGGGTACGGAAATATGCGCTTTGGGTGAGAATGGGTTCGAACGAGAACGCCGATCCCATATGCGCGTTCAACTCTGTTTTGAAGTCAAAGGGCGTGAAAATCCGCGAGGTCACCAGGTCGCGTTTGAGATTCGGAATATACCGTTCTTCAAGGTAATTCAAAATGCGATCGCGATATTTCGGCCCTTCTGTATCCCAATCAATTGGCGCTGTTCCCAAATGGGGCACAGGGGCCAAAGCGTAAAACGCCGAGCAGCCTTCAGGCGCGAGCGACGGGTCTGTCGCTGTCGGCATATGTAAATAGAGAGAGAAATCATCCGCCAGCTCAGAATTACCATAGATGTCTTTCAACAGCTCTTTGTAGCGCGGCCCAAACATGATGCTGTGATGTTTGAGATGCGTGCGTTCGCCCTTCAGCCCGAAATAGACCACAAACAGGGAGGGACTAAAGCGTCTGGATTTTGCGCGAGAAGCGGCAGCGCGGCCTTTCGTATCGTCTTTCAACAAGGCGTCGTAGGTGTGAACCACATCGGCGTTACTCGCCGCGCAATCAAAGGCTTCAGATGAGCCGCCCTCTGTCACGACGCCGGTGACCTTTCCGTCACTCGTTTCAATGCGGGCGATGGGTTCATTCAACCGAATGTCGCCGCCAAGATCCGTGAACAATTTGGCGAGCCCTGCTACTAGTGCGCCGGTGCCGCCTTTCGGGAACCAAACGCCCCAGTTGCGCTCTAGCGCATGGATTAACGTATACACCGAGGAGGTTGAGAACGGATTGCCGCCCACCAGTAATGTGTGGAAACTAAACGCTTGTCGCAGTCTTTCGTCTTTGACGAAACTAGACACCATTGAATAGACGCTGCGGTAGCTCTGCAGGCGCGTGAGTTGCGGCGCCGCGCGCACCATGCTCCAAAAACTCAAAAAGGGCACCGCGCCCAGCTTAATATATCCTTCTTGGAAGACCTCTTCGGCGAATTCTAAGAATCGCGCGTGCCCATCGATATCACTGGGATTGAAGCGCTCAATTTCTTGACGCGTAATTTCTTCGTCATTCGTATAATCAAACGTGGATCCATCTTCCCAAAGGAGACGATAGAAGGGTTCGACTGGCTGAAGGTCGACATAGTCGCTAATTTTCCGACCACTGAGGGCGAAAAGCTCCTCCAAGCTCGATGGGTCAGTGATGACAGTCGGTCCGGCGTCAAATGTAAAGCCGTCTTGCTCATAGACATAGGCGCGGCCGCCGGGCCGATCCCGTTTCTCGAAGATCGTGGTTTTAAATCCCGCTGACTGAAGTCGAATGGCTAACGCCAATCCGCCAAAACCGCTTCCAATGACGGCTGCTTTAGGTGCCGACATAGCTATTCCTTTCATTCGTGCTCTTGATACTATTTGGAGAAAGTACTTTCACCGCGCGGGTGATAGGGACTGGCGGCTTGCCGAACAATATGCGCGCCTTATCCGTTTCCCGTAATCGCCCGGCGTAAAATCGCTCGATCAGTCGTTGAGACAGCCGATAAAATCGTTCCAACACTTTGTAGCGCTGCTCAGGTTCCGCCGCCTTGAAAAGCATTCGGTTGAGCAGTCTAAAAAAGCGGTGATCACCCCATTGTTGCAAACCATAGCGCCGTAATTGTTCTCGCAGCGCCTCGCTCGTGAGTTGAGGCATGTCTGCGATTAAGTCGGCCGTTTGAACCGCATCTGGGAACGAATAACCCGTTGTGGGATGGAACAGCGCCGCCCGTAATCCAATCGGCGCGGCGCTCTCTTTACGCTCATTCCAAAATTTCAGCCCGTCAAACGCTAAGACGACCGGCAATATCCCCGTTTCCTCGCGCTCAACACGCTCAATCCGCCAGCCACGCTCGCCGATATATCGACTTATGCCTGTGCGATAATCTCCTTCGTCGAGATCCGCTTCATCCGTATACCGTGTGTCCTCTACAAGAACGGTTTTTTCGTCAAAGGGAAGAACGTATACGAAGCGATACCCATCGAGCTGCGAAACGCTTGCGTCCATAATTGTCGGCAAGGTCTCGCCATGGGGTTCTTTTAAAACAATCTCTTGGCCGATGAACTTTTGATAGCCAAGATTGAGGTGTGGG
>JBCDBM010000112.1:0-10462 GCA_039183665.1 Pseudomonadota bacterium | reverse complement strand
GCAGATAAAACGGCTGGTCTTTATTCAGCCTACGCGACAATGGCCGCGCTCTTTCATCGTGAGCGCACCGGCGAGGGGCAGTTTATCGAAGTGCCCATGTTAGAAACTGTGACGCACCTCAACATGGTCGAAAACCTGTACGGGCTCACTTTTGATCCGCCCCTTGGCAAACCAGCCTACAGCCGCTCCATAAATCCCCGTCGCAAGCCGTATAAAACGAAAGACGGGTATATCGCGATCGTTCCCTACAATGATAAACAGTGGGAAATATTCTTTGAGATCGGTGGTCGGCCAGGTGTTTTGGAAGACGAACGCTTTAAAGAGTATGCTGTTCGCACCGAACATATCGGCGAGCTTTACGCGATCATCGAGGAGATCGCCTCTACAAAGACGACGGAGGAATGGCTAGACCTTCTTGACAAAGCCCGCATACCGGTAATGCGATACAACAAAGTAGAAGAGGTGATGAACGATCCGCATTTGAAGTCAGTCGACTTCTTTGAACGTCGGGAACATCCGCACGCGGGGGACTACCATGCGGTTCGCCATCCTGTTCATTTTTCGAAAACCCCGGCTGAGATTAGGAAAGAGGCGCAGCCGGTGGGCGCTGATACACGCGCAATCCTTGAGGAACTGGGCATTGACCCCGCCGACATAGAAGATATCGTCGCCGGCGATCACTAGCTTAATGACCAAAATCGACGAGGGGCGATCTATGGGCGGCGCGTTAGTCGGGGTACGAATAATAGAAGTAGCGGGTATAGGCCCGGGCCCCTTTGGCGCGATGATGCTGGCCGATCATGGGGCAGAGGTTATTCGCATCGATAGGCCGGGCGAGGGCGCCGCTCGACCAGAAACAGATATTCTCGCACGCTCGCGCCGGTCTATTTCTATAGATCTGAAATCGCCAGAGGGCGCAGGGCTTGTGCGCGACCTCGTCGCTGACGCAGACGGTCTTATCGAGGGGTTCAGGCCCGGGGTTATGGAGCGTTTGGGCCTCGGACCCGATGATCTGCTGGCGCGGAACCCGAAACTTGTTTACGCGCGCATGACAGGTTGGGGCCAAACCGGTCCTTACGCCAAGACTGCCGGACACGACATAAATTACATCGCACTTTCTGGCGCCCTGCACACATTCGCGCGAGCAACTGAAAAGCCGCTTCCGCCGGTGAACACTGTCGGCGATTTCGGCGGCGGCGGCATGTTACTCGCCTTTGCTATGCTGGCCGGGATTTTGTCGGCAAAGAACACAGGAAAAGGACAGGTCATTGATTGCGCCATGTTGGAGGGGTCTTCGCTTCTCATGAGCATGATCTGGGGCTTTCGCGCGGATGGGTCTTGGCGCGATGAGGCCGGCGTGAATTTACTAGATACTGGGGCGCATTTTTATGATGTGTATGAAACCAGCGACGGAAAGTTCATTTCGCTGGGCGCGATCGAGCCGCAATTCTATCAGACCTTCCGTGCGTGCGCCGGCCTTGAGGATGACGAAGATCTAGACGGCCAATTCGATCAGGCCCGCTGGCCTGAATTAAAAGCAAAACTTGAAGCGGTTTTCAAAACTAAAACACGCGATGAATGGTGTGCTCTGCTAGAGGAGACGGACGCATGTTTCGCGCCCGTACTGAGTTTCGCGGAGGCGCCGTCCCATCCACAAAACGTCGCGCGGAAAGCGTTTACCGATATTGCGGGCGTGCCACAACCATCGCCCGCGCCTAAATTTTCGGACACGCCGGCCCCGGCGCCTCGTCCCGCTGGAAAGGCCGGGGGTGAAACCGAAGCGATATTGCGCGCCCTCGGTTATGATACCGAGAAAATTGCAGCCTTGGTCGCGAGCAAGGCTGTAGAGGTTTAGATTGAGGGACGTCTCAACGACCGCAACGCGAGGTGTTCTCGCTTCCTAAATTAAGAAGCCGCCGTCGACGGGAATATCGGCGCCTGTTGTGAAGGTCGATTCATCAGAAGCGAGAAAAACGATGGCGTCCGCAGCCTCGCGGGGTTCGCCCAGCCTTTTCATCGGGTGATTGACGGCGAAGCCCTCAATTACAGCCTCTCGCGTTGCACCTTGTGCGACACCAGCAGCGATGTAGCCCTCAACCATCTCGGTATGAATAGCCCCGGGTAAAATACAATTTACGCGCACATCATAGCCCTGTTCCGCACAGTGGGCCGCGACAGACTTGGATAACATACGGACGCCGCCCTTGGATGAACAGTATGCGGCGAATACCGATCCGCCCCGCACGCCAAGGGTAGAGCAAATATTGATGATCGAGCCCTTGCTCTGCTGCTTAACCGCGGCAAGGCCGTATTTGCACCCAAGGAACACGCCATTGAGATTGATGTCGACCGTGCGTTTAAAGTCCTCAAAGCTCAAATCTTCGATTGAGGCAGGAACGCTAATACCGGCAGAATTTACGATCGTCGTTAATGGGCCGAGATTCTGTTGCGCTGCAGCAATGGCTGATTTCCAATTCGCCTCATCCGTCACATCGAGAGACACAAACATGGCCGCGTCTCCCAACATCTCGGCGAGGGCTTCGCCTTTCTCTGTATTAACGTCGGCAAGCGCAACCTTTGCGCCTTCTTCCACGAAACGTTTCGCCGCAGCTGCGCCGATACCGCTTGCGCCGCCGGTTATGAACGCAGACTTTTTTGGCAGTCTATTTCTGTTCACCTATTGTCTCCTATAAAAACAATCAGTCTTGCCGGTTTTTAGACTTTGCTCTACTAGTAGTGGAGAAGCAAGGCAATGCTCGAGATTCCGTTTGGAGGAAACGTAAATGGCTGACGGAGAAAGCGAAACTCCAAAATTTTCACCTGGCGATAGATGTCCGGGCATGAGTTACTCGGATCTACTCGATCATGATACTCGAGAGGTGCCCGACTTTTTGCGAGAAGAGTCGCTGCAGGATTTTGGCGATGAGCCGCTTTCGACGGAGCGTTACACGTGTCCTGAGTTTGCGCAACGCGAAGCTGAAAAGATGTGGCCGAATGTCTGGCAATTCGCGGCGCGGGAAGAGGATTTTCCCGATCCCGGCGACAACGTTGTTTACGAAAACGCAGGCCGATCTTATTTACTCGTGCGCCAACAAGATGGCGGTATTCGTGCTTTCCACAATGTGTGTCTCCATCGTGGTCGTAAGCTGCGCACGGAGTCCGGTTTTTCGCGAAACTTACAGTGCCCTTTCCATGGGTTTACTTGGAACAATGACGGCACGCTCGACAGTATACCCAGCGATTGGGATTTTACCCATCTTGATCGGAAGAAAATGTGTTTGCCGGAGTTGCGTGTTGATCGTTGGCACGGTTTCGTCATGGTGGCTGAGAAGCAAGACATTGAGCCGTTTGAAGACTGGGCCGGCCCGGCGATAAAGCACTATGATCGGTGGAGCTTAGATGAATGCTCCACGGCCGCTTGGATCGGCCGCGTTATTCCGGCCAATTGGAAAGTCACCGCCGAGGCCTTTATGGAGGCGTGGCACACCATCACGACGCACCCCCAGATCATGCATTTTACCGGCGACGCCAATACGCGATATGATCTTTATGGCGACCATGTGAACCGAGCGATCACTCCATCTGCAGTGCTTTCTCCGCATATTGCGGATGATCATGATCAAAATCATATCCTTGACCGTCTCGAAGCCTTTGCAACGCAAGGCGACGATGAGAAGAGTGACAAAGAGAAGGGTAAGGAGAAAAAAGCGGCGCGCCGCGTCGGTTCCCGGTTCGGCGACACGAGCGAGGCGGCGGCGCTTGCCGACGCGAATGATCCGGTAATGGCGCGCAAAATTACGGCTGAAGCCAATCGGAAATCATACGGCGCGGCCGCGGGTCGGGACTTCGCTGACATTTCCGATACGGAAATGACGGATAATTTCACCTACAACATCTTCCCAAACTTCGCGCCGTGGGGCGGGTTCATTCCGAACATCATCTACCGCTGGCGGCCATGGCGCGACCAGGACCATTGCATGATGGAAGTTCGAATTCTCATGCGCGCCAAGCCGGGAGAAAAACACCCGAAGTCGCCGCCCATGTTCCTGATTAAAGAAGATGAGCCATTTATGGCGGCGAGCCACATCATCGGTTCAGGCCTCGCGTCTGTCTTTGACCAAGACATGGCGAACCTGCCGTTTGTGCAAGACGGATTAAAGGCTTCGCAAAACAAACTTGTCGAACTTGGCCGGTATCAGGAAAGCCGTATCCGGCATTTCCACAAAACGCTTGATAAATACCTTGAGTCTTAACTCTTAAGTCGACGCGATGACGCGTAATGTCTCGTCACGGAAAGGAAAGAAATGAGTTCGATAGAGCCCATCAAAGTGCCCAAATGGGGGTTGTCCATGGAAGAAGGCACGATCGTTGAGTGGCATGTCAGCGAGGGCGATTCGCTGAGCGAGGGCGATGAGTTGGTTGATATTGAAACGACCAAGATCACCAATGTTTGTGAAGCGCACAAGGGCGGCGTATTGCGCCGTATCGTGGCTGATCCGGGACGCACTTTGCCCGTGGGCGCGCTAATCGCCGTTATGGCGGATGAAGGCGTTTCTGACACCGATATCGACGCGTTCATAGCGGAGTTTGAAGACGCGTTTGATCCGGACGAAGCGGCGGCAGAAGAAGCCGGACTTGAAATTAGGTCAGTGGAGATTGAGGGCGGCCGAAGCGTTCGCGTCGGCATTGCCGGCGCAGGTCAGGAAGGCACGCCTTACGTCCTATTGCATGGCTTTGGCGGCGATCTTGAAAACTGGTCGCTCGTTCAAGAGGCGCTGTCCGCCAATACGCCTGTTTACACAATTGAGTTGCCTGGACATGGGCAATCGACGAAGGCTGTCGGGGAGGGGCGCCTTAGCGATCTTGCGGATGCAGTTGTTGCGACAATCGAAGCCTTAGGTTTGGAAAATTTCATCATTGTGGGCCATTCACTGGGCGGCGCGGTCGCCAGCGAAGTGGCGGCGCGCGTTGGGGACCAGGCCGAAGGTCTCGGCCTCGTGTGTCCAGCGGCGATGCCAGGCGGTGATCTGTCTGCCAACTATCTTGATGCTTTCGTGGCTGCAAAACGTGCGCGGGATCTGCGCGAGCCGGTAGAGATGCTCTTTAAGGATCCTGCAATGGCGACACGGGATATGCTCGACGGTCTCGCCAAAATGAAGCGGCTCGACGGCGCTCAGGAAGCTCTGTCCATGATTAAAGAAAATCTGAAAGGCGCAGACCCCGCCTACGCGGCGCTCGGGGCGCGACTGGAAACCGTTTCCGCGCCTATTCTATTACTTGCAACGAAGGCTGACCGAATTGTCGGGGCCCCGGATGCCGATCAGTTGCCGTCTAACACCACGGTTGTGTGGATTGAGGACGCTGGTCATATGCCCCATCTCGAACGCAGCGCTGATGTTGTGACCGCGCTCACCGAATTACGGTGAAGGCGTGCGTCTACGGCTCGCCGTTGCGTAGAGATTGGATGGATTGAAAAAGAAACCGGCGCAAAGCCAGTCGGCGTTTTTTGTGCTGCTTGCTGGTCAAGTTTAGACTGAGGCCCGTGAGCGTAGCTGTGATCAAGTCACGTGCGAGCGCCAAATCATCAGGCTCAGCGCTCGCCCATTCGGGAAAGGCCGTCGGCAAAAGCTCCGTTCTCACTTTGTCGTAACGCGCCATTTTCTGATCAAAGATCTTTCTCAACTGCGCATCGGTTCTTCGCGCTAAGGTGAGTTCTAAAAGCGCCTCAGATTCGGGCGTGCTCATCAGGCGCCAATAAATCTCGAGCCCCTGACCTTCCCGCCGCCGCTGCTTTTCGGTCAGTTTCAAGACCGCTTCATGGAATTTACGCAGGCGCTGCAATTCAATGTAATCGATAGACGCCCCTATTAGCGCCATTCTTGTGGGGTAGTGATGCAGCATCGCTCCGCGCGAGACTTTCGCTGTCTGTGCGACCAGTTGGGTTGATGTCTTGGCGTAACCGTAGTTCGCTAGACAGGACACCGTCGCATCGAGCAAGCTGGTGCGCATTTGCGCACTCTTCCGCTCCTGAAGTTTCGAGCCTGTGCTGTTAAGCTCATTTGGATCGAGAGCAACGAGAGCCGCCTCAATCTCATCCATTTTCTTTTGAAACTCAGCCACAATCGAATCTTAAATTGACTACCCGTATCCCAGTCAACTTGATGAGGCTGAAAAGTCAATGGGTGGGCGAGCAGATGATCACTGCATAAAGGGCGGCGTTGCAATGCAAAAACGGTCAATACTGATTGTTTGTGGCTGTGTCTTCATATACGTTGTGGGCCAATCAAGAGAGCGAGCAAAGCCGCGGAGGGTGAGATGGATCTAAAACTCAAAGGGAAGAACGTTCTAATTGCGGGCGCGAGCCGGGGCATAGGCCTGGCGACGGCCCAAACCTTTGCGAGTGAAGGCTGTAATATCGGTATCTGTGCGCGCGGGCAGGAAGGCGTTGATGCGGCGCTGGAGACCCTTTCGTCCTACGGCGTCAAAACGACGGGCGCAGCGGTTGATATTGCCGATGCCGCAGCCTACGGCGCATGGGTTGAAAAAGCTGCAAGCGACTTGGGCGGTTGCGATATTTTTGTGCCGATGGCGTCGGCCGGCGGCGGACCAGCCAGCGAAGAGACTTGGCAAGCCACATTCGATCTGGACCTGCTTTCTGTTTTTCGCGGCGTGCAGGCCGCTTTGCCTCATCTCGAAAAATCTGAGTGTGGCGCGGTAGTCGCCGTGGCGACGACCGCGGCGTTGGAAGAATTTGGCGGTCCGCAGGCGTATAATTCGATGAAAGCGGCGGTTATCAATTACGCATCGAACATGTCTCAAGCTCTGGCGCCGCAAAACATCCGCGTTAACACAGTTTCGCCCGGACCAATTTATATCGACGGCGGGGCCTGGGAATTTGTGAAAAACAATCTGCCGGACTTTTATAGCGCGACGTTGGCGTCAATTCCCATGGGCCGCTTCGGCAATGCAGAAGAAGTGGCGAACGCCATTGTCTTCGCCGCCTCGCCCGCGGTTCCGTTTATGACCGGAACGAATATTGTTGTCGATGGCGGCGTAACGAAACGCGTTCAGTATTAAGCGCGGGGGACACGCGTCATGTCGGATTCGGAAAAAAAACGCATTAACGCCGTCTTTGTGGTCGGCGGCGTTTGGCACGACTTTGACTTTGCCAGGTTGGAAATCTTGAAGCTGCTCGCCGAAGACGAGCGTATAAGGACGCGTGTTTTTGAAGACTATGACAGCGCCTGCAAAGCTTTGGCGGATGCCGACTTTTTGGTGTCCTATACCTGTAATGTTGTGGCGTCGGTAGAAACACAAGAGGCGTTAAAAGCTTTCGTGGAGGGCGGCAAGCGGTGGTATGCTTTACACGGAACGAATTCTGTCCTCCGTTTCCTCTCGCCTGAAGGCGCAGGTTACGGTGAGTTGCTCGTCAACGCGCCGCGTTGGGCGCCGTTATTTATGGAAACGCTGGGCAGTCAGTTTATCGCCCACCCGCCAATCGCGCCCTATGAGGTGCGTGTTACTCAGCCGGACCATCCGATGGTGGAGGGCGTGGAAACCTTTGAAACCACAGACGAGCTATATCTCATGGAAACCCATGGCGATCTTGATGTCATGCTCCATTGTGAGTTTGAGGGCGCCGCTGACGGGTTCGTTGAAAAAGACTGGGAGAAAGCTCAGCACCCGGTTCTTTATGAAAAGAAGACCGGCGACGGTTCTGTGCTTTACCTCACGCTTGGTCATTGCCGGGGGCATTACGATATGCAAGGCGTGACAGACTACTATCCGGAAGTGGAGCGTTGCGCCTGGGATTTGCCGGTGTTTTATATGCTCTTGCGTCGAGGGCTCAACTGGGCGAAAGCGCCAGCATTGCAGGAGACGCCAGCCCATGCCTGAATCTCAACGGGACAAACGCGTTCTTCTGGTAGTCGGTGCTTCCAACGGGATTGGCGCGGCGACAGCGGAGACATTGGCGGCAAAGGGACATCGTGTTTACGGAACGAGCCGGGACGCAGCGCGCATCGCGCTCGAAAATGTTGAGCCGCTGTCCCTCGACGTGTTTGAAGACGCCTCGATTGAAGAGGCTATCAATGCTGTTATCAGGCGGGAGGGACGTTTAGACGGCCTAATTTACAGCGCCGGGTTTTATGTTGCGGGCGCAGCAGAAGAAACACCGCTTCAAGATGTCCAAGATCAACTCCATGCGTATTTTTTTGGTGCGGTAAGATGTGCGCAAATTGCTCTCCCGCACATGCGGGCGCGTAGGTTTGGCCGGTTGATCTTTATGAGCTCAACGGCTGGGACGATTGCCATTCCTTTTCACGCCGCCTACTCCGCGAGCAAGGGCGCTCTTGGTCGCTGGGTGGAGGCTTTCGCCTATGAAGTGGAGCCATTTAATATCTACCCGTCCTATATCGAAGCCGGTCCGATCCGCACGAATGCGCCAAACGCCATGCGCTCCGTTGAAAACCCGCTTGCAGACTATCGAACCAGTCGAGCGAAGGCTGAGGCCGGGTTTAAAAAGTCGATCAATTCCGGGTTGAAGCCAGAGGTTATTGGCAAGGCGATCGCGAAGGCCATTGAAAGTGACAAACCACGCATCCGCTATCGTGTGGGGACGGCGGGGAAGATTTTTCCGTTTATGCAAGCAGTAATGGGCGAACGCGGCTTTCGTGGCCTCATGAAGAAATCGTTTAATCTGTAGCCGGCTGGATTAGCTCATTTGCGATTGAAATTCGGCGAGATCAAAATAGTCGCGCCATTTTTGAATTTCGCCCGCCGCGTTGAACTCGAAAACTCCCATCACTCGGACGGAAATGGTCTTGCCAGTCTTCATATGGAAGTGGTCGGTGCGTTCAGTCAGAACGGCGCCGTTTGTCGTCTCGGCGATGTAGTGCACGTCCCACTGGACGCGGTCGGCATTTTCAAGAAACGGCGCTGCGAACTCGCGCACTGCCTCCCGTCCCGTCATCGGCGGCATGGGGATATTATGATAAAATACGTCCTCAGCCACGGCGGCGGCAATCGCCGCTGGGTCTCTATCTTCCCAGTGCCGAATAAATGCTTCCGCTCTGGCGATATTGTTCACGAGGCTCAAACCTTTTCGAATTCAATATTTAGAGCGAACACGCCTCGGAGCAGAATGCTAGGAAGGAACTGCAGCTGATTGTTGTCGGGATCGAGACGAATATTTTTCAGACGCTTTAGAATGATGGGGAAGGCGGTCCGCATTTCTTTCCGTGCGAGTTGTGCGCCGAGGCAGGTGTGTATACCCGCGCCAAAGGCAAGGTGATCTCCTGCGTTGTCTCGGGTCATGTCGAACGCATCGCCGTCGGTGAATTTATTCCCGTCCCGGTTGCCGGACCCGTAACGCACCAACACCAGATCGTCCTTCTTTATTGCGACTCCATTGACTTCGGTGTCTTCAGTCGCGACGCGCCACATATTGTTTGTGGGCGATAGATATCGCAATGTCTCTTCAATGAAATTGTCGACAAGCGAAGGGTCGGCGCGCAGCCGGTCCATCTGGTCGGGATTTGTCAGCAGGAAATAGAGACCTGCGGTTAAGGTATGGGCCGTTGTCTCGTTGCCTGCGACGAGAAGTTGCTGCAGGATTGAGAGAAGTTCTTCATACGTCATCTTCCGATCATCGCCTTCCTCCGATAGATCGGCGTGAACGAGGTCAGAGATTACGTCTTCGGTCGGGTTAGCGCGCTTTTCTTCAATCACGTTGACGAAGTATTTTTGAAACTCGACGATTTTCGCCGCCGCCCAAAGGCGCTGTTCTTTGCCAGCAATGCCGCTTAGCTGTATAATGAAAGCGTTCGACCATTCCTCAAACTGATCGTAGTGTTCGCGAGGAACGCCAAGAGCGTCGGCGATGACAAACATCGGGAGTTTATTCGCTAACTGGCTTTTGAATTCGCATTTTCCGTTGTCGGGCAGGTCATCGATCAGTTGATTGACAAGCTCCTCTACATACTCGCCCATTTGCAAAACGCGTTTATAGGAAAACGCTTTCATTGCGAGTTTTCGGTAGCGCGTATGGTCCGGAGGATCGGCCGTCAACATCGTATTCGCGACCGTCCAGCCTTCCTTTTGAATCTCGACTTCGTCTGGGTCTTGCTCGTCCGTGCTGCCGGAGCGGAGCTGCGTTGAGAAATTATTAGAGAAGATCTTCGGCTTCGAGTTGACTTCGCGGATCAACTCATAGGTCGAAACGTAAACGATATTGTTTTTTGGATCCCGATAAACCGGCGCCTCCTGTCTCAAGCGCGCGTAAAACGGGTGCGGATCCTGTAAGAACTCCGCGTCGAATGTATCGACTTCATGAAGCGGACAGGATCTTACATCAGGCTTCGGGGAGGTCTGCGGTGTTGAGGACATGGGCCTTTCCTCCTTCATGAAAGCGTTACCCGGCTATAAGTTGCAGCGAAGCAGTTTCTTTTGCGGTGCAGCAATT
>JBCDBM010000111.1:0-10496 GCA_039183665.1 Pseudomonadota bacterium | reverse complement strand
GCCGTAAAAACGTCCGGCTATGTAGTTTCCGGGTTTGTACCAGCTGTCGACGCCCGGCGCTACGAAGGGCGCATCGAGCACTGTCGAGGACGGGGTGTAGCCGCTGTCCGGCTCGACCTTCAAACCTTTCGTGTACTCGGTCGCGCTGGACAGCGGCTACACCCCGTCCTCGACAGTGCTCGATGCGCCCTTCGTAGCGCCGGGCGTCGACAGCTGGTACAAACCCGGAAACTACATAGCCGGACGTTTTTACGGCGAGAGTACGTTGCGGTTGGGTATCGAGCAGTCGCGCAACACGATGACCGCGCGTCTGGCGCAAGATCTCGGCATCGGCCGCATTGTTGATTACATCAACCGATTCCGTCTCTCTGATGGGCTGCCGCGCGAGTTGGCGATTTCGCTTGGCGCTGGCGAGACCACATTGATGCGTCTCACCGCGGCTTATTCCACATTTGTGAATGGCGGCAAACGCGTCGAGCCGGTGCTCATTGACCGGATTCAAGATCGATCCGGTAAAACGATATTCCGCCGCGACAAGCGAGATTGCTACAATTGCGACCAGCCTTATTGGTCAGGTCAGTCTGAGCCGCAGCTGGCAGATGCGCGTGAACAGATTATTGATCCGCGCACGGCTTATCAAATCACGTCCATTCTGGAAGGGGTGGTGCTCCGCGGAACGGGGCGCGGCATTCGGCGTAGCGTTCAAAAACCGTTGGCGGGCAAAACGGGTACCACAAACGACTACAAAGACGCTTGGTTTGTAGGTTTCTCGCCAGACCTTGCGGCCGGCGTTTATGTCGGTTTCGATATGCCTCAAACGCTAGGTCGCGGCGAGGCAGGCGGCTCGGTCGCCGCGCCCGTCTTTGCGAGCTTTATGGAAGACGCGCTGGCCGATGACCCGGGCATTCCCTTTCGCGTTCCCTCAGGCGTCCGCTTGGTGCGCGTCAACGCCAAAACCGGAAAGCCGGCGTCCGCTGGAGATTCTAACGTCATTCTAGAGGCCTTTAAATCCGACGACATTATTGGTGGCCGCCCCACGGCGCAGGATTTATCGCTCGATCCCTTGAGCGCAGCGCCGGTGGAGGAGAGCTTTCTCGAGGATGACGGGCTCGGCGGAATCTATTAGGGCTACCTGTCTTACTGCAAACTCAACGCACCCGAGGAATGCCCATGCGCGCGGAAATGCAAGCGCTCGTCAACGAAACTAAGCAGTCGTTGGAACTGCTGAGGAGGCGTCTTTGACTGGGACAAAGCGCAAAAAGATCTAGCCGACCTCAATAAGCGCGCTGAAGACCCCAGTCTATGGGATGATCCGGATGCCGCCCAAACCCTCATGCAACGGCGCACGGCGCTTGAATCGCAAATCAACGCCATCGGAGAGATCGACGGCGAGATGAGCGATCTTGTCGATTTGGCCGATCTTGCGAGCGAAGAGGGCGACGAAGACGCCCTCAACGAGGCTCAAGACCTAATGCGCGCCCTGCGCGATCGCGCGGCAACGGCGGAAACCGAAGCGCTGCTCTCTGGCGAAGCGGACGGCAACGATTGCTTCGTCGAGATTCATCCTGGCGCCGGCGGCACGGAGTCCAACGATTGGGCGGCGATGTTGTTGCGCATGTATGTGCGCTGGGCGGAGCGGCGCGGCGCTAAAGTCGATATTATCGAAGAGCAGCCGGGGGATGAGGCCGGCATCAAATCTGCGACCATTAAAGTGCGCGGCGCCAATGCCTATGGTTGGCTCAAGACGGAGTCTGGCGTGCATCGCCTCGTGCGCATATCGCCTTTCGACTCAAACGCGCGCCGGCACACGTCATTTGCGTCAGCATGGGTTTACCCCGTCGTCGATGACCGAATTGAAGTTGATATCAATGAGAGCGATTGCCGGATTGATACGTTTCGGGCGTCGGGCGCCGGCGGCCAGCATGTGAACACGACTGACTCCGCGGTGCGTATCACACACATTCCGACGAACATTGTCGTTCAGTGTCAGAATGAACGCTCGCAACACAAAAACCGGGCGACCGCTTGGAATATGCTCCGTGCACGCCTTTATGAGCTGGAGCTGCAGAAGCGTGAGGAAGAAGCCGCCGCAGCGATGGCGTCTAAAACAGATATCGGCTGGGGCAATCAAATCCGGTCTTACGTTTTGCAGCCCTATCAACTCGTCAAAGACTTGCGCACCCAGGTTGAACATACGAGCCAAGACGACGTGCTCAATGGTGATTTGGATAGCTTCATGAGCGCCGCCCTGGCGCAACGCGTAGCAGGCGGTTCTGAGGAGTAGCCACAAAGGGAGAGCTGCTTATTCGACAGTTTCCGACGCGTTTTCTGTGGACCGCTCTTCGCGCCAAGCGAGATATTTGCGTTTCCACGGCTTTGGCCAGAAATGATCCGGGAGCGCAATGCGGTGTTTGCGAACAAAGAAATTCTTACGCAACCGTGCGCTTTTCCGCGCTTGCGCGCTCAATGACGGCTCGCTGTGAAGGTCGCCTTGCTCCATAGAGGCGCCGCTATGGCGGGCGATTTCGCCACCCTCATCATCGAGTAAATTGGGCTGTTTGGGCGCTTCAGGCGGTTCTACTAAATCCAGGGCTTCGCTAGGCGTTTCTGCCTCAGACGCTGGACTGCCTGTCGGATCCTCGCGTGTCTGCGCTTCTAGAGCTGCAGTGGTTTCGTCTAACGATGGATCCATGAGCCGGGCTTCGGCTGCTAAGCGTTCGACAACCGATGCATCCATAATGACGTCTTCGGCTGCGCCTTTGACGCGAATGCCTGGAACGAAGTAGGCGGGGACGCCCGTCAGCGCCAGGTGGGGCGCATTGAACCGTTCGACAGGCGTGTTTTCATCTTTGGCCGAGTGAGGCCGGGTTGGCGCTTCAATCTTGGTAGGCGCGGCTTCGGTTGGCTGCCCTTCGTTTTCGAGCGTTGACTCTACCGCAACATCCAGAGAGGGGGCCTCGCTTGCGGTCGATGCGTTTTCCGAGGCTGTCCTCTCCTTGGGCCCATCGGCGACAGTCGCGTCGACCGCTGGCCCAAATTCTTTCGTGAGACGATCTTGCATTGCCAGCGGTGCGGGATTGGATTGCACGGGCGGAAGATCGGTAGCCTCTACATCGATGGGCAAAGACGCTGGAGCTGCTTCCCCTTCAGGCGTTGTCAATCCAGCGCGCGACTTCACGCGCTCGATAGCCGCCTCTTTGCGCATACGACGCGCTTTTGCACGTTTCGCAAGGGCATACGCTTTGGCGCGTTCGCGCGCACGGGCGCGTTTGGCGGCATCAATTGTCGACGCGCGTTTCGATGGCATCGACGATTTTTCCTTGTTCGTGGGCGTTTCTGTCGTGCTTGCGCCAGCAAGGGTCTCATCTTTTGGCGGGGATGAGCGGGTTTCCGCCATCGGCTTACTTGACGGCGCCGGACTCGTCACGACGGGCGGCGGTGTCGGCTCTTCCACTGGCGCAGACGAGGCCGCCTCGGTTGTCTCTGGGTTCCGGGTTTCAGAAGAACGCGGCTCCGCAACCGATTGCTGCGTTGAGGACTTTTCGTCATCAGTCGCCGGCGCATTCAAACCGTCGGTCCTGAAGAGCGCGCTCAAGTTTTCTTGGGAGAGCGGTTCGATACCGAGGAGCTCTCGCACTTCGTTGACCTTGGCGGTGCGGAATTCGCTCAGCTCACCGACATTCGCAAGGTGGTTGCCTTGCGCCGCTGTGAAGCCCAGTCCTTTCAGCGCAGAGAGCGAGGCTTGGTCTTCGACGCCCACGGCGGTGATCGCTGCATTGGCTTTTGATGCGATGTCCAAAAGATCTGAAATGGCGCTAAGACCGGGGCCCCTTACGGTCCGTGCGAACCGCAATATCGAAGCGCCGCCGGTCTTGATCTCGTCGAACGGGAAGGGGTCGAGTGCGCGAAGAAACTCGTTTGCGCGACCTCGGACTTCAATAGCCAGCCGCGCGCCAAGGCCGCTTAATCGTCGAAAATGATCCAGTGACGTTTCCAGCGGCATATCCACCGGCGGCATTGGGCATTCAAGTGTGACCAGATCAATTGGAAAGGCGGCGTCGCGAAGCAGCTTCTCAAAATGCGGTGCGAACGTCTCATCGCTGAGATCGCTCATCGCCAAGTTGATTGAAAGGCCGGGCCCGGATGCGCCGCGCCAGTCGACATATTTGTCCAGCGCCTCTGCGATCACATAGCGGGTGAGTTCGCTCATGCGGCCCTGATTCTCAAAAAAGGACACAAATGCGCCTGGCGGCAACGCGCCTAAGCTTGGATGACGCCAGCGAACAAAGGTCTCCACGCGCGCCAAAGCGCCATTGCCGAGGTCAAAAATCGGCTGAAAGAGTACCTCGAATTCCCTGTTTTTAAGGGCATTATTGATGTCGACATTAGAAAGTCGAACCGCCTGCGCGCCCATCCGCACTCCCTCCGCCAGACAATCGGATTTTGGCCTGATCCCGCCTGCCCATATTCCACGGCGCAGGTTAATTGGACCTGAACGCGCGCCGCGTTTACTTTAGACTCATCGCGCGTCGACACGAACAGGGCGCACGATTCGAAAACTCTGATGCGATTCAAGGGTGCGTGCAAACTCTATTGTACGCGGGTGAGGGCTCTAAGAGCCTGGTTCAATAGTCAAATTGCTCGCGCACGATGCGCTCATCGAGCGAGTGACCGCGATCAAAAAGCAGCGTCATCGAAACCGAACGATCCGCGCGCGCCGTGACTGAGGCTACATCTCGCACTTCATAGTTGTCCGCGACCGCTGAAACAGGGCGCCGATCCGGCGACATGGCCTGAAAAGTCACGACCGCGTCATGGGCGAGAAGCGCCCCGCGCCACCGCCGAGGACGAAACGCGCTGATAGGTGTTAGCGCCAGCAGCTGCGCGTTGATCGGCAATATGGGCCCGTGGGCCGACAAGTTATACGCGGTGGATCCGGCAGGCGTCGCCAGCAGAACACCGTCGCAAATCAGCGACTCCATTCGGATCTGACCGTTCACCGAGATGGTAATGGTTGCACTCTGGCGCGTTTGGCGAAAGAGCGACACTTCGTTGATGGCGCGCGCTGTCTCAATGCGGCCGTCAATTGTCTCTGCGGACATGGTGAGCGGATGGATGATGGCTGACTCGGCGGAGTCAATATTGTCGCCTAAGCGGGCAATGTTGAGCGGGTTCATCAAGAAGCCGACGGTGCCGCAATTGACGCCATAAATTGGCGTGTCTTTGTCCATATAGGCGCGGAGCGTTTCGAGCATGAAGCCATCCCCGCCAATGGCGACGATGACGTCGGCGTCATCGGCGGGCGCGTCGCCATAGTGTTCAATGAGCGCGTGACGCGCAGACTGGGCTTCTGGCTTTTCGCCGGAGAGAAAGGCGATCTTCTTATCAGTCATATTCTCGTGTCAGGTCCCATTGGCCTTTCGTTTTCCAACGCCCCCATGATAGATTGCCTCTCCCCCGAAGGAAATGCGCGTTGCGCGATGCCGTTTGAATCAGTAATCCCGACCGGTCGCGAAGAGATCCTTGCCCAATATAAACGGGTTCGCGAGGACACCATGGCGCTCGCCGCGCCTTTATCTCCAGAAGACTGGATGATGCAATCCATGCCGGATGCAAGCCCAGTGAAATGGAATTTGGCGCATACCAGCTGGTTTTTTGAGACCTTTATCCTCTCTGAGGGCGTTAGAAATTACGACCAATTTCACGCCCGTTACGGGTATTTGTTCAACTCATATTATAATCAGATTGGCGAGATGCATCCCCGTCCGGACCGCGGCATGCTTTCTCGCCCAAGCGCCGACGATATTGTCGCGTTCCGTAGGCATGTCGACAAAGGCATGAGAGATTTCATCAATACAGCGACAGACGACGCTTTGGCGTCAGCGGCCTCGTTAATTGCGCTCGGGCTGGCGCATGAACAACAGCATCAAGAGCTTCTGCTGACAGACCTCAAACACGCGATGTTTCAGAACCCGCTTATGCCGAGGGTTTATGAGTCACCGAATGGCGACACGCCCGATGCGCGCGCGCTCGTTTTCCAAGATATGGAAGGGGGCCTTTGCGAAATCGGATGGAATGGCGACGGCTTCGCGTTCGACAATGAAGGGCCACGGCACAAGGTCTATTTGCACCCTTTTCAACTCGCAAATCGCCCAGCGACGAATGGCGAGTTTATCGCGTTCATTGAAGACGGGGGATATGAAAATCCGACCCACTGGCTGTCTGACGGCTGGGAGATCGTCAAACGGGAGGGGTGGCGTGCGCCGCTTTATTGGAGAAAAACAGATGCGGGCTGGACAGAATACACGCTTTTCGGCGAACGCCCGATAAATCCCAGTGCGCCGCTCTGCCATGTGAGTTTTTATGAGGCTTGCGCCTTTGCGGACTGGTCACAAGCGCGACTGCCCACGGAATTCGAATGGGAGGCAGCCGCTTCGCTGTTCGCATTGCGCGGCCGGTTTTTGCGCGATGGACGTCCTGATGCGCCGCGGCCGGCGGACGGCGAGGAGCGATTGCTGCAACTCTACGGCGACGTTTGGGAGTGGACCGCGAGCGCCTACCTTGCTTATCCAGGATATGCGCCGCCGCCGGGCGCGATCGGTGAATACAATGGCAAGTTCATGTCCGGTCAGATGGTGTTGCGCGGCGGCTCGTGCGCCACGCCTGAAGGCCATGTTCGGCTCAGCTACCGCAACTTCTTCCCCCCGTCAGCTCGCTGGCAATTCTCCGGCGTGCGTTTAGCGCGAGACCCATAAGCACTCACTGTCAAAGCGCCGTGATCCGCGCGTGCTGGTCGTGTATATGTCTTTGAAAAAGACTGCACGATGGAGGACGCCCATGAGCGCGCAAGCCGCTTCCGACACCGATAATCGGCCCGAAGCCGTCGGCGTATCCCAAGGATTCATCATTCCCGATCCCGCTGATTTACCGTCACTCAAAGGCGCGGTCAGCGAGCGGGAATGGCAATTGCGGTGCGAGCTCGCCGCAACGTATCGCTTAACGGCGATGTATGGTTGGGACGATTTAGTCTTCACGCATATTTCTGCGCGCTGCGACGACGAGGCGGGCAAACCCCGATTTTTGATCAATCCCTATGGGGTGTTGTTTGATGAGATGACCGCGTCTTGTTTGCTGAAAGTGGATGTAGACGGCCAAGTAATCGGTGAAACGCCGTACTTTTCAAACCCGGCCGGGTTTGTCATCCACTCAGCCTTACATATGGCGCGCGAAGACGCGCACGCGATCATTCATCTGCATACGCCCTATGGTGTTGCTGTGTCAGCGCAAGAAAAGGGGCTTAAACGGCAAACCCAATTTGCGATGATCGTCCATGATGATCTTGCGTATCACGACTATGAGGGCGTCGCGACGGATCTTGATGAACGCGAGCGCATCATCAACGATATGGGCAATCACGGGTTTCTCATGTTGCGCAACCACGGGACGCTGACCGTAGGCGCCAATTGCGCCATCGCTTTTTTACGGATGTACTTTCTGGAGCAGGCCTGCAAAACACAAATTCTCGCCCAATGTGATGACCGGCCGCCTTTGGAAGACTCTTCGGCAATGAGCGCAAAGGTTCTGCAACAAGGTTCGCCTGCGTTTGTCAAAGGGATCGGCGATAATCTTGTTTGGCCGGGTCTATTGCGAAAACTGCACCGCGCGAACCCGGGCTACGACGTTTAGCCCTTTACTCGGCGTCCGGAGCGTCAGCAGGGGTCAGCGATTTCATATACGCAATAAGCGCCGCGCGTCGTTCTGGGTTTCGCTCGCCCGCATACGCCATGCGGTTGCCTGGGATATAGCCCAGCGGGTCTTCAAGATACGCGTCGAGCGTTTCTTCATTCCAAACGATGCCAGACTCCTGCAGCGCCGTTGAGTAGTTGAAGTTCGCCACTTGGCCGGCCGGTTGTCCGTAAATGTTGTACAGATTGGGGCCCACGCCGGACGGCAGATTTGGCTGCACCATGTGGCATACGGCACAGACCGGAAACATCCTTCGGCCTTGTTCTTCAAGCGAGATAGGTTCCGGTTCGGGCGCAGGGGCGGGAGCAGGGTTGGGCGCAGCCGATGGCTGCGCATCCGGGGTCTCTCCGCCGCAGGCGGCGAGCAACGACGCCGCACCGAGAATGACCATATTTTTCATGAGAGCCCCGATTTTCCGCCTCGCGCCTGTCCGCGACCAACCTATCCATGCGTAGGCCTTAAGCGCAAATGCCCTCTGGCCTTTTTCGTCAGACTCTGGCAACCAGAGCGCTTTCCCTTTATGGGGAAACGCGAGGCGCCGCAATAGCTCAGCTGGTAGAGCAGCTGATTTGTAATCGTCCGGGCACTGCGCATTATCTATCTGTTTTTATTGGAATTTTTGGTGTTTGAAACAACGATTCCGGGACTTTTCCGGGAATCTTTGCTTTCAGCTTCGCGCATAGCTGCGGCAACGTCGCTTACGTCCACGTGAGCATACCGAGCAGTCGCCGCCAGCGTCTTATGGCCAAGCGCTTTTTGAACAAGCTTGAGGTTTGATTTCGAGGAGCGTCGCAACAGGTTGGTGGCGAAGTCGTGGCGCAGGTCATGCCAACGAAAGTCGTCCAGTCCGGCCTGCTCGCGCGCTGTGTCCCATGCGCGCCGCAAACCTGAGACCGTTATCGGCTTTCGTTTACCTTTGTCCGCCCCGCGTTGGCACACATAAGTGAAGACGCGCGTTTCATGATTGCCGCGCTCGCCCACAAGGATCGCCATAGCGACATCAGTCAGGAAGACTTCGTGCCAGCGCTCTTTGTTGTCCCGATCTTTGACCTTTATCCGAGCGATGCGTCGCTGCTCGTCAATCTGGGCCCAGGAGAGCGATACAGCATTCATTTTGCGCATGCCCGTCGCCAAAGAGAAAGCAAGTACGGGGTGGTAATCTGGACGCAGAGCGGCGGTCAGCGCTTTATGTTGATCAAAAGATAGATCGCGAACCCGTTCGGCGGTTTCGGGCAAACGAAGATCATTGAAGTCTGGCGCTTCTATCGAGGCTTTGAGCTTCCATGCTTTGCGCGCGTAGTTCACCAATCGGGAGAAGCAGTCGATCACGTCCAGGTTGACGGTTCTGTTCGATACAAGCTTTTCACCCTTACCGAAGATCGTCTCACCACGCCGCCGCGCAACAAGGGTCGCCAACTGCTTTCCACACTCGCCTGTTACGGCGTGCGCGAGTTTTGTGTCTCGACCGAAGAACTCGACGATGCGTGAGAGGTTTCTGTCTAGATCATTCGCATCGGAGAGATACTGCCCGCGCTCTTGAAAGTAGCGCTCCGCCGCTTCGTTCATGGTAAGGTCCGCGGTTATCGTTCGCTGATCAAGCGCCTTGCGCGCTTCTTCACGCTTCAGGCGGAGGAACTTTGCGGCTTCCCTTGCATTCGCTGTGCCCGTGCTGCCTGAAAATCGAACACCTTTAAGTCGGAAGTCGTATTGCCAGAGCGGCGAGTTTTTGTGTTTGTAGAGCCCTGCCGGCCGTTTGTTTTTTTCGGGCATGGCGTCGCCTTCCTGGAAATATACGCGCGAATATCCTCTTCGGTGTACCGTCGCGAGCGAGCGCCGACGAGGCAATAACGGATTTTCCCCACGTCACCCTCTTCTTTGAGCGTTTTGCGGTCGACCCCGAGCAAAGTGGCGGCGCTGCCGTGATTGATCACGGCCTGATCCGCGAAGGCTCTGGCGACAGCGTCGGTCACTTAATCACCTCAAATGGAATTGTTGGATATTTTGGATTATCCGTCGCCCAGAGATATTCTTGGTCTTTCTGGCTCGCTTTCCAGCCGACGACGATTTCGCGTCCTTCCAGGCGCTTTAAAGCCTTTCGCACTGAGCCCATCGGCCTCTCTAGCCGATCGGCAATCTCGCGAACGGTTAAGCAAGCGCCATTGCCCAGGGTGTCAATAATCCGCTCTTCAAGTTGGTAAAATCGCGAGGTCATGGCGGCCCCTACGTTGCGATCCTTGTAGCCATTGCGGCGCGCTCAACTTCGGTGAGATTCCACGCCGCACAAACAAGCCAAAGGTCTGACTTGCCAATGCGTCGCAATAGATAGGGATCCACCGGAGGCATGGGCTCCCATTCGGCTTCCCATAGTACATGGTAGTTGGCGAGGCCGCGCTTGGGGCGCAGGTCAATTGGAATAATTGGCATTGCTGCTTGAATACGTAAAGAACCCCTTTGGCGCAGATCCTCAAAAGATCCGACTGGGATTTCAATATCAGTTGAATAGCGTCGCCACGAAATGTCATTAGAGCTGAAGCGCCCGCCGCTACGTAGATAGCTCGAAAAATAATAAGCGCATGTCGCCGTTGCGCGAGCAATCGCCAAATGCGGTCGGCCTTGTTCATCGACGCCAGCATTTTTAATGCTCTGAATGGCGCGAATGACCGTCTTACCCTGCGCGATCAACTGATAGGTGCGCTGACTTTCCCGATCAATCGGATTTGAATAGTGCCGGTGTTTTTTATAATCGCGGT
>JBCDBM010000110.1:0-10611 GCA_039183665.1 Pseudomonadota bacterium | reverse complement strand
GGGATCTTCGTCCGTATTGTTAAAAGTCTGCCAGGCTTTCTTATAAAGCTCTTCATAAGGATCGCCGTTTACACCGTATTTCCAGGTCGGGCGGTCGCCATAAAGGCTATTGATCGTCTGCTCCTGAACCTCTTCATCGCTCATGCCCTCAAAGAAGTTCCAATTGCGGTTATGTTCGCGCGCATGCTCAAGGCAAAGCCAGATCCGCGCGCGCGGTTCGCGCGGCGACTTCGGCAAGCTGCACGCCGCTTGATTATCGCACCCTTCATATTCGCAAACGCGCTCCCCAGGGTCCGACCACTTCGGCGGCTTGTCGCCTTTTCGAGGCGGTTTTGCGCGGATGTCGAAACCAAGGCGGGGCTTGTACTTACCTTCAGCCATACCGGTTACTATGGTGTGCTCGATAGATTGACACAAGCTTGACAGATATGCGGTATATGGGCTCCATGGCCTGTTTGTCAGCGTGATTCTGTAGACCGCAATTTTGAACAAGCCATGACTGTCGCCGATCGTATTCGCGAAAAACTTGTCTCCCGTTTTAACCCTGTCGCGCTCGAGATTATCGATGAGTCGCATTTGCATGCGGGTCACGCAGGCGCGCCAAAACATGACGGCGAGGGAAGCGCGGAGTCGCATTTCCGCATTGTGATAACCTCAAGCGAATTTACCGGCGTGTCGCGCGTTCAACGCCAGCGCTTGGTGAACGATATCTTGCGCGAGGAATTGGATGGGCCTGTCCACGCGCTTTCAATGCGCACATTGACGCCCAAAGAAGCCGCGGATCACAAAGCGCAGGCCTAGAGCCTTCGTCATAAGGACCAACGTCTATGGACATGCCTGCGGCGCCGGCGACGCTGATTTTGCTGGCCGTCAATATCATTGTCAGTATCAGCGCACTCACGTTCGCGAGCGGGCTCCTGCCGCGCTATGCGTTTAACGTCGGCGCGCTCGCGTTCGACAAACAGCATTATCGCGTCTTCACATCGTCCTTTCTTCATGGCGACTATCTCCATCTCGCCTTCAATATGCTGACCCTGTGGTTTTTTGGACCGACAGTTGAAGGCATTCTGGGTACAGACGGCTTTTTGGTTGTGTATTTTGGCGCCGTTTTGGTTAGCGGCATTGTGTCCTTTTATGTCAATCGGAAAAAGCCGGATTATTCTTCGATTGGCGCGTCCGACGCTGTCTCCGGCGTCGTGTTGTCATTCTGTTTGTTCTTCCCGATGACGCCGCTCTACATCTTCTTTATTCCTATCGGCATTCCGGCCATCCTCTACGGCGTCTTATTCATGCTGATTTCCGCCAATTTGTTGGGCCGAACGGGTAATCGCATCGCGCATGAGGGCCATTTAGGCGGCGCGCTGGCGGGCGTTTTACTGACGATTTTGATGGAGCCAGGCGTGCTGACGCGATGGTTTGGATGAGACCAAAAGCTAACTAATTAGAATTGCTTCTTCCCAAGCGATTGTCCATTTGGCGTCTCGTTTGGTCGCAAGGTAGAGTTCTGTCAGCGCACATAGTCCGCCGCAAAAATAACTTCTATATCCTATCGCCAAGTCCCTCCGCGCGTTGAATCCTAGCCTCGAAAAGCGACGAAGTCGCATATCGTAGAATTCATATGGCGGCGGCGGTTCGAGTACGCCAGTCGATCGGAATTTCTCAATCCTGTCGACCGTGCGTTGCCGGTAACCGCGTTCCGACTTAACGAATTGTTCTGACAAAGCTTTAGCTTCAGCACTGGTTACAAATCGTACACAACCGAAGTCAAATTGGTCAGCTTCAATTTTGGAGGGTTTGGCGTTCGCAGCAAATAAACTGTCAATCGCGTCTTGCGGCGCGTCCGTAGCATTTTTTTTGAACGCGTAATCGATCCTCTCTTTGGATAAATAAAAATTTCCTTCGGTACTGGGAGCTGTTCGAACTAGTGCGCGGGTCTCCACTTCAATAAAATTTAAAACGTCTCCCGCGGCGCATTCGTAACCGCTCCACTGTAGACGAAAAATCTCATATTCTTCAGGGGTGATCGCGCGAAGCTGTTTGATCGATGTCGCGCAACCCGCGGAGGCTAACGAGGCAAAGAGAAAATCGCGTCGGCACAGCATGCGAGGATGATCGCATTCATTTTTGCGGATTGAAAGTGATGGCGCGAGGACTGGCGCGAGTAATCCCTCGTTTTTGAAAATAAATCCGCTGCGCCAATGCACGCATGGGCGGCGTGAACAGCGATCGATTGATGAGCGCGTTTGGCGGCGCCGCGGACCACAACCGGCGTAGCCAAAGTTTGCGCGCGAAGGTTGGATAATCGCGCGCCATGGCGCGGCCAGGATCTTCACCGCCATCTTGAAGATAGGCGCAAATTGCGGCGCCGGCGCGACGGCCATATTGAAAGGCGAGGCGAATGCCGCCGGCTGTCAATGGCGAGACGAGCCCCGCCGCATCGCCCGTAAGCAAGACGCGATGGCTTGATAAGGGGCTAACCAGGCCGCCGCAGGGAATAGGACCCGAGCGCCGCTGTAGGGGCGCGGCACCGCCCAAGTTGAAAAGCGGATTAATCCGTTCTCGGAAGGCATCAAAATCAAGGCGCCGTTTTTGGCCCAACGGTCCGCGCGAAACGGCTAGTCCCACTTGTGTTTGAGCGACGCCGGGGACCACCCAGCCGAGATAGCCAGGCGCCAACTCGGAATCGATAAAGCAATGCAAGAAATCCGGGTCCACATGGGACGAGGCGGGAAACTCCGTTTCAACGCCGATAAGAAACGCCCGATTGCGTCCCAAATCGAAGACATCCGCAACGCGCGAGCGCGCGCCGTCTGCGCCTAATAGGTAGCGCGCGGAAACGCCAAGCCCGTCGAGATGGATGAGATCGCCCTCCCGTGTGGCGTTTGTGAAGCGTGCGCCGAAGAGAAGATGAGCGCCGGCGCGGGCGGCCTCTCGCGCCAGCCAGCGCATAATTGCAGGCGTGTCCGTCGCCAAGAAGTAATAGCCGGGCGCTGTCAGATCGATCGATGCGTTGTTCGGCGCATATAACCGCGCACCGCGAATCTTGCGGGTCAACGCTGCTGGAATGTCACACTCGTCGACCGCTTCTTTGACGAGGATGCCCGTCGTGCGCACGCGCGCGCCCGGTTCCGTTTTCGCGTCGATAACAGCGACTTTAAGTCCCTGATGGGCCGCCGTTCGCGCCGCAACAAGGCCCGCGAAGCTTGCCCCGATTACCGCTAAATCATAGGCGCCGGAGGGTTGGACGGGCTGATTATCGTTCACAATGCTTCTCTCTACCGCGTGCCAGCCTTGTTGCCGTCATAATTTGGCGGAACTCTGTTGCTGCTGCGGCTTTGCCGTGTCCGCTCACAATGGTACTTTGCGAAAAAAATGGAGGACACCGTCCGATGACCCGACTTTCAGCCCTTTTCGCGTTTTTGTTCCTCGCCAGTTGTGCGGCGACCGGCCCGGCAGAATATGGCGCAGCTAATGGCGGAGACTTTGGCTATCGCGAAACGCAGATCGAAGCGGATCGGTTTCGGGTCGTCTATCAAGGCTCCGGCGGCATGCCGCCGGAAGTCGTCGAAGATTTTGCGTTACGCCGCGCCGCGGAGCTTGCGATCGCGGGCGGGTATGACTGGTTTAGAGTTGTTGGCAGCAATATTAGCGGCGAAGAGCGAGGCGGCGTATCGCTTGGCGCAGGGCTTGGCACCGGATCATACGGGCGCAACACTGGCGTAAGCGTCGGCGTCGGCGGCGATCTGGGACGCGTGGGCGCGCAAGACTATTTCACCGCGCAGATTGAGGTCTTGATGGGCTCCGGCGAAAAACCTGATCATCCGAACATTTACGACGCCCGGTCGATCCTCAACACGGTTGGCGAAATCTAACGGCGAGGCCCGTTATTTCAAAGCGCGAGCGCCAGGCGCTGAAATTGCTCGACAGATAACTCTTCAGCGCGCTGCGTTTCCGTCGCGTTCGCGTTTTCAAGCGCGGCGCTTAGCTGTTCGTGAAAGAGCGGCCGCAACGATACGCGCAGCATTTTACGCCGCTGTGAGAACGCGGCTTGAGTGACGCGCTCCAGAACATTTAGAGGCGCAATCAGATCTGTCGGCGGATCGAAGATAACCACAGTGGAGTCGACTTTGGGTGGCGGCGAAAACGCGCGTGCGGGCAAATCAAACGCGCGCCGTGGTTTTGAAGCGGCCTGCGCGATGACCGACAAACGCCCATAGGTCTTATTGCCGGGGTCCGCCAAAATGCGATCGGCGACTTCTTTTTGAAACATCAACGTCATAGAGCGCCACAGCGGCGGGCCAGCGCGCAACCACTTGATGAGCAATTCGGTAGAAATGTTGTAGGGGAGGTTGGACACGATCTTGACGGCTTCAGCGTCGTCCAACAAGCCAGTCTCATCCACGCTGAGCGCATCGGCCTCAATTACGCGACATCTATTTTTGTTCGCTGCGCTCAGCTCCTCTAAAGCGGCGATACAGCGTTCATCCCGCTCTATCGCCGTGACGCGTGCGCCGGTCTCCAGCAGCGCTCGGGTTAACCCGCCAGGGCCCGGACCGATTTCAATCACGTGATCGCCATCGTCTATTTCGGCGAGCCGGACGATCTTCCGTGTAATGTTTAAATCGAGCAGGAAATGCTGCCCCAACGTTTTCTTGGCGGCGAGGCCATATCGCTCAATCACATCGCGGAGCGGCGGGTCGTCACTCATACAGCTAAGCGTCTTCGCGCCGCCATGTCAGCGGCCATACGAATAGCCGCGATAAGGCTATCGGCGTTCGCCAACCCTTTGCCCGCGATATCAAGCGCCGTTCCATGATCGGGCGACGTGCGAACAATGGGAAGGCCAAGAGTTACATTCACCGCATCATGAAACCCAAGCGTTTTCGCAGGAATCAGCGCTTGGTCGTGAAGCATCGCCAAAGCGGCGTCATAGCTGGCGCGAGCAGCCTCATGAAACATGGCGTCAGCTGGAAGCGGCCCTTTTGCGTCAACGCCGGCTTCGCGGAGCCAATCAATCGCTGGGGCGATCACAAGACCGTCCTCAGCACCCAGAAGACTATCTTCTCCAGCGTGTGGGTTAAGACCCGTAAATGCGAGGCGTGGTTCAGCAACACCGAAATCTGTACGGAGCGCTTGCGCGGTGATGAGGCCGGCCTTGAAAATGAGATCCGGCGTCAATAGTGCGATCGCGTCTTTGACGGCATGATGGATCGTTATGGGGACTGTTCGCAAGGACGGGCCAGCGATCATCATGACGGCGCCGCGCTCGCGCGCGTCCGGCATCGGGGCGTCGTCGGTGAGCGCTGCGAGGTATTCCGTATGCCCAGGAAATCGGAATCCATCGGCGGCGAGCGACGCCTTTTGAATCGGGTTGGTTACAACCCCCGCAGCGGCGCCATCGAGCGCAAACGCGACCGCTCGTTCAATGCTCTCAATGACGGCGGGCGCGTTCTTGGCATCGGCAACGCCGATTTCTGCGTCGACCGCGCATTCTAAGGGCAAAATCGGCAGGGCGTCGCCAAAGCGCGCATGCGCGTCAGCGGGATGGGTAATTTCGGCGACGGCCGCCCCAAGGCTCGTTAAGCGCGCCGGGCTGTCAATGGCAAAAAAAGCCGGGCCAGAAGCGTGAAGCGCCCGCCATGCTTTGATCAGGATTTCGCCGCCAACGCCGCCGGGTTCGCCCATCGTTATGGCGAGGGGCAGGGAATCACGGCGTTCGGCCATGGCTCGTCAGTCCTATCCGTCGATGGAGAGCGGCTCGTTCAGGCGAATATCGACGAGCGATTTGCGTTCCACATCCCGCAGATATTGCTGGCTGATCCGAGAAAGTTGGCGGTTGTAAATGCGATTTTCGAGTGCGGTGCGAGAGGGCAAACCGAGCCCGTCGTCTTTATCGCAAACGAGCGCCGTATGCAGGGCGCCGTCTGCTTCGACGACGGCGCTTTTCTCGCCGCGCTCTAGGTCACCGATGAACGCGCGGAATCGCTCGTCGATCATGCCAAGCGTCATACTTTCCAGCAATGTGACGCCGACCCCTTCGCCCAAATCTGTACGGAGCATCCGTCCAGAGCACGGGTCCGCCTCAGATAGCTTTTCAAGCGCAAGGCGCGCCGCGTTCGACCCGATGGACGTATCGGCAACCGCGTGGGCCAGCGTAAAGGTCGGCTCGCCCGCGACCACTGCCTCGCGTTTGTCGCGCACCGCCATTATCATAAAGGCGCCTTCGGATGGAATCGGGTTTGTAACCGAGCCTGCCGGCAATGCCCGCACCGCGTCATCCAATTCGGGCGGCAATTCGCCGGCTCGGATCCAACCAAGGTCGCCGCCGACAGCCGCTGTCGTGCACGCGGAAAACTGTTGCGCGACAACTGAGAACGGCACCCCGCGGCGCATTTGTTCGAGTAACTGCAATGAGCCTTGATACAACTGTTGCGCTTGCGCTGGGTCGGCGACGGGAATGCATATTTCTGACAATAAGAACTGTTCGAGACTGGCGTCCTCGCGCATCCGCTCGAGCGTCTGCTCAACTTCATCGTCATTGACGCGGATGCGATCGCGATACCTTCCCTGCACCAATTGCGGCCAAGCGATATTGGCTTCAACTTGCTGCTTCAACGATCCAACGGAAACCCCCTGGCTTTGAAGGACTTGCGTCATCTGCGGGACCGTCAGATTCGATTGCGCCGCGACCATGGCCAACTCTTGATTGATCTCGTCTTTAGAGACGATCAACTCGTAACTTTTCGTCTCAGTAAGTTTGAGCTTCTCATCAATGAGATCGCGCATGGCCTGGGTCTGGAGCTGACCCATCGCCTCTTTCGGGATGGCCCCCCCGGAGGACACCATCATGAGTTTCATGCGCTGGCGCACGTCATATGTCGTGATCACAGAACGATCGACAACAGCGGCCACGGCTTCGCGCGGCAGCCCGGAATCGCGAATGACCTCTTCCGCATCGGGCTTTGCCGCCTCTTGTGCGAAGCTAACAGCGCCCAACACCAAAGACGCGCAAGTGATTGTAAAGAAACGTGAAATGGTTACTCTGATCATAAGCATACTAACGGTGCGCAAACACCCGAAACGTCCTCTCGCCTACAGCCCAGCCAACAAGATGCATCCGCGATCTTACGCCGTGACATGCGAGCCCGGCGCCAGGTGAAAATAATAAAAATCGCCGCACAAGCAAGCGATTAGCCAGCAATCGATTTAAGCCGAAACCGCAGCAGGAACGCATTTTGCGGGTCGAGGTTCGTATCGCGGGTGCGATCACGGCGAAAGGTCAGGGCGACGGACAAGCACTCGTCTTCATAGCCAAGAAGAAAGTCCTGTTTGATCGTGGTGTTTTGCTCGAGATCGAAACGCCATCCGGCGCCAAAGGTGACGTTATCTGTGAGCTTGAATCGTGTGTTCGCCGTTAGCTCTTCTCTGCGCACGAGATTGTTCGCCGCATTCTCCTCATTCAGCCGCACATAACTCGCCGTGCCGCGCACCGGGCCGAGGCGCAAGCGTGCGAGAGACTCAAGTCGACCGAACGTTTTGAATTTCTCATCCACTCGAAACCGGTTTTCGATTGTGGCGACGCTGCCGAAGTTAAGGTCAACGGCGCCGACGACGTCCGAGGTTGTTGTGCCCAACCCTGACTCAAAATCGAACGCAGCGGTTTCTTGAATGCGGAATTGCTGACCTAAAGATCCTGATACGGAAAAACCACCTGGCCAAGAGGCGGCGGCGGCGATGCCCACATTCATGCGTTGGCCGTCTTCAATGGAGTCGTAGCCGGTCGCCTTGTTGAAATCGAACAGACCCGCGTAATCAAATTCGATGCTCTGAGAATCCTCATTGATAATCGCGCTTGAGTTTCGGTTCGAGGGGCTGACCGCAACCTGAACTTGCGGCTCGACGAACAACCTTGCGGAACCGAAGTCGCGGGCTACCGGATAAGACCATCGCGCGCCTACCGTCGGCGCCACGCGCGCTTCAATACGCGTATCATCGCCGTCTAAGCCGTCGATAATTTCCGTGCCCTCGTCTAGATCTTGGAATGCGTACAAGTCGCCGCGAACTTCCGCGAAAAGTTGAAACCGCTGGCCATTGCGTGTGGTGATATCACGACCCCATTGAGCGGCGGCGGAAAACCGCTGGGAGTCGGCCCCGCCTGTGCGGTAAAGGGAGGCGACATTGGCGTTGAGCTGAACTCTGTCGCCGGCCGAGCTGACTTTGAACTCTTTATTATAGTCAATGAGCGGCAACACGAATGGCGTCGTAAAGCGATCATCGCTAGAGCGCAGGCCTTGAAACAAATAGGTGTCGACGGTGAGGCGCGAGGTCTCAGACGTCCGAGTAAACCGACTATTGCTGCGAAGCTGGTTTGTGTTGGCGCGGTCCAAGACTTGGAGGAGATCGCCGCGGCGATTGACGTCGTAAAAACGCAAATACACATCGTCAGAGACGCGCTCTATGTCATAGCTGTAGCGCCAGTGATCGCCGAAATCGCGATGCCCGCTGCCAAAGATGTGCCAGCGGACCCCGGGGACGCCCGCCTCATCGGTATTGTCATAGTCCGTAACGCCGCCCGACAGCACATGATAACTGCGCTTTCCCCGACGGCGATATTCGCCTTGCCAGAGGGTGCCTTCCTGAGCCGTGAATTTCGGGAAAAAAGTCGCGTCTTGCGAGTTCGAGATCGCCAGATAGTAGGGCAGCTCTACGTTGAGGCCGAGGCGGCCAGAAGCGCCGATCCCAGGGGCAAGAAACCCGGACTGCCGTTCGACGGACGGATCAGGACCTTGGAAAAAGGGCGTGTACAGAATAGGGACGCCTTTAATCTCTAAAAATGCGTGATGGAACCGCACCACTTTTCGCTCTAAATCCCGCGTCACGCGAAGGGCGCGAAACCGCCATGTGGGCGTTTTCGGATCGCCCTCATCGGTGCATACGTCGCATGCCGTATAGACGCCTTTGGTGATGCGCGTGCGGGCGCCTTGTTCTTGCACGGCAGTGGCGCCGGCGATGCGCGCATTGTCGCTCAATACCGCGCTAAAACTTTCGATAATGCCGTCGCGCAAATCGCCGGACAGCACGACGCGCTTGGCGAAGGCGGTTTCATTGGATCGATCGGTCACCGCCACATTGCCTTCGGCGGTGACGATATCGGTGTTGGGATCAAAGACGAGGCGATCAGCGCGCAGATACCGACCGCCAAAATAGGCGCGGACATTGCCTTCGGCGACGATCGGCCCGTCGTTAAATTGGCGGGTTAGGGTGTCCGCCTCGAAGAGGACTTCCTCAAGCGGTTCTTCGTCATTAGCTGTCGTCGCGGCCTCGACCAATTGGGCGTGCGCAGGCAAGCCGCCGACAAGAAATACGGCGGCGCTCGCGGGCGCAATAAGTTCCGCAAACCGCCATGGGTGGACACGGCGCTCAAGCGAACCTGAAGGGGGCAGAGGGGACTCCATAGACCGTACTTTAGCGAATCGTCGCGAAGCGCTTTGCCATGGTTAGAGGAGGCTGCGCGTTAGGTCTAGCCGCCCGCACTTGTGGGGGACTCAGTCCCGGGGGGCTATCCGTCTTCCAAGTGCAGCAATGCCGTTATCGCGGCTATTGTCGCCACCACCGCGGGCGTCCATGCGGCGAGCGAGGCGGGCGAGGCGCCGGACAAACCCAAAGCTGTGGAAACTTCGACCAATATGTACAGGGCGAACCCAGCGCCCACCGAGAGCACGATAAAGCCGAGCATGCCGCCTTGGCGCTGCGGGCGAAGGGAGAAAGCGGCGGCGATCAGAACCATGGCCACGAGCTTCAACGGCGTTGAGATCAGTTCGTGGAACCGCATGTCATAGCGCAGCGTTGAGAGGCCCGCGGTTTCCGCAAGTTCGATAAAGCGCGGCAATTTCCACAACGATAAGGTTTCTGGCGGCGCTGCGCGCTCGCCGAGATCTTCCGGCGACAAGGATGTGCCGATCGCGTAAATCGGGCTTTCCCGCTGCGTTTTTTCCCCAACGGACTTCAAACGCGCGTCGTGCAACTCCATCGTCCGACCGGACAAAAATGCTTTGGTCGCATCGATCCGCTCCAAAAATATGTGCTCATCATCAAAGCGCCAGAGCGTTACGTCTTCCAACGCAGCGCCGGCTTGGTCAAACCGATCCGCGCGCATAATGAGATGCATCGTTGGCTCGCGTTGCTGCAGCCAGATCCCGTCAGCGAAAATCTCCACCAAGTTTCGCTCGCCGCCAAACTGTCGAGCCTTTGTCTCTTCGGCCATCGCCATCAATCGGGTCGAGAGCGGATCCAACGCCAAAATAATCACCAATCCGGCAATCGCGGCGACCAGGGCGCCTGGGCTGATGAGCCGCCAAATAGACAGACCAGCTGAGCGCATAACGGAGATTTCGGACCGGCGATTGAGTTGGTTGAATGTCCAAACGGAGGCGAACAGAAAAACAAAGGGCAAGGTTAGCTGCGTGACGGCGGGTGCGCGCAAAAGCGTCAGCGACATGGCCAAGCCAAAATCGCCGCCGGCCACTTGTCCCGCGAAGCGCAAATTCTCAATGAGATCCGTCAGGACAACGAGCGCGAAAAGGCCGAGCACCATGCAAAGGACGCTAATCG
>JBCDBM010000109.1:0-10786 GCA_039183665.1 Pseudomonadota bacterium | reverse complement strand
CGCTCGATAACGCCATCGCCGGCGGCTTTAATGGGCGTGCCCCTAGGCGCTGCGAAGTCTACGCCTTTATGGTGTTTGGCGTAGCCGAGCACCGGATGGCGCCGTCGCCCGAAGCCCGATGAAAGCCGGGCCCCATCGACTGGCGTTTTCATGAGCAAGCGTTTGGCGCCTTTGCCGGTCTCGTCATAATAGTCCGGACGACCGCGATCGGCGGCGCCTTCAAATTGATAATAGCCCTTCTCGTAACGCTGGCCGCGCCACTTCAAGCGGGCGTAGAGCACGTTCCCGGCGCCAATGAGATTGCCTTGAATGTCATAGGTGGCCTCGAAAATGGCTTCGAATTCATCGCCGCCAAAAATCTCTCGCTGAAAATCCACGTCATAAGCGAAGATATCCGCGAGGGCGAAGATAACATCATCTGGCGCGCCGACAGATCGCGCGGATTCGTAAAGGCTTCCCTCAATGCGCCCCGCTACTGCGAGTGTGCGCGTAGTCGTCGGTAATATGCGTTTCTCGCCAGTGAAGGTGCCGTCGCTGGCTCGCGCAAGCAAAACGCGGCTCTGCGTATCAGGACGAAACTCCAGATGTAAAAGCGGCGGCGTTGCGGAAACGCCATGGGCGGCCCGCTGAAAGATCGTTTGGTTCTCGCCGCCAAGAGTCAGCAAGAACTCTTGGCCCGGAAGGAGTTTGCGCAAATTTTGATGTTCGGCGAAAGCGTAGGCGGCCTGATTGCGTTCAACCGCGCCTACGCCTGCGCGCTTTAGCGCATCGACGAAATTCTCGCCGCGTTTCAGGGCGACCCGTACTTCACGCGGCGGTACGCGAAGGTCCGTGTCTGCGGCTGCGATCATGGTTGGCGATATGACGCGGCGCGGGTCGAGATCCGCTTCAGCAACAAAAGGGAGCGGCGCGTCTTCAGCGGAGGCCAGGTACAAATCACCCAACTGCGCTGGGCGCGTGTAGCGCAGCGTTTTCGATCCGAGCGCAGACACCTGGGGTTTCAATCGCGGCCAGAAACCCCGTTCCTGGTCGTCCTCTTCCGCGGTTACCTTGGGAGTTTCGGGATCGCCCGTCGCAATGAGATCGGGTTTTATCCGCGGCCATGCACGGGCGTCCTCTGCCGGTTCTGTCGAAGTTCCTGCCTCGCCGCCGTCAACCGTCGCGGCGTCTTCGGAAATCGCGGCCGTCGTCTTGTCGCCCCGCGAAACGGCCTCTTCCGATGTAATCTCGTCAGAAATAATCGGCGCCGCAATTTTTATGCGCACCTCTTGGCCGCCCGTCCCCTCAACTGGAAGAACAAGACGGGTATTGTCGACCGAATCGATGGATGATGGCGACGTTATCGCTGCAAAGGCGATAAAAACGGCTCCGGCCACCAGGATTGCTATAGACACCGCAAGCGCCCCGGCGCCGCCGGGATCGCCCGTTACCGGGCCTTGCCCGGGCGGGGCATATACGCCGCTTTCGCCCTGAAAAGCGGGCCCGTCATATTGGCTTCGCCGTTTGTCCATCTCACCGATCGCACCGCACAAAACGGCGAATTCCCTGGGCCACCCGCACTTTTCCACATGCAGCGCAAGTGATTCGTTTGCGTTACATGACATGCCTCGCCAATTCCCGCAATTTTCGGCATGCTGGTCGGCGAAGACCCGTATAAAATAGCGTAAGCGGGCTTAACCGAAGGCGAAGGGGAGCGTTCGGTTTTGAGGGAAACCGGTAAGATGCGGGCAGCACGGGTTCTTGGCGGATTGGTCCTCGTTCTCGTCCTTGCGGCGGCCGGCCTGTGGTTCGCGCGCTTGCCCCTCGCCGAAATCGTCGCGCGCGAAGCGTTAAAGGGCCAGGGTTTCGAGACCGAGAGTATCCGCGTCACGCGGCTGAGCCTGTCGGAAATCGCCATTTCAGACTTGGAGGTCCGCTCCGACACCGTTTCGGCGACCTTGGACAGTGCGGCGGTCACGTTCGCTTGGCGCGCGTTGATTGCTGAGCGGCGGGTCCAAAACGTGCGGATTGGGCCCGGATTGGTAAGGGTATCGCCAAAACCTGGTGGGGCCAGTGAATGGGATGAGGGCGATGATAATCTCAGAACGGGAACTCGTGAGGGTCTTCCATTTGATCGCCTCGAGATTATCGATTTAGCGCTTGAGGTCGCTGCGCCCCAGGGGCAGGCGACTGCCGCAATTTCGGCGGATTTTAGTTCATCGATCGGCGGCGCCGCGTCCGTCATTTTGGAGTCGGATGCTCTCCGTCTTGGTGAGTGGGCGTTCGCCTCTACTCGTTTCCAGGGCCAGTTCGAGCTCGAAGCCGACGGTGTTGCAGCTGGCGAGGGAGGGCTTCAGAGCCAGTCGATCACAACACCTTATGGAACCTTGCGTGATGTGAAAGCGGCGGCGCGTTTGAGCGGAAACTCATGGGCGGATCTGCTTGCGGGGGATGTTTCCAAGGTCACCGGGCAAGGAGAAGTTTCGCTCGAGCGATTGTCCGGGACGATCGCAGATGAATGGTCGGGGCGCGCGGCGGTTGTCTTCGGCGCGCCCGTCGAGGCGTTCGAAGCCGCAGGCGCGTTAGCGTTCAATTTTGATGAGACCGGATTTTCAGTTTCAAGCCGCGACGACCCACTGAGCATTGTCACCGACAATGAGATCTCGATCCATTTGGATGCACTTGAAGAGACGCCGCTCTTCAGCGTTTCGGATGGCGAGAAACAAGCCGCATTCTCTTACGCCCTAAACGGGCCGGCGCTTGGTGTTTCCGGTGACGTCCGCGCGCAATCCGCGCCCGGCGGGTGGGATATCGCCGCAGACACAAATATCGAGGCTTATCGCCATTCAAAACTCTCCGTTGAGAACGCCATTGCGTCTTTCGAAGGGCTTGCAACTGATGATGAGATCATCGGCGCTCTGACTGTCGCTTCTGATATCGACCGGGTTTCTGTCGGTCGATTATCAGTCTCAGACGCAGCTGCGCGCGCGGCGTTTTCGGTCGCTCATGATCGCGAGAGCGGTGTCACACAAATCGCATTCCCGAAAGAGGAATGTTTGGTTGTCGATGACGCCGACATCATGCTTGCCGGCCAAGATATGGACTCTAGTGTTCGCAAGGCGTCGCTATGTAATCGAGTCGGGCCGCTTGCAACCATCCGCATGGGCGCAGAGCCAATCGTTGATTTCGCTGGTGTGTTGAGCGCCGAAGCGGCGCGCTACCGATTAGGCCGGACGACTTTTGCCGGCGCGCCGCCAGTGTTGGCGATTGACGGGGCCTATCGGCCGTCCGTCAATGAAACCCGCGCGCGCGCTGACGTCTCTGGAGGATCCATCGTCTTAAACGAGTTTCTGCGCTTCACCGAAGCACGCGGCGCTATGGATATCTCGTTGGTCGGCTCGGATTTTCGCATTGACGGCGCTTTAGATCGCGTTCGGGCGGCTGAAACGCGCGCTGCGCCTTTTGCGGCCCCGGCCTATGGAGCGGTAGAGTTTGCGTTACAAGACAGCATCGCAACGTTTGATTATTCGGTCCGTACACGAAGCGGCGTCCCTATTGGAAAGGGCGCGGGAGAACATCAGGTTAGGAGTGGCCGCGGCGAGGCGGACTTTACAACCGATCGATTGGCGTTTGCGGGTGATGGCGGATTACAGCCCGAGCTGATGATGCCGGTTTTAAAAGGCATTATCGGCGCCACTATCGGCGCCGCCCAAGCGGATGCGAAATTTCGTTGGGGTCCGGATGGCATTGGTTCCTCGGCGGAGATCGATCTCCAGGCGGTCACTTTTGACGGGCCGACGCGGGTGGTCTCGCAGACCAGAAACGTCAATGGTCTGCTGTCTTTTTCTAATCTCTGGCCGCCAACGACCGACGGCGTGCAGTCGGTGACAGTCGAGGGCGTCGACCTCTCGCAGCTTCAACTCGAGGACGGCGTGGTCCGGTTTGAGCTGCCTGGCGACGGCACGCTCTATGTCGAGCACGCGGAGTTCCCTTGGTTCGGCGGGCGCTTGGGGGTTTATGATGCGCGCGCCTCGATAACCGGGGGGACTGTGTCGGCGCCGTTGCAAGCGGTCGACGTCGACATCACGGAATTGCTCGAATTCATCAATTTGAACGGGCTAACCGGCGAGGGAACCTTGGAAGGCGTGTTGCCGCTGGTCGTCGAGGAGGGGCGCGCGCGCATTGAAAATGGCGTGCTGCGTTCAGTGGGGCCGGGCTCGGTAAGCTATCAAGGCGCTGCGACAGACGAAGCGGCCGCCGCCGGAGGACAAGCACAAATCGCGTTCGATATATTGCGCGACTTGCAATTCGACGCCTTGGAGATTGTCGTTAATGGGCCGCTCGATGGGCGGCTGACTTTTCAAATGAACTTTGAGGGATCGGGCGAAATCTCGCTCAATGAACAGCCCTTCCGGATGCCCGTTATCTATCGCGTGACGTTAGATGCGGCGCTCCTTGATTTGCTCAATCAAGCCGTGCTCACGCAAGACATACAGCTTCAAATCAATCGTGCACAACAAGGCGATGATGCGGCGCCATAAAGGCGCCCGGCCCCAAACCCGCCTATCTTTCGCCGCACGAGGCCGATAGAGTGCCGCAAAGTTGCGTAGCCTGTCGTCAACCAGGGAACAGTAAGGCTCGATGATGACCGTTTTTCATTGCGTGACAAGAATGCCAGCGGTGGCCCTTTTAGCGTTCGGCGTGCTATTAGCGGGGTGCACGACCGTCCGCCTTGAGGGCGGCGAGAAGCCAATCGAAGTGAATTTGAACGTCAAAATCGACCAAGAAGTCCGGGTCAAGCTTGATAGAGAAATCGAAGACCTAATCGCGGAAAATCCTGATATTTTCTGATGAGGCCAGGAATATTCTTATGGGGATTAGCATGATGCACAGACTATCCCGTTTGGTACGCTCATTCGGTGCGGCGACATTTCTCATCGTCGCGGGGCTTGTCGCAGGGTCGGTGGCGATCGCAGCGAATGCGGTTATCGAAAACGCGAAGAATGCGTGCAATGTGGGCGAGCAGGCGGACGGCTATCTCGGGTATCCGCCGGGCGCAAGCGTCAGCGATGCGCTGCGGCGCGAAGTGCGCGATGTCAATCAACAGCGCAAGCAGGCGTATGCAAATCTTGCGAGTCGCAATGGCGTATCCACGGATGTCGCCGCTGCGCTGACCGGCGAAAAACTGGTCAAGCAAGCCAAACGCGGCCAATGCGTGCGCGGCACCGATAAGCGCTGGGTAAAGCTCTAACTCGGTATTGCTGCAAAAAAGCGGCGCCCATGCCTAACAGACGCCGAATCGTCGTTAACGTTTCCTTAGCAATCGCGAGGGGTACTCTTCTCCCTCAATTGGCAGAAGCGAGTTAACGGCGCGGTCGATGCGCCGCTGAAAGGCGCGAACACAAATGACTCAAGGCACGAGCACGGCCGCAAATCCAGCAGATCCAATCGACGCGCTTGACGACGAAGAGGATCTGGGCGCGCTCGATCCATTGATGCTCTCGGCGCTTTTGTCGTCGCGCGTCTGCCATGATCTCATCAATCCCATTGGGGCGATCGGATCTGGCATCGAAGTGCTGGACGATCCAAGCGTTGACGACGGCATGCAGGACGCGGCCTTTGATCTTATTAGGACCGGCGCGCACAAAGCGCTGGCGCTGCTCAAATTTGCGCGCCTTGCCTATGGCGCTGCAGGCGGTTTCGGCGCCCAAATTAAAATTGACGACGCTCGCGACGCCTTGGAAGGCTACTACGAAGCCGCTAAACCGTCGCTCGATTGGCGCATTGAAGGCGACCTCGCCGCAAAGGAAATCGTCAAGACAATGTTGATCGTCGGATGCGCAGCAGCGGACAGCGCACCGCGCGGCGGCGACGTCGTCATTGATGGCGATCTGAAGCGTTTCACGATCACTGCTCGGGGCAAAAAGCTCTTCCTAAATGATGATCTCATCCGAGCGCTGGACGGCGATGCGCGCGATATCGCGCCCAAATATACGCCGGCGCTCATCGCGTCTCAGATCGTTTACGAGACCGGCGGTTTCATAAGCGCCGCAATAAGCGACGAAGAAGTGGTCTTCACCGTCGAATTTGGCGACGAAGAAGACGCTTTGGGATCAGTCCGTTAACCATCAAATAACGCCAAGGCCTCACAATAAGGCTGTGCGGTTTTTTGAGTGCGCTGCGTAAAATATCGCGCTGCAGCAAAGAATCGCGTCATTCTGGCGGCTGGCATTGCTGTGCGTGTCGCTTCGATTCATCGTCGTCGAAAAGGATCGGCGGCGTTCGATATAGGAGACCTTCATGGTCGATAAGCCGACTTGCCTCATCGTGGATGACTCGCGCGTCATCCGTGAAATCACAATACGGATTATTTCAGATTTAGACCTGAACGCGGTCGGCGTTGAAAGCGCGCAAGCGGGGCTGGAGCATTGTCGGGTAAACCGGGTGCATGCGGTCATGCTGGATTGGGATCTGCCGGATATGGGCGCATTGGACTTTTTGCGGGGCGCAGCGGATTTCGCCCCAGACGCTAAGCCGCAAATCATTCTGTGCGCGACGGAAAATGATCAGCAGCAATTCTCGCTCGCAAGGGCCGCAGGCGCCGCGCATCATATTTTGAAGCCCTATGATCGCTCCGCCGTAGAATCAAAGCTGTACGAAATCGGTCTTTTGCAAGACGCTGCTATTGCGGCGAGCAAATAACCGAGCCGTCCTACTCTGATTAATTGCAATACCGGGCGCCCTTATTCTCGCCTGAAATCGACTTCAGAATAGACAAAGCGGCGTGCTGATGGTGCGCCTCGACTATTAGCCTGCTAAGCTTTCGAGCGCTGATTATGCCAATTTTGCAACTGGTCATTATCGCCATCGTTCAGGGAATTACGGAGTTTCTCCCGATATCTTCGTCGGCGCATCTCATCCTAGCGCCATTGGCCGTTGAGTCATGGGCGGACCAAGGCCCGCTTATCGATATTGCCGCGCATGTGGGATCCCTTGGCGCCGTGTTGCTCTATTTTCGAAATGAGACCGCCATGCTCTTTCGCGGCGGCGTTGACACCGTTCGATTTCAAGACAGCGCAGACCGACGGCTGTTTCTTGTTGTCGCCGCCGCAACAATACCCATCATTGTAGCGGCCGCCGTTTTCGTTTTGCTTGATCTCACCGAAGCACTTCGATCGCCCGTGGTCATCGGCTGGGCGAGCATCATCTTTGCGATTTTACTGTGGGCGGGTGATCGCGCGCCGGAGGTCAGGGAAGGACTTGATCGCATTACTTGGCGGGAGGTGATGACGATTGGCTTGGCGCAAGCTTGCGCCCTTGTACCCGGCGCTTCGCGCTCCGGCGTCACCATGACGGCTGCGCGCTATCTCGGTTGGACCCGCACCGAAGCCGCGCGCTTTTCCATGTTGCTCGCCATCCCAACGATCATGGCGTTTGGCCTGTTTGCGGGGCTAGAACTCGCAAGCAACGGGGAGACTGGCAATATGGTCGCAGCGCTGATCGTCGCCGCGCTATCCTTTACCGCCGCGTATGGCGCGATCATGGTTTTCATGCGGCTCACGCAGTCCATGACCTTCACGCCATTTGTCATCTATCGGATTTTGATGGGTGTGGCGCTCATCTGGATATTCCAAGCGCCGTCAGCCACTTAGCCCTCAGCGCTGAGCGAATTTTCCACACGCTCAGATCGCCGAACCGTGAATAACCGGCCATTGAATGGCTACATTGTCTCCCTAAATCTACCCGGTAACCCCATTAAGGGTTTCTGGTCCGTTGACAGGCTGCGACAGACCTTCCCGATCGCGTTCATGCTTTGATAGCCAATATCGGGCAGTTTTTATCTAACGCGGACCCAACACGAGAAGCGCAAGACGATGACAATAAAAAATCTCATCACCACTGATAAAGCTGAAAAAGCCCCTGTTTCCGTACGTGAACTGGCGGAGATGGGCGGCCGCAAATTAGTCTATATTACGGCGGTGACGGCGGCGGACGTGATGGATGATTTAGTTGATGAGAATGGCCATTTGCCCTTCGACATCGAAAAAAATGAGACGCTCTATTCCGTGCACGCGGCAGACGGCGAACGCATCGCTTTGGTCGGCAGCCGTGATTTGGCGTTCGCCGCAGCGCGCCAACACGAGATGAACCCTGTCAGCGTTCACTAGTCCCTTTACGGCGTAAATTAGCGGTGCGATAAGCTCATTCGTCGTCAATGAAGTCTTCGTTGACGCCATATTGGTCGCACAGAGCATAATAATATGGCGGACAATCATCTTCCGCGGCGTAGTTGTTGGTCAGCTCTTCGCCAATCTGGATGTCCTTTGTCGCGATGAGGGAATACCGATCATCGCAAAGCGCTTTGGACACGCGTTGAAGATAGTCGGGGGCCTTGACGTCAACCAAATTGCTTGGGCCCTCGGCGGTATTCGTTGCTAGATTTTCGTCTTTCGAATGATTGATAAAAACGCCGTCGTCGAGCGCCCGAATAAGGCAACCCGGAAAGTCTTCCAGTCCGAAAACGTGTTCCAACTCATAGACCACTTCGGCGTGAGATAACTTCTCAATTTCCGATCTAAATGTGGATTCGTCATAGACGGTGAAGATACAAGGCATATGGCGCCAAACGACGCTCCCTTTGCTAATTCTTTCCCGCGCAAACACGCCCATTCCTTTTTCAGCAGTCTTCTCAACGCTGTACTTGAATAGAAAACCTGTTTTTCGATCACGCATGTCATTCCTATTGCGGCATCGACCGGCTTGAGCTTGCATGCCCATTGAGATCGGTTGATTGGCGGCGGTTAATCGCTATCAGTTAACGGATGATGCCGCCGAATCCTCTCGCCGGCGCATAAAGTTACAAAGCCCGGCGGAAATGAGATTATGGCGACGGCAAAAGCGCAAGTGCAACAGCGCAACCTTTTCACTCGATTTTTGGACGGCGTTGAGTGGTTGGGCAATCTCCTACCGCATCCGGTAACGTTGTTCGCGATTTTGGCCGCCGTGGTCGTTTTTCTATCCGGTATCTTGGGATGGCTCGGGCTCGCTGTCGAAGATCCGCGACCCGCGGGCGCTCGCGGTGTTGCCGATGACGGTATGATCCGGGCCGTGAGCCTATTGAACGGCGATGGCGTGAGGCGCATTTTCACAAATCTCACCACGAACTTCACAAGCTTCGCGCCGCTGGGTGTGGTGCTCGTTTCGATGCTGGGCGTCGGGGTCGCCGAGCGGTCCGGCCTGTTGTCGGCGGCGGTGCGCGCCATGGTTTTGTCTGCGCCGCGCCATGTGGTGACGGTCGCAATTGTTTTTGCCGGCATTGTTTCGAACACCGCATCTGAAGTCGGTTATGTGGTGTTGATCCCGTTGGCGGGCGCAATATTCTACGCGCTCGGGCGCCATCCTTTGGCTGGCATGGCGGCGGCTTTCGCCGGGGTCTCGGGGGGCTATAGCGCCAATCTGCTGATCGGAACCATTGATCCGCTTTTGGCCGGCATCACCCAGGAAGCCGCGCGTCTCATTGCGCCCGACTATGTCGTCGTGGCCACGGCGAATTGGTATTTCATGTTCGCCTCGACATTTCTCATCACGGCGATCGGATCATTGGTGACGATATTTATCGTGGAGCCTAAACTCGGTGCCTATGACGCGGCGCGCGCCGACGCGACAATCCTCGACAAGCGCATTATGGAGCAGCTAACAAACGCGGAAAAAAAGGGCTTGCTTTGGGCCTTCATTGCGGTCTTGGGCGTCCTTGGGCTCATGGCGCTGACCTTACTGCCAGAATGGGGTGTGCTGCGTAACCCGGAAACTGGAGACAGAATAAACTCGCCGTTCTTCCGCGGCTTTGTTGTTTGGATACTGATATTCTTTATCGCGGCCGGCTATGCTTATGGGCGCGTCGTGGGCACCATGAAAACTGATCGCGATGTCATTGACGCCATGTCAGGAGCGCTCGCGTCGTTGAGCCTGTATATCGTCCTTGTCTTTTTTGCCGCGCAGTTCGTCGCCTTTTTCGGCTGGACTAATCTCGGCGCGATTAGCGCAGTTGCGGGCGCGCAATTCCTTCAAGAGATGGGACTGACAGGGCCGGGCTTGTTCATACTTTTTATTTTGATGTGCGCCTTCATCAATCTGTCGCTAGGGTCGGCCTCCGCGCAATGGGCCGTGACGGCGCCCATTTTTGTGCCCATGTTGATGCTCGTCGGTTATGCGCCGGAAGCGATACAGGCGGCCTATCGTATCGGCGATTCAACGACCAACATCATCACGCCTATGATGAGTTACTTCGGTCTGATACTGGCTTGGGCGACCCGCTATGACAAAAACCTGGGTGTCGGCACCCTCATCGCTTTGATGCTGCCTTACAGTATATTCTTTATACTGATTTGGTCATTCTTCTTTGTCTTGTGGACCTTTGGTCTGAACTTGCCCGTCGGGCCAGGCTCGCCGACTTACTTTACGCTTCAATAACGGCGTGTCGAACCGCTTTGCTAGTCGGTCGAAACCCTAGCTGCGCGCTTCACGCACGCGCGTAATTCGAAGGTCTTGATTGGAGAAGAAGCGCTTAAGCTGCGTAATCGTGTTTGTCTGCGACGGCGATCGCAAACAGCGCCTCAGCGGAGTTTGCGCCGCGCAATGCCGCTTGCGCTCTTGAATCGCGCAACAACCGAGACACTTTTGCAAGCGCTTTCAGATGCGCGGCGGTCGCATTGGCCGGCGCCAGAAGAACAAAGATGAGATCAACGGGCTGGTCGTCGAGGGAGTCAAAGCTGACGGGCGTTTCCAGCCGCGCCATCAATCCCGTGAT
>JBCDBM010000108.1:0-10942 GCA_039183665.1 Pseudomonadota bacterium | reverse complement strand
GAACTCATGGACAAACACGGCGGAAAGGTTGGTTGGCGCGCCTGCGATATTCGCAATACCGACCTCATCACCGAAATGAACGATTCCATCTGGGATGATGGCGGGCCTTTGACGGGCCTTGTGAACAACGCTGCAGGGAATTTTATTTCCCGCACGGAAGACCTATCCATACGAGGCTTTAACGCGATCGCCGACATCGTTTTCCGCGGCACGTTTCAGATGACTCACGATATCGGCAAGCGCTGGATAGACGGCGAAACGCGCGGCTCGATCTTATCCATCTTGACAACCTGGGTGTGGAACGGATCTCCCTACACAGTACCATCGGCCATGTCGAAAACTGCCATCCACGCCATGACCCAATCTCTCGCCGTAGAATGGGGCGGCTATGGCATTCGCCTAAACGCCGTTGCGCCCGGCCCCTTTCCAACAGAGGGTATGTCGGCACGGCTAAACCCTGGCGCAGGCAAAGAGGCTTACGAAAAAATTCCGGAAAACCCTATGGGTCGGGGCGGACAATTTCACGAGCTCGCCAATCTCGCCGTTTTCTTGATGGCGCCGGGCGCCGAGTATGTTAACGCTCAGACCATCGCTATTGACGGCGCGGCTTACCAGGCCACAGGCGGAAATTTTTCAAAATTACGCAAATGGACAGACGAGAACTGGGAGCAAGCCCGCGCAAAGATAAAATCGTCAAATGAAAAGGACAAAGCCGAACGCAGCGTCTAGTCAGTGAAAGTGCGCGTCGACGCTGCGCTCGAAACCTGAGTTAATTGGCATTTAGCCAGCGAAACACTGACCGATCGCATCGGCAGCTGCATCGGATGGCGCGCGATCTTCTGGCGCCTCTTCGCCAAGCGCAAGAATTTCGTCAATGAGGTCCTGATCATCGCCCACAACATCAACTAAACACTCGCATCCGGCGGCGCCTTCAGGCACAGCTTCCGCAGTCGCTGTTTCAATGCAAGCGTCCATCAAATCGCTGGCCGACGCAGCGGTAAACGCCATCGCTGACAACATCGCTATGCCGTAGAAAACTCTAGTCCGCATCATCCTCTCCTATGTCAACACATCCAATTTCACACCGCAAAACAGCCGACGCGATCGCGTTTCATTAACTGACGCCAATTGGATCCACACACTAAATTTATAAGCGCGCGCAAATGACGATACCGACGAAGAGCTAGCGGTTTTCGAATCCGAATACAAAACAGACAGATTTGCTGGTTTTTTGTCAAGGCGTTTTCAATACGCTCTTGGATGCATCGCAAACAATATCGCAAGAAGACGACACGAGGAGTTTCCCCGGCCTCGCTGATCAAGCGTAGCTGAAACAAAAGATGGAATTCGCGGGGCTGATAGCATAAAACAAACATAATAGACTGTTTTAGCAGCATTCGGGAACGCCTTCATGAACACGCGTAGCGAGCATGTAATTTGCCGGGCCTGCCACGCCCATTGCGGCCTTATTGTCGATTTCGAAAATGACGTTCCTACCGCCACTCATGGCGATAAAAATAATCCGGCTTTTCATGGTTATTCCTGCATTAAAGGCCGTCAGTTAGCGAATTATCACATCTTGCCGACGCGGCTCTTGCAGTCGCAAAAGCGCCAAGCCAACGGCTCCCATGCACCCATAGAATTTCACCAGGCTGCGAACGAATCCGCGGATGCGATAAAGGCGATAATTGACGAGCACGGGCCCGACGCCGTCGCGCTCTACGTGGGCACATTCGGATACAACAATCTAGCTTCCCATGCCTTCGCGATTGCCTTTATGGAGGCGCTGCAAAGCCGCATGTATTTCACTTCGGTGACCATCGACCAACCGGGCAAAGGCGTCGCCCGCGCTGAACTTGGCGCTTGGCAAGCCGGTCCCTATCGCGTTTCCGAATGGGACGGCCTGATGCTTGTCGGCACCAATCCGGTTGTTTCCCATAATGGGGGTCTTTCGACCAACCCCGCGCGCCAGCTGCACGCCGCAAAAAAACGTGGCATGGAGCTGATCGTCATTGATCCGCGGCGTACGGATTGTGCGGCGAAAGCCGATCTTTTCCTGCAATGCCGTCCCGGCGAGGATACGGCCATTCTCGGCGCAATCGTCCGCCAAATTCTTGAAGATGGGGCTCATGACAAAGACTTTATCGCAAGCAATGTTGATGGACTTGAAACCCTAAAACAGGCAGTCGCGCCCTATGATCCCCGCAGCGCGGCCGACCGCGCTGGAGTCTCGGCGGACGACATCGTGAAAGCTGCCCGAATGTTTGGAAATTGGAAGCGCGGCCATGTCAGCATCGGCACAGGACCGAACATGTCAGGCTACGGCAACATTGTCGAATGCTTAGGGATTGCGATGCAGTCCCTCATGGGTCATTGGCGGCGCGCAGGCGAAGTGCGAAAAAACTCCGGTTTCTTCATTAACCCCGCGGAACCTGTCGCTGCCGCCTTGCCGCCGATTCCAGCCAATGGGTTCGGCAAGAAATTGCGCGTGCACGGTCTTGAGGAAACCATCCTGGGCATGCCGACAGCAGCACTGGCGGATGAAATTTTGATGCCGGGCGAAGGGCAAATAAAAGCCCTCATCGTTCTCGGCGGAAACCCGATGCTGGCTTGGCCCGATCAAATCAAAACCAAAAAAGCGATGGAAGCGTTAGACCTTCTCATCTGCATCGATCCGCGTATGTCGAAGACCGCCGAGCTCGCCGACTATGTCATTGCGCCGAAGCTGCATTTTGAGATACTCGGCACAACGGCCGCAACGGAATTATTTGGCGGATTCGGCGCAGGCTGGGGATTTGAAGAAACGTACGCCCAGGTCAGCAATCCGATTTTGCGAGCGCCGGACGGGTCGGATCTGTATGAAGACTACGAGTATTTTCAGGCGATGGCGACGCATCTCGGTAAAACGCTCAGCGTTAAGTCTTGGGCGTTGATGAATAATCCAGTTGCTATGGAAAGCGAACGCACAATGATTGAGCCTGGCGCTGCTGTCGCGCCCATTGAAGCGTGGGGAGCGGCATTAAACGGTTCGCCTGTGTCCGTCCAGGACGCCTTTGCCGATCCTGAAACACACAAAGGAAAGATACTCGGCAATAGCGGCCAGGTCATTCGTGAAAAGCCTGATAACTGGAAAGACAAACTATCGGTATGTTCGCCCGTTATGAAAGGTGAGCTTGAGCGCTATGCGCGAGAGCGTCTTAATCAAACGGAGACCGAAAGCGCGTTTCCTTTCAAACTCATCAGTCGGCGTCTCAGTAATATTCATAACTCCAACTGGCATGAGGATCCCGCGTTGCGCCGCCGGACGCCCCATCACCCGGCGTTCATCAATCCTGATGATCTTGCGACACTGAAGCTCGCCTACGGTGATGTCATTGTGATTGAGTCCGCCATAGGCGCAATTAAATGCGTCGCACGGTCAGCGCCAGATGTTCGTACAGGGTGTTTGTCAGTGCCGCACGCGTGGGGAACAACCCCAGATGAGAAAGACGATCCCCTTGGCGCGGGCGGCAACACGGGTCGACTCTCCGCGATGGAAGAAGGCCACGACAAAATTACCGGAATTCCGATTATGAGTGCCATCCCCGTTCGGATCAGCGGCGCTTCAGCGGCTTAAGCGCCAAGGATGCAAACGGCCGATAATCCGGGCGCACCGTAAACCTGACTATAAGCGAGACGAGCGCCTTCGACCTGACGCCCGCCAGCAGCGCCTCGCAGTTGAACTGCGTTTTCGTATATCTGACGCAGACCGGACGCGCCAATAGGCTCCCCGCACGCTAAACAGCCGCCGTCTGTATTGACCGGCAGCCGCCCGCCTATATGGGTTTCACGCTCGGCGAAGATCTTGTCTTGATCGCCATCAGCGCAGAAGCCGTTCTCGGCCATGTGAATAATTTCCGCGCCGGATTCTGTATCCTGCAATTGCGCGAGATCCATATCCTCAGGCCCAAGTCCGGTCATTTCAAATGCTGCCTTGGAAGCGAGCACCGTCGGCGCCACGCCGCGTTCCGTGGACAGAGACGGCGCAAACACTTCAAAAGAGCCCTCGGGCCGCGTGCGCACCGCAGCGCCGCGTATTTTGACGCCTGTACGGCCGAGCTGTTTTGCTTTTTTCTCGTTGGCGATAATTAGCGCCACGCCGCCTTCCGATGGTGAACAGAACATATACTTCGTCAACGGATCATTGATCATCTGCGAGTTGGCGATCGTGTCGACATCGATGGGTTCACGCCGCCACGCGTGGTCCGCCTTGGCGCCGTTTTCAAAGGCTTTCTCCGCCACCAGCGACAGCGTATGTTTCGACACGCCAAATTCTTCCATATATCGACGAATTTTCATGGCGAAAAATTGTGTCGTCAGCATCATACCGGTCTCGCCGTACCACTCCGGCAGGCCCACATCTTTCGGCAACGCATTGAATGCGCCGCGAGGGTGTTTATCGAACCCGACCACGAGACCAACATCGAACTCGCCGGATTTGATCGCCCAATAACCGGACAGCAAAGACGATCCGCCCGTGGCGCATCCATTGGCAACATTGATGAATTGGATGCCTGTAAGGCCCATGCGCGGCAACATGGCGTCCGCGTCCCCCGCCGCCGCCGAACCGCCAAATGCGAACTGAATATCTTTCCAGTCCAGCGCAGCATCGGATAAGGCTTCGCGGGCGGCAAAGACTCCCTGATCAAGCCCGCTGAGATCGTGCCGCCCAAACGGATGGATACCGATGCCAACTATATAAACGTCGCTCATTTCAGTCCCTGCTATGCCGGTTTAAACGCGTAGGTTTTGTAGGGCTCGCCGCCCGCCCCCGAGTCAAATTCGACCGAGGTGAGCTCCATCGGTAGCCCAAGTTTTAGCGCCCCAAAGTCATCCGTGACCAAACGCGCTTCCACGATGACTTCGCCTTCCAATTCGACATAGCCGACAGCGAAGGGTTTAAACGCAGCTGGGTCTGTGACACCCAGATAGGGTGGGTTTTTCGGCGGAAATCGCTGAATAGTGTAGGACCACAATGTACCTTTGGGGTTGAGCTCAATCCGATCATAGCGGGCGCGCTCGCCCCCTTCTGGCAATGGAAAGGCATATTTGCCGGTGGACTTCTCGCGACCGCCTATAAGGCGCAGGCTTTCGCCTGATTGCGCAAGAACACTATCAGAAATAACGGGCATAGGCGCTTCCAATCAATCTGCCTCTAATGGTAGCGTGTTCACCAAAAGAAGCACCTCTGACTTTTTCCAGCGCAGAGGCGAATTTTAGACCCTGGGAGGAATATCGGTCATGTCCGGCGAAGACCGCCTTATCACGATCGCCGATATTGCGCGCACCCAGGCAATCGCGCAGCCCGACAAAATCGCCCTGAAATTCGAAGGCCAAAGCGTCACGTATGGAGAGTTTGACCAGCGCACGAGCCAGGTGGCGAACGGTCTGTTATCCATCGGCGTCCAACCCGATGAGCGGATCGGCTATTTAGGCAAAAACTCGCACCAATATTATGAGCTATTGATCGGCGCGGCGAAAGCCGGAGGCGTTATGTGCCCCGTCAACTGGCGCCTCGCTGTACCTGAAATCGCCTATATTTTTAATGACGCCAAACTACGTACAATTTTCATTGGCCCCGAGTTTGTTGACGCCATTCCAGCCTTAAAGGAAAGCGCGCCTGCGATACAAACCATTATCGTCATGGAAAATGCTTACGAGAACGCCCCCGTTTATCATCAGTGGCGCGACGCGTTCGAAACGAAAGACCCTCGAACGCCACGGGGCGCGGACGACGACGTTATTCAGCTCTACACTTCGGGCACTACTGGGCACCCGAAAGGCGCCGTCATTTCCAGTCGTGCTTTGCTCGTGACGCACAAGCGCCAAAGCAAGGGCAATGCCCCGGAATGGAGCCGTTGGACATCTGACGATGTCAGTCTTATCGCTATGCCCACCTTCCACATAGGCGGCACGAGCTGGGGCCTTACTGGTCTTTGCAATGGAGCAACGGGGGTCGTGATGCGAGAGTTCGACGCGACCAAAGTGCTCGATTTTATTGACGAACATCGTATTTCAAAACTGTTCCTCGTGCCGGCTGCTATGCAGTTTGTTGTCAATCAGCACCGCGCCACGGAAGTCGATTTTTCACAACTGAAATACATGATCTATGGCGCCTCGCCGATCCCACTGGAGCTTTTGAAGAAGTGCATCGACGTCTTTAAGTGCGGCTTCGTTCAGATGTACGGCATGACAGAAACGAGCGGCACCATTGTCGTCTTACCGCCAGAAGATCACGACCCGAATGGCAATGAGAGAATGCGCTCCGCAGGCAAGCCGTTAGAAGGCATCGAAATCGCGATTCTCGATGATGATGGCAACCAACTTCCGCCGCGAGAGGTGGGCGAAATAGCAACGCGGTCTGACATGAACATGACTCGCTACTGGAATTTGCCAGACGCGACGGCGTCGACATTAGTCGCAGACGGTTGGCTGCGCACCGGCGATGCGGGATATGTGGATGAACAGGGTTACGTCTACATCCATGATCGCGTCAAAGACATGATCATTTCCGGTGGCGAGAATATTTATCCCGCCGAGATTGAAAACGCCATATACGGTCATCCGCAAATCGCAGATGTCGCAGCGATAGGCGTTCCCGATGAAAAATGGGGTGAAGCGGTCAAAGCTTGTGTTGTTTTAAAACCAGGTGAAACGCTTTCCGAAGCCGATGTCATCGCTTACGCCCGCGATCGAATTGCAGCGTATAAACGCCCCAAATCGGTCGAATTTTTAGACGCCCTGCCCCGCAACCCCTCAGGCAAAATACTGCGGCGCGAGATTCGTGCGAAATATTGGAAAGAAAATGATAGGTCGGTGAATTGATGGCTTTTAGCGGCGCGTTGGAGGACCGGTTAGCAATCCGGGAACTAATGGAAACATATAATGATGCTGTGAACCGTCGCGATACGGATCAATGGGCGGGAACCTGGGCGGATGACGCCGTATGGGATCTCGCCGGCCAAGTCATAGAGGGCAAAGGACCGATTGTCGGCGCGTGGGAAGGAGCCATGGCGGGCTTTTCTTATGTCGGGTTCGGCGCAACACCAGGGGCGATTGAGGTTGATGGTGACACCGCTACCGCCCGCTTTTTCGTCCGTGAAACGCTTGTTTCTGAAGACGGCAAAATCCAGCAGCTTGAAGGCCGCTATGAGGATGAATTGCGCAAGTCCTCAAGCGGCTGGGTTTTTACCAAGCGCGCCTACACCATTCTGCGCGACACCGCTTCCTAACCTATAGAGGACCTACCATGAGAATTTTGATCGCGGGAACTGTCGACGTTGCCGAAGACAAACGGGAAAAGGCTCTTATTGACGCCGAACCCTATATTCAAGCCGCATTAGCCGAACCAGGTTGCGTCGCTTATTCGTGGGCGCCGGACCCATTTAACCCTCAGCGTATCCACGTTTTTGAAGAATGGACCGGGGAGAAGGAACTCGCATACCATCTCGGTGCACAACCCTATAAGGACATGGCCGGCCATTTGGCCACTGTCGGCATTCTGGGCGCGGTCACGCAAAAATACCGAGTCGACCATTACGAGCCCGTTTACGATCCAGAAGGCGTACCGCGGGCGGACTTCTTCACGGCGCCAGAGGATAATTAATCCCCGTGCCGCGCATCATCCTTTATCAGTATGAAATTTCGCCGTTTGCGGACAAAGTCCGGAGAACGCTGCATATCAAAAATCTCGCCTATGAGACGCGGGAAGTTCTGCCCTCTGAGGCCAACAAATGGAAAAAAGTAAGCCCAACAGGCAAATTCCCAGCAATGGATTACGATGAGACGCGGATCGTCGACAGTACAAATATCATTCGCTATCTCGACGAAAAGCACCCTGCGCCGCAGCTCATTCCTTCCTCTCCACGGGATCTGGCGCTAGCCCATATCCTCGAGGACTGGGCGGATGAAAGCCTTTACTATTACGACCTCGCCATTCGCAGCAAAGCCAACAATGTTGACCGGCTTGTCGAAGATGTCGCCGGGCATGAAACAGGGCTGAAAAAGGTGCTCATCAGCAAGGTTCTACCCGGCGCAGCGGGTAAAATCGCGAATGGTCAGGGCCTTGGCCGCAAAACTTCAGACGATCTTGCCTTTGAAATCGAAAAGCACTTCGCCGCCATCGACGCCTTGTTAAACGGGCAGGAATGGCTGTGTGGGAATAGCATATCAATTGCTGATATCGCCATCGCGTCAATGGTATACGTGCTCATTCGAGCCGAAGAACCAGCGGCGATGCTGCCACAGTTTCAGGCCCTCAGCGCCTGGCGTGATAAGGTAGACGAAGCGACCGGCGTTAGCGCTTAGGTCAAGGAGAGCTGTCATTCCTCTGTCTATCGATCTTCAAAGCCGTTCTATTCTCGTTACCGGCGCGTCCTCGGGACTCGGAGCGCATTTCGCTCGTCAGATGGCCGCGGCCGGCGCCTCTGTCGCCCTGTGCGCACGACGCAAGGATCGTCTAACATCTTTGAAAGAAGAGATTGAAGAGGCTGGCGGTCGCGCCATCGCGATCGAGATGGACGTTACTAGCGAAACGAGCATCGTTGCTGCATTCGACGCTGCCGAAAATGCGTTCGGTAAAGTTGACGGCCTTATCGCAAACGCAGGGATGAACGCAGAGGGCCTCGCTCTCGACATTGAAGCCGAAGAGTTCGCAAGTGTTTTAGCGGTAAATCTGACAGGTGTGTTCCTTACAGTCCGCGAAGGCGCCCGCCGGATGATCGCCGGCGGTACGCCAAAGAACGAATACGGACGAATCGTCATTATCTCGTCGATCACGGCTGCAAAAGTCGAACCCGGCATCGCTGCCTATAGCGCCAGCAAAGCCGGCGTCTTGCAACTTGGTAAAGTACTGGCGCGCGAATGGGCGCGCAAAGGCGTCAACGTCAATATAGTCTGCCCTGGCTACATACAAACTAAACTCAACGGCGAATGGTTTGAAACTGAAGGCGGGCAAAAACAAATCAATAAATGGCCGCGCCGCCGACTGATGGCGGACGATGATTTAACCCATATCGTCGGCCATTTGTTATCCGACGCCTCAAGAGCGATTACCGGCTCGGTCTTTACCGTTGACGATGGTCAATCGCTTTAGACGACACTAGCCGGCGCTAGCCTTTTCGATCGCGAGGCCAACTTCTTCTTGAGTCGGATTTCGACGGAGCGTGAGACCGCCGTTTACCTGCAAATTCTGTCCTGTCATAAAGCAGTCGTCTGACGACAGAAAAACAGCGGCAGCGGCAATATCATCTGACGTTCCAATACGGCCCAAGGGATATTCATTCGCGAACGCCTCTTTTAACCCCGGCGCCATAAGCGCATCCGATGTCATCGGCGTATCAGTGAGACCCGGAGAAATGGAGTTGGCGCGAACGCCATATTGGCCGTATTCGTTCGCTACACAGCGGATGACATGATCGATGCCAGCTTTTGTCCCCATGTAAGCAGCGTGATCTTGCAGCATAATTGTTGCCGTGGCGGAAGAGATCTGAATAATAGACCCGCCGGCGTTCTGCATAAGCGGCGCGATAGCCTGCAGAAACTGAAATGGGCCTTTAAACTGCAAGGCGATCATCTTATCGAGATCATCTTCAGTGGTTTCGGCAAACGGCGCCATCAGGCCCCAGCCTGTAGCATTCACCGCGATATGAATGTCGCCAAACGTCTTCGCCGCTTTCGTCACCATACGGTTGATATCGTCCCGGTTGGTGATGTCGCAAACAGCGTAGGCGCCGCCAATCTCCGTAGAGAAACGATTTAATTCCTCCTCATTTCGTCCTGCAACAAGAACGTCCGCTCCTTCGTCAACAAACCGTTTCGCGATCACTTGTCCCATATTTCCAGGCCCCGCGGCGCCGAAAACAATTGCTGATTTTCCAGCTAGTTTTTTCATATTCCTCTCTCTGAAGAAATTGCGTCACAATATATTGCGCCGCACAACCTTAAATTCGCATCGCTGCGAAAACAGTTCGATTGAGGGCGCCACTGACTAAAACGCTAGTGTGGTCTAATCGCCATACTAACAAAAATGCTAAGCGCCACAATAACCGTCATTCTTGACTTTTTTTTTGACCATGCAACACTTTTTCTAGAAAAAGCTCGCTAAAGGCAGCGCAAGAACCGCCTAAAAACGATTTTATGGGAGGAAATCACAAATGAGCCGAACTCGCTTCAAATTATCATTACTCGCAGGCGCCTCTATTGGGGCCGCAACGTTGATCACTGCAACGCCGTCCATTGCGCAAACAGAATTGGTTGACGATGAAAGCGTTAGCGACGTTGTCACCGTTACTGCCACGCGCAGAGAAGAGGGCCTACAAGAGGTTCCAGTCGCGGTCTCCGTGATCGGCCAAGATACCATCGAAACTCTTAAGCCGGTTAATCTTCAGGACTTCGACGGTCTCGCCCCGAATGTTCACATTGGACAAGCGGGCGCCACGCCAAACGGCAGTGCGATTTTCATCCGTGGTCTTGGGTATCAAGATGTTGAGAAGACTCAGAACCCACCAGTAGGCGTTATGGTTGACGGTGTTGTTCTGGGCACGAATACCGGACAAATCGTTGATGCATTCGATGTCGACCAGATTGAAATCAGCCGCGGTCCGCAAGGCATCTTCTTCGGCAAAAACACGACGGGCGGCGTCATCAACGTGCAACGGTCCAAACCGACAAGAGAGTTTGGCGGCCGTTTCTCCGCGTCCGTAGGGTCTGACGACCTTTATATCCTCAAAGGCATCGTAAACGTGCCTCTTGGGGAAAAAGGCGGCCTGAAAGTCGGCGGCACGTATCGGGATTTTGCCGGGTACCTCACAAATGTTTTCACAGGCGACGATACGGGCGGTGAAGAGTATTGGGCGGTTACGGCCTCTTTAGATTATGATGTGACGGAGTGGTTTAACGCGCG
>JBCDBM010000107.1:0-10980 GCA_039183665.1 Pseudomonadota bacterium | reverse complement strand
GCGACGCCTCGTCGAGAATAGTCTCCTTTTTTCCTGCTCTAGTCGAAGCTGGCCCCGATTTCGTCGGGGGATCATTGTGCATTGTCACAACCGAATCTCTCAAACAGCTGGATCTCTACCATAACGGATTCAGCGTGACATATATAACACAAAACTGAACGAGTTGTATGTATTTATTGACATGGTTCAAAATTGGATTAGCGTAACGGATAAGAAAGCGCGGCTCCGATGGTTAATCGGATATGGCTGGGAGGGAATAATGACTATAAAACAATGGAAAAGAGCACTTTTCGGATCAACGGCGGTTGCCTTACTAGCGTCGCCCTGTTCGATGGCTTTGGCACAAGATGCCGAGCAGGATGCGGTTGATTCAGACAATGTGATTGTTGTGACTGGTTCGCGAATTAAAGGCGCCTCGGACGCGGGAACGATAGCCGTGACGACTATCGACGCAGAGCAATTGGATACGTACGGCCAGGCATCTGCGGGTGAGTTGTTTGAAAACCTGCCTCAAGCTGGTTCTTTCGAGATCAACGATTCCTCTGATGGACCAAACGATGCGCGCGGCGATGTCGCGACGATTAACTTACGCGGCTTGGGCAGTGGCAACACCCTCATCCTTCTCAATGGGCGGCGGATTACGCAGCACGCAGTATTCCAAGACGTTAGCACGCAAGGCGCCGGCGCTGTACCGCGTATAATAACAAATGTTCAGGCCTTCCCATCCGCGGGTATCGATCGAGTCGAAGTCCTTAGAGACGGCGCCTCGGCGCTTTATGGTTCAGATGCTGTCGGCGGTGTCGTAAACACCATTCTAGATTCTGACTACAATCGAACCGAGCTCTCCGCACGCTTTAGCGGCATTCAAGATACCGACGAACGCGAGTTCAAAATCAATCTATCGACTGGTTTCGACTTCAATGGGGGTGCGTCACGCGTCTTCTTTACCGGATCGGTATTTGTGCGCGATGGCCTATTTGCGACTGAATTGGGGCCACAGTTTAACAACGTCGACAAGCGCGCGCTTCTTGAAGCACAAGACAGCCCTTACGCGGGATCATCAGACTTTCGCAATACGTCAACGCGTTCTCCATTTGGTCAATTCCGCGTTGGCGAGCTATTGGCAAATGGCGAATTCAGCCCGATTGATGTCGGCGGCCTAACTGCGTCAGACGGGGATTTCCACGTACAGCCTTGCGATTTCGCAGGAACGCGCGAGGAGCTGGGCATATTTGATCCTGTCGCCGGTTGCGTTGGACTTGATGACGGAAACTTGAATTCGACCCTCCGGTTTGACTTTAATTCTTATCAACCGGTCGACTCGTTTGGATCGGGCCAGGAAATTTCACTGGACCCGCTAAGCCAGCTTGGACGGCAACTAATCTCCGACGCGAGCCGCTTCAATGCGTTTTCGGTCTTCGAACACGACTTCGACAACGGCATGCAGTTTTTTGGGGAAGCTCTGTTTTATCATTCATCCACCGATTCTAACCGCGCCGCGCAACCGCTGGATGACGGCCTCGCCTTTATAATCGTTCCCAATACGAATTATTATAATCCGGTAGGCGCCATCACTAGTCCCAATCGCGTCGCCGGTATTTCGGCGCCTGATGAGGGTCTGGATGTTTTGATCTCTCGTTGGCGGCCTACGGAGATGGGCCCACGCATCTTCGGCGTGGACTCTACAACTTATCGTTTGATTGGCGGGCTTCGCGGCGGCCTGAAGAACTGGGATTGGGAATCAGCGTTTCAATATAGTGCGGCAAATACAGAGGACACGTCGCGCAATCGCATCTCGAAAACGCTGCTCCAGGAGCAGCTTGCGCTTGATACGCCCGATGCCATTAATCCGTTCGGCGGTCCCAATGCCAACACAACAGAACAGCTGGACCGGATCCGAATTTCGGTGACTAATAAGGGTAAAACGTCATTAGCATCGTGGGACTTCCGGGCTTCAAATTCAGAAGTCTTCGAGGGATGGGCGGGACCCATCGGCGCAGCATTTGGCGCAGAGTGGCGGCGAGAGTCTTACGAGGAAGACCGCGATCCGCGTTTAGACGGCACCATTCAGTTTACTGCAGGTAATGGCGGCGTATCTGATATTTCAGATGTGGTTGGCGTTAGCCCAACAGAAGACTCTGATGCCAGCCGCAGCGTCCTTGCGGCTTTTGGCGAAGTCTTGGTTCCTATTGCGCGAAGCGACAACGATACTTTCATCAACGAAATCAACCTACAGGTTGCAGGACGCATTCAGTACTTCACTGATATCGAAGAATTTGTCGGAAAGCCGAAAGTTTCTCTCTCGTACTTCCCCGTTGAGTGGATTAACTTCAGGGCTGCATTTAGCCAAGGTTTTCGCGCACCGAACCTGGTTCAATTAAACCGAGGCGACATCAGCCGCTTAAACCAAGGTATTGTAGATTTTGCCCGAGCAGAGGTGACGAATGACCCGGAGGACACTGGAGATACATTTCGTCCTACCGTCCGCATCTCGAATCCAGATCTAAAGCCTGAGCGTTCGCGGACCTTCGTCGCCGGCGCAACTATCGAAATTCCCACAGAAGGAATCCCATTTCTTCGTGATTTGAGTTTTAGCGCAGACTATTGGAATTTGCGTCAGAACGATTTGATCGGAACGCTCGGGCCAGATGTCATTCTCGCATTGGATGCGCTTGCGATCCAACAAGGAAGCTCTGATCGACGCGTACTCAGGGCGCCGATTACCGCTGCAGACCAGATTCTGTTTGATGACTTTAACGCAGCCAATCCTGGCAATGAACGCGTCGCCGTGGGAGCCGTGCAATTTGTCCGAGACCAATATATCAACCAGGACAGTCAAGAGACGTCGGGAATCGATATGGCGGTCAAAGGCTCGCTAGACTTTGACGATTACGGCCGACTAAATTTCTTCGCTGAGGCGACACGCTTACTAGCCTTTGATCTCAATCGCGTTGAAGGCGTCGAACAGGCATTGAATGATCCACAGTTTGGGGCAGAATTTGCTGACGAATTCCAATCACTAACTGTTGATCGCCGACGACTGAACGCAAATCCCATTTGGCGTTCTAGCGCGAATGTTACCTATCGCAACGGTCCTGTCGGGGTGGGTGCATCGGTTCGCTACATTTCGAGCGTCCTCGACACGAGCGTCGACAATGTCGATGTCGATAGCGATGGATCGATTGACTTCTTCCCGGTCGATAGCTGGACCCGCATCAATAGCTACATCGATTACACTGTGAAGTCTGGCCCTGGCGAATCAATTCGCGTTCGATTCGGTGTCAATAATGTTTTCGATAACGAAGCGCCGTTAGCAGACGAAACCCGCGGTTACTTTACCTCGTTGCATTCGGTACGTGGTCGCGAGTTCTATCTGCAGATTCGCGGGAGAATCTAAGTCGTTTCCAATCATTGGCTTTACAGACTCTCCCTACGGGATGTAACGCTTTGGCGCGCGAGCATATGCAATACGGAAGATACAAGTCCTTACTGTCTTTGCTCGCGTTGTCATGGGTGACGATCTGCAGCACCGCAAGCGCGCAAACTATCGGCGTCTTCCAGTTCGACGACTGGCCCGGACCAGAGATTACGGTGCATTTCGTGGAGCCCGATGACGTTCCTGCCGAGGCGCCCATTGTATTTGTCATGCATGGTGTTTTGCGCAATGCGCAAGACTATCGTGACAACTGGGTCCAGCTTGCGAAAACCCACGGGTTTCGTGTATTCGCGCCAGAATTCGACGCAAAGCGATTTCCCAGGTCGAAAATGTACAACCTAGGAGGGGTCGGTGTTGACGGACCAAGCGCTTTCGACGCAATTGAACCACTCTTTCACGATATAAGACATCGCGCGAATACTAATCAGAACACATACTACCTATTCGGACATTCAGCAGGAGCGCAGTTTGTGCATCGCTTTTTGATGCTCAGACCCGACGCGCGGTTATCTCTCGCCGTCGCCGCAAATGCCGGATGGTACACGCTTCCAAGAGACGACATCAAATGGCCCTATGGACTCGGAGGCTTGGACGATCAACAGCTGACCATCAACGCAGCGTTTCGAGCGCCGCTGGTTGTCATGCTCGGGGAAGATGACAATGATCCAAATGATGCTAACTTGCGGAAGACTAAAGAAGCGAACGCGCAAGGAGCACACAGATTTGCGCGCGGACTAAATTTTATGCGTATCGCGACTGAGGTGGCCGAAGCGAGTGACATAACGCTGCGTTGGAAGACGATTATAGTACGCAATGCAGGCCACGATAACGCCGTTATGGCCAAAGCAGCAGCGACGGTCATTGGCGAGCACGCTAATAATGGAACTAAGACAAATTGACTAAATCGCCAGCCCCGTCGCGCGCTCTTCATCAAACAATCGGCTTCTGGTTGGGGCCGGCAGCAGCAATACTGACACTCTTGTTCTTCAAGCCCGACGGGCTGCCGCCCGAAGGCGTCTCTACCGCAGCCGTCGCCATATTGATGGCTGTATGGTGGTCTACGGAGGCAGCTCCCGTTTCCGTTACGGCTTTTCTCCCTTTGCTGCTTTTTCCCGTCTTGGGGACATCGCCAATCGCAGAGACCGCGTCATCATACGCGCATCCCATTATTTATCTCTTTTTCGGCGGGTTTGTCGTCGCTTTAGCCATTGAACGGTCGGGACTTCATCGTCGCGTCGCTTTGAACATCTTCAAGTTATTCGGCATGAACGGCCGCTCGCTCGTAGCCTCCTTCATGGCGGCCAGCGCCGTTATCAGTATGTGGATTTCGAATACGTCGACCACACTCATGTTGCTTCCTATCGCAGCATCCGTAGTTGTTGTTGTGCGCGAGACCATGGGACACCTTGACGAGAAATCGATGGATAATTTCGCGACGTCGCTTCTCCTAGGTTTAGCCTACGGCGCAACTTTAGGTGGTGTCGCAACACTAGTCGGCACACCGCCAAATGCCTTCATGTCGGGTTTCATGGAGTCCACGTATAATGTGGAAATTGACTTTGCGCGGTGGATGCTTGTTGGCATACCGATAACGCTAACGATGCTGCCAATTACATGGATCATCCTAACGCGGTTTATATTCCCCGTAAATTTCTTGGCCTCGCAGCAAGCAATCGATCACATTAACGGCATGCGGCGCAGCTTGGGTAATCCAACCAAAGCGGAAATTCGAACCGCATTGGTTTTCTTTGCGTTGGTTTTCGGCTGGCTGTTTCGAAAGCCGATCACGTCAGCATTAGGGATTGCGGAGTTGTCTGACGCTGGCGTCGCCATCATGGCCGCCGTTGCCGCGTTTTTGATTCCGAGCGGCAAAAAGCGCGAAAGCTTGGTGACCTGGGAAGATACCAAACGATTGCCGTGGGGCGTCTTAATCCTGTTCGGCGGTGGGCTCGCTTTAGCCGGCGGTCTCACCTCGTCGGGCTTGACGCTTTGGCTCGGACAACAACTTGCACCTATCGGACTAATAAATATTGGATTGCTCGTCATCGCGGCGACGGCCTTGGTTATATTCCTTACCGAATTGACCAGCAATTTGGCGACAACCGCAACATTCTTACCCGTAATGGCGGCGATCGCCGTCGAAACAGGACAAGACCCCTTAGTATTCGTGATTCCGATTACGCTCGCCGCGAGTTGCGCCTTCATGCTACCTGTTGCAACACCGCCAAACGCTATTGTTTTCAGTTCAGGCTATGTCTCCATTCCGAAAATGATCCGCGCAGGACTCGCGCTCAATCTTATTGGCGTTGCAATACTCTCAATCGTCGCATTGACGCTAGCACCTTTGGTTTTCTAGTTGTTAAAGAAAATTGACAGCTCGCTTTCCTATTCGTGGTATCTTTGAAATCAGCATCATCAAAGTCTAATCCATAAAGTAGTGCTATCTGACAGTGGGAATATGAATCATGTCCTTTACATGCAAATCAGTTTCTACGAACACCCTTTTGTCGATCGCATTTGGATTCGCAAGTCTCGCGTTTTTGACTGAGGCGCGCGCTTCATCGAAAGCCGAAATCGATGCGCTCTTCAGTGTGGACAGTCGCAATCAATTTGCCTTGGAAGTTGAAGCTGCAATCGCAACGGCGCAAGCTGACAGAGGCGTAATTCCAAAGGCTGCCGCGAGGGAGATTGCAAGCAAAGCCTCAATCGAATTCGCGCCTCAACCTGACATAACCGAGGAGTATGGTCGCGTTCGCCATCGCATGGTCGCTTTGCTCAATGTATGGAAGCGCAGCCTAAATGAAGAAGCCAGAGATTACGTCCATTATGGCGTAACCACGGTAGACGTCTATGACACAGTCAAAATTCTTCAGCTAAAAAGAACGATTGAATTTCTTGTCGCGGATATGCGCGCTATCGAAATTCAACTCATGGATCTCGCCGAAGCCCACAAAGAGACGCCGATGGTCGGTCGGACGCTAGGACAACATGCACTGCCAATAACCTTTGGTAAGAAAGTCGCGGTTTGGGCTTCCGTCAATCGACGAAACATAGAACGGCTGAAAGAGGTCTACGAACGGATTGATCAATTGGGCGTATTAAAAGGGGCGGTCGGAACCCATTTGGGCTTAGGTCCAGAGGGCGCCAAAATTGAACGAAAAGCCGCGAAACTCCTCGGCATCGCCTCATCCGAACCAGCAGATTGGCACGGCGCCCGCGATGTTTTCGCTGAATATGCACTCACGTTGGGTCTCATTGCGAAGTCTTATGCGGCGATTGGCGGCGAAGTGTTCCGTCTACAAATGACGGATATCGGCGAAATATATGAGAAACGTTCTGCGGCTGCTATCGGAAGCAGCACCATGCCACACAAGCGCAACCCTAGCCTCTCCGAAGCTTTGATACATTACGGTCGTACTATTCCGCGCAAAGCTGAAGTTCTGCTTGATGATGTGGAGAACGCTTTCGAGCGAGATAACACCTCGCGACCGAATAGGGTCCTGGAGGAAGTCTCGACAGAAGCAGCTTCGATGGTGCGTGATGCGGGGCGACTTATCGATCGATTGGAAATCGATGACGCCTCAATGCTGCAGAATTTGGCGATTACAGACGGTGTATTGACTGCTCAGCGTGTCGTCCTACATTTAGCGCCCGATATTGGCCGTGAAGAAGCTGAGGAGCGGGTCCGCGGTGCCGCTAAGAATGCGATCGAAACGCCAGCTTCCTTTCGAGACGCGCTCTTAGCCGATCCAATCCTCACACCACTCTTAGATGGTTCTATTGACGCCTTGCTGGATCCGACGACCTATTTGGGATTGGCCAGCGAACAAGTTGACAGCACCATGGCTCACTTGAAACGCCTACGCAAAACGGATGGCGACTACCTGCCGAGCCACTAGTTCGCGGATTTAGTTAGAAAGATGCGTTTAAATACGTGCACGGTTTCTCCCTGTACAACAGCAAGGTCAGGGGTATCGAATCAAACTCACTCACTGGCGGACGTGCGATCGCGTTTATCTCTATCCTATCTCCGATCTCTCCATGGTCTTTGAGACGTGGAAGACTACTGTTCTCCGACAGCGAGCGTCTGCCAAGTTGGTGTCGCGGAGCACTCGGCGCTCCCTGCCCTGAAATTGAGCCGTTTGTGTCCGACCGACAGCTCATGAGATCGTTTGCGGCCACGCATTTAGGTTATGTTTGAGTTAAAGTGTTGTGAGGGATCGCATCTATGACAAACAGGCGCTCCGTATGCCATTTATTTTAACGAGTTTACGCCGGGGGTCGACCCAACGCGACAGCTAGATGCGGCATGTTCGACAGTAGTTTACGTTCCCAAGGCGGTGTCGATCCATATTTTTCCATCAGGAACCGCAGCAGCAATCTTGTTTTTGTGGGTTGAATGGGCGTTTTGGCATAAAAGGCAGCCATTGTCGTCGCATTGATTTCGCAACTCGACAAGACAGGCGTTAACTCGCCGCTGATCAATTCGTCCACGACGCTGAAAACCGGCATGAGAGCTAAGTAGCGACCCGACAAAACGGCTTGGCGAAGCAGCCATATCGTATTTGTCTGAATCTGCGGTTTTATTTTCACAGCATCCACGCCGGTGTCGCGAAAAAATTCAATCGCGAATTCAGGCGTGACATGTGTGTTATGCGCTAGTTGATGATCAACGAGATCCTCGGGCCATTTTGGATCGCCATAGGTCTCGAGATATTCAGGCGTCGCTACAATTATACGCCGTACTCGAAGTATATTCTTTTTCTCGACGTTTGCGCTGACGCTACCAGTAACTTGAAGGGCCATATCGAGCCCCTCCTGCACTGGGTCACAATACCGGTCGCGTTGAAGAAACTCTATTTCAAGGTTCGGATGAGATTCTTGGAATTCAAACAGGTCTTTCGCAATAAAATACGATGCAAAAGACGACGTGCAACTTATGCGTAATCGTCCTGACAGAGTTTGATCAGTCGCGTGAAGCGATGCTTTCGCTTCATCCAACTCGTTGAGCAACTGAACGGAGCGCTGATAATAGGAGTGTCCGTCATCGGTAATGCTCATCGCACGCGTTGAGCGCAATAAGAGTTTGCTTTGCAGATGGTCTTCTAGTTGATTAACCCGTTTGGTGATGACGGATTTTGCGACGCCCGCCTGGCGCGCCGCCTCCGCAAAACTCCCTGCTTCAACCACTTTGACGAAGGCGCGCATGCTTTTTAGCTCATCCATGGCGCCGCCTCATTGTACGCAAATCGCGAACAGTCTAGCGAAAATTATAGATATTATCATTCGCATTGAGCTCGAATATAAAGCTCTAATAAGTCACCGCAAGGGTGATTGTTCACGCAAAATGTACTGCGTCCGCGGGAGGGAAAAATGAAAAAAACTGCGCTGCTGGCTTCGGTCAGCATACTATCTTCTATTGTCATTCCAGGGCTGGCCACGGTTTCACACGCAGCTGACGAGATTCTCGTTAGCGCGACACGTCGCGCTGAATCCATTCAGGAGGTGCCTGTATCAGTAGTCTCCTTGACCGGCGATACGCTGGATAAAGTCGGTATATATAATGAAGCCGAATTGACGACCTACGTTCCGAATTTCGAGTTCGCCTCAAACTCCATCCAAACCAATCTCTACATTCGCGGTATTGGTTCCGGCCCAACGCATGCGATTGAGCAATCGGTCGGTCGCTTCGTTGATGACCTGTATACGGGCCGGGCAGATATGAGCATCCTTGGGTTTATGGATGTGGCCAGCGTCGAAGTCCTGAGAGGGCCGCAAGGCACTCTATTTGGTAAGAACACGATAGCAGGCGCGATTGTAATCAATACCGGCGCGCCGACAAACGAACTTGAAGGCGGCGTTTCAGCGACTTACGGCGATTGGAGCACAGTCAACTCTTATCAAGAAGTCCAAGGATATATTTCCGGCCCGTTGTCTGAGAACGTCCGTGGGCGTATCGCTCTAAAATGGCGTGATGACGGCGGCTTTGTGGAAAATGTTCTGCCAGGACCCGACAGCTCTGACCGCCGCGATCTGCAAGGGCGCATTCGGTTGGATTTCGACCTTAGTGATAGAACGGTTGTTCAGCTCAAAGGCGAGTTCCATGACTTGGAAGTCAATGGCCAGCCATTAAATGAACAGGCACAGCCTTCGCCGGCGCCAGGTCGAAATGACATCTTTGAAGCAGCTTTAGGGCCGGGCGTTTTGGGGCTCAATTGGCGGAACGGCATCAACTGCGAAGTCGAACCAATCGTCGATTTGGGTGGCGGCGAGCTCGTGAATACTGGTCAATTCTGTCCGTTCAAAAATCAAGACACCTATGCAGCATCAATGATCGTGGACCATGAATTCCCCGGCGTCGGGACATTGCGGTCGATCACCGGCTATCAAAGCTATGACTGGGACGAGCAGTTTATTTCGGTCGACAACGGCATACTGGGCGGCACTTTCCGCGCCGAGCGCGCCGAGAAATATGAAGCGCTCACTCAAGAACTGCGCTTCACGTCCGAAGAGTTTGAGAGCTTCGATTACATCATCGGCGCGTATTTTGAAGATAGCAGCATCGATCGTTTCCAGCGCTCGAACTTTAACTTTAGAACGCTAACCGGCGGCGGTCCGTTCCAAACTCGTAATCAACCGTGGGGTCAAAACACGCAAACATTCGCGATCTACGGCCAAGGCAGCTATCAAGTGACAAGCGATCTCGAAGTCACCGTTGGCGCTCGGTGGTCGCGTGACCGAAAAGACTATCGTTTCAGCCAATTCTGGAACGAATATCGGACACAAACACCATTGGCGGGGCCCCCAACATTCGAACTTACGCCTGACGAAGAGTCTTGGTCGAATTTCTCGCCATCGGTACACGTCGGTTACGACGTAACCGACGACGTCTTGCTCTTTGCGAGCGTCTCTCGCGGTTTCAAGTCGGGCGGATTCTCAGATCGTGTAGAAAGTGAAGATTCGGATCTTGTCTACGATCCTGAAACCAACACCAATTATGAAATTGGCATGAAGAGCACGTTCGCCGACGGCGCAGTAACACTCAATCTTACCGGTTTCTACATGGACTTTACGGACCAACAGGTGGCGGCGATCGTACCCGGTTCCGCTGGCGACTTTACTGTTACCAATGCTGCAACCTCAACGAGTAAAGGCGTTGAGGCGGAATTGCTTTGGGACGTGACGGATGCTGTTCAATTGGGTGGCAATTGGGCGTATACGGACGCAACTTTTGACGAATTCGATGGTCCTTGCAGCGCCGCCCCTGCCCCGGGCCAAGTCAATATGGATGGCTCGTGCAGCTATTCAGGGTTCGCCCTGCCCTACGCGCCTAAGTCCAAAGGATCAGTTTTCGTTGATTACCTTGCGGAGGACTTGGCCGGCGGTTGGGACGTCAATCTTCGCGGTACAGCCAGCTTTTCCAGTTCGTTCTTCGTAAACAGTACTTATGAGCCTGGCGAATTCCAAGGCAGCTATCAAAAATTTGACGCGACAATTCGTTTGGTCTCGCCGAATGACCGGTACTCTGTGTCACTCATCGGCCG
>JBCDBM010000106.1:0-11126 GCA_039183665.1 Pseudomonadota bacterium | reverse complement strand
CCTAGATTCATGAAAGCGCCATAGGGAGCCGGATTAGATGTACGCAGGCGATCAAACAGCTCGCTCGGACGCGCATTGTACTGATGGGTGAAGGTCTGGCTTAATACAGCCTCAAACAAATCGCCGCATTTGAACCGCTCGCGCGCTTTTTCGACTGAGTCGGCGTATTCTCCGGGCGCATGATCCGAGCCCGTTGTAATATTTGTTTTGGGAGGTTCCATCGGCGCCGCCGGCGTCTCCCGCGGCAAGCCTTCACTCGATTGTCCGTCAACGGTGAAATCATAGCTGATGATCTGCGCGACCTCCGTCATGTGGTCGATCATCAAAATCTCATCGGGCAAGAACAAGACGATGTCCCGGTGATCCATCGGACGATCGGTCTTGAGATCGATAGGCTCAAACTGGAATCCGAGATCGTAAGAGAATGCGCCGTACAGGCCGAGCGCATTGTCTTCGTCAGAGCGGAACAGGTCACTGACATGGCGCAGCATTGTGAAAATCGTTGGCTGTTGACTGCGCCGGGATTCATCGAACGCCGCAGCTTCACCCGTTACGACGCCCTTAACACTGCGGCTCTCACTGGCGTCCAAGCTAATATCATTCATCCGCTCAAGATGGCTTCGGATCGCGCGCAGCAAAACGGCGCCGCGCCCATTGAGCGCGGTGATCGTGAAGGCTTTGTCCCTCGTCTCAAATTGGATTGGCGGATCCGAAAACGCCCAATCGAAGGCTGTATATCGCCCGGGGAATTCAAAGCCAGATGACAGTATAACGCCGCGCTGCGTGTTTAACCGTTCGCAGATGGCGCCAATGCCGTCAGCGTACGTCGCCACGCGCCGCTGCCGGCTGACCTTGATGCCGCCTTTGGTGAAATAAGTGTCGTCCATGACGCCGTTCCTTAATCGCGGCGCCGCCTGAGAGCGGAATTTTCGGATCTGCGAACCAATACCGCCACATCAAGGCGACGGCGCAAGAGGCCGCCCTATTTACTGGGCGCCCACCATTTAAAGCCAGTGTGCTCAAGCGTTCGCATGAAGATGTAATGGGTCGCCGGCCGGTCGAAGTCAAGGGCGCGTCGTATCGCTTGGCGGTTTGAAGCATGCTGCGGTGAACTTAACCCTTGCCCAAGCGTCTCTTACCAGCGACCAGCAATGCGTTGACCATTTATACTCAGTCGCACCACTTAAGGGATTGGTATGGAATTCCACTTAGTGTCGCCCCCGAAGGGTCAAGCGAATTTTGATAGTACATTGACTGACGAGCGCAAAACTACGGACAGGCAAACGGTCACGCTTGATCGACGATGTGACGTCGCCAAAGCGCGCCCCTTGGCCGAAAAACTGTTGTCGCTTCGCGGCAATGAACTGACTTTGGACGTTTCGGAAGTCGAGTATATCGGCGTTCAGTGCCTGCAAGTCATTTTCGCTGCGAAAAAGACCTGGGAGACCGATGGGAATGGTTTCGCGATAAAAGAGAAATCGTGCGCGTTTGTCGACGCATTGACGCATATCGGCATGCGATTACCGACCGAAGCCGATGCTCCGGGTAAGTTATGTCTTTAGATGTTCTAGCGATTGATGACTCAGCGACGATGCGTCAGCTTTTAAGCGCTGCGTTGACCGAAGCTGGTTTTAACGTGTCGCTCGCCGAAGACGGCGAGAAAGGCCTCGAAACGCTTGAGCATTTTAGTCCGAATGTCATCATTACGGACATCAACATGCCAAACCTAGACGGGTTTGGCTTGATTGCAGGCGTCCGTCGCATGGATCAGCATCGCGGTACGCCGATCCTGGTTCTGACCACTGAGTCGGGACCAGCACTAAGAAAACGCGCAAAGGATGCCGGCGCCACAGGGTGGATCGTTAAACCATTCGATAAAGACAAGCTCGCCAACGCTATTCGACGCGTCGCGATGTAACCGCCTGGAAAGTGCTTCGCGAGGGATTGCAAAGGCATGAGCAAACAGAGCCGCAATTAAATGCGTGAGGGCCTTTTGATGAATTTGCAACGCGCCTTCAAGAGAGCATTCAACAGAAGCCTGTTAGTGATCGGCGCCCTTCAATTTCAAGCGCTCCGATGCAGCGAACCGCTCGCGAAGGCGACGGTATAATGCCCGCCCTCGCCTCTACTCGGTCTGAGACGGATGATCCCCGAAGAAGCGAGTTTCAGTTCGGAGATGATGATTTTCAGCGCATCGCACAATGGGTTAAGCAGACCGCGGGCATCCACCTTGACGCGAATAAAGCAGATTTGGTCTATGCCCGCGTCACAAAACGCCTGCGCGCGTTGAAGACGACGTCGTTCTGCGCATATCTCGACTACACATTGAGTGATGCGGGATTAGAAGAACGCGATCATCTGTTGAATGCACTCACAACAAACGTAACCCGTTTTTTTCGCGAACCCCACCACTTCAACGCTCTTCGAGAAACGATCCTCCCGCCGTTGATTGAGAAAGCGCGGAATGGCGGACGGGTGAGGATATGGTCGGCCGGTTGTTCAAGCGGCGAAGAGCCCTACTCAATCGCGATGACGCTGTTGTCTGTAATGGCCGACGCTAATCAGCATGACATCAAAATTCTCGCCAGCGATATCGACAGCAACATGCTCAATAAGGCGCAACGAGGCCGGTATCGCAAAGACGAGATCGAGCTTCCGCCGGACGCGTCGACACGTCGCTTTCTTCAACCCGTTGCAGACAAGCCTGGATGCTTAGACATTCAGGAGGATCTGAAGAACTTAGTTGCATTCAGGCGCCTCAACCTGATCAAGCCCTGGCCAGTCCGGGGGCCTTTCGATGTGATTTTCTGCCGAAATGTCGTGATCTACTTTGACCCCGAAACCCAAGACGCTGTTTGGCAAAAGCTAGCGCGAGTCAATGCGCCTGGCGGCTGGTTAATGCTCGGGCATTCAGAGCGGATTACGGGCCCCGCGGCCGACGGTTACGAATTGGAAGGGTTTACCACTTACAACCGCACCAATCGTATTTAGGCGAGAAACGCCCTCACTTACAATCTGATTTTCGCATTTGCGGAGTTATGCCATGGCGTTGAAAGACGTTCTGAGGGTCATGGTCGTCGACGATATGACCACCAGTAGAGCCTTAATCTACGAGTGTTTTGACGCGCTTGGCGTCACGAATGTGCAAGCGGCCAACAACGCTACGGATGCATTGAAATCCGTTTCGACGAACCCCGTGCATCTCATCATCTCCGATTACAATATGCCCGGAATGACCGGCCTGGATTTTCTCGCCGCCGTTCGCAAAAATCCCAAAACCGCAAAAACCGCCTTCGTCTTGGTTTCTGGCAGCCCGGATCAAACTTTGCTCGACAAGGGGCGCGCATTGGCCGTGAACAACTATATCAAAAAACCATTTACAACGAGCCAGCTGAAGAAATGCGTCCAGCAAATATTCGGCCCGCTTCAGTAACCGCTTATTTTCGGATACGGACAAATAGAATCAGAGATGTAGCGTGAGCATTTCCGACGATCAAAAAAAAGTTGAGCTGAGAGGCGCGCTCGAAAAAGTCTCAACGGAGCTCGACGCTCTGAAAGAGGAGAGCCTCTCATTTCAAGAATCGATCGCCGATCTCCTAGCAGCCACTATTCTTCAGGCTAAAGATAATTCAGCATCGTTGCAGGAACTCGATCGCCTATCGCAACGGATCGGCGATATCTCGCACATAATCGCGCACCTCGAAGCGCAGACGCCAAACGGCATCAAGGTCGAGTTGGAATCTGCACTGTCCCATCTGTCATTGAGAACAGTCGCCGAGAAATTTCGAGACGCAGCGGAGACGGGCGAAGATGATGATGCGAATACCGCTCCAGGCGAGCTCGCCTTATTCTAACTGTCAGAGCGGAGCCGCCCGTAGCGCAAGCAGTCATGAGATACGCACTGATGTCAGATTTTCGTAAAGCTGATCGGACAATGGGCTGGGAATGGACAGCTATTTCAATGTGCGCCGCATCCTTTAAAAATATGAGCAACGACCATGCCGATTAGAGTTATTGTCGTCGACGATTCACCTCTCATGTTACGCTTGATAAGCCGGGCGTTAAATGAAGACAGCGACATACACGTCGTCGCGACGGCGACGAATGCCCACGACGCGCGCACGGCAATAAAGATCCATAATCCGGACGTCGTAACGCTCGACGTTGAAATGCCGAAAATGAACGGCATCGATTTTTTAGAAAAAATTATGCGCCTTCGACCGATGCCGGTCGTCATTGTTTCAACGCTCACCGACGCAGGCACGGAAACAGCCGTCAGAGCGCTCGGTCTCGGCGCCGTAGAGTGTTTGGCGAAGCCCGAAAGCGGGAATGCGCAAGCAACCTTTGGACGGCTGCGCGAAATCGTGAAAGCGGCCTCCAAAGCGAAGGTCAAACCCTTTCAAGACCAAAAATACCGCGCGCCAAGCTCGGACTTTAAGCCGAGCAACAAAATCATTTCTATTGGATGTTCGACAGGGGGTGTCGAAGCGCTTTCAGAGGTCCTCAAGACTTTCCCCGAGAACTGTCCCCCGACGCTCGTCGTCCAGCACATGCCAGCGGCCTTTACGGCGACATTCGCAAGACGCCTCGACGGCCTCGTTGCGCCGCACGTTTGCGAAGCCTCAGAGGGCGCCCCGCTGGCGATTGGCCAAGTATATTTGGCGCCTGGGACCAGTTGTCACTTGCAGCTCCGCCGAGGACGGGACGGGCTCGTTTGCCGGCTGGATGCAAGCGACGCGGTGAGCGGTCACCGGCCCTCCGTAGACATTTTGTTCAATAGCGTGGCAGAGCTTATTGGCAAACGAGCCGTGGGGGCCGTCCTCACAGGCATGGGACGCGACGGGTCGGCGGGACTATTGGCGATGCGCCAATCAGGCGCGCGAACAATAGGCCAAGATGCTGATACGTCCCTCATCTATGGGATGCCGCGGGTCGCGCATGAACTTGGCGCCGTCGAGCGACAGCTCCCCCTATCAAAGATAGGTCCAGAACTTATTCGGTTGTGCGCCAAACAAAACAAAGAAAACGCCGCCGCTTAGATAAAGCCGACAGGGGACGCCGTTCAGCGGTTCCCATATCCGGAACTGAGCCTCGTGCACGATCTTGAAAATGCCGGCTTGGCGCTAAGCAGGCCGGCCTCGGGCCAATCAAATCGATGGTAGCGGGGGCGAGACTTGAACTCGCGACCTCAGGGTTATGAATCCTGCGCTCTCACCAACTGAGCTACCCCGCCGCGGGCGACGCGCGGGACGCGCCAGCCAGAGGCGTGGCTATAGCGGCGTCGGGCCGCGCGGGCAAGCGTCGATCATTGAGATTGGTCACGCGCCAACATCGAGACGTAGTTCGCGATGGCGAGGCATGTTGTGAGCCCCGGCGACTCAATTCCGTAAAGGCCAATATAGGCTCGCGCACCATGGATGTGAGCGCCCTGAATAAGGAAATCGCCCTCTTCGCCCGATCCTGCAATTTTTGGCCTAACGCCCGCATAGTCTGGCGTTAAGCGTTCAGGATCAAGCGCCGGCCAATAGCGACGCGCTGAACGCGCGAAAACGTCCCGGCGCGCCCGGTCGACGTCGTAACCCGTCCCCTCATCAACAAAGGTGATGTCGGGGCCAAGTTTGGCGCGTCCACCCATGTCGCGCGTATAATGGATGCCGACGCTATCTGGCGCTGGCATCGGATAGATGAGCCGCGTGAAGGGCGCCGTGCCAGCGTAGGAGAAATACTGGCCCTTCGCAAACTTCAGTATGGGGATGGTTTCACCGGGAAGGCCGGCAATTGATCGGGCGACACGCTCCGATGATAACCCCGCCGCGTTGATGACGAGCTTGGCGCCCACGGTCATCGGTTCGCTGCCGCCCAACTCGAGCGTAACGTCGTCGTCGCTCAAGTCGCCAGCCTGCATTGGACTAGACATCACCACATGTCCCCCGCCCGCCTCGATATCAGCGATGAGCGCGAGCATGAGTGCATGACTGTCAATGATGCCCGATGATGGAGACAAGATTGCGCCGGCGCAGCGAAGTCCTGGCTCCAAAGCGCGCGCTTCGTCAGCGTCAATGATTCGCAAATCACCAACGCCATTCTTCTCCGCAATCTCGACGAGCGGCCCAAAGTTCGCTCTTTCGGATTCGTCCCCGGCAACAATAAGCTTGCCGCAATTCAAAAAGGGAACGCCGGCTTGCCCACAATACGCATAGAGGGCGTCCCTCCCCTCGACCGCTAGGCGCGCGCGCATGCCTCCAGGGCGATAATAGATGCCGGCGTGTACAACTTCGGAATTACGCGAGGATGTCTCGGCGCCAAATGTGTCGTTCTTTTCGAGGACGATAACCTCTCGCCCGTCTCTCACGAGCGCGCGCCCGATCGCCAAGCCGACGACACCTGCGCCGATTACAATGACGTCGACGCGTTCCATCTGCTACCGATTAATCTGTCGTGGCGACCCATTCTTCATCGTCTTGAACTTCACGCTCAAACATCAAGAATTCGTAATAGCCGCACCGGGTCTGGGTGGGAAAATCGCGACAAATCGCGGGACGCGCATGATAAATCGTACAGTTGCGAGTGTCTTTGTCGAGGAACATACAGCTTGTTGAGAAGTGTTCATCGTCTGTGTGACGCAACACGCGCGGATTATCTTCATCGCCTTTCTTCGTAAATTTGCGCTCCGCTTTATCCAGCGTCACGTCGAAATAACGCGCCAGCCTTTTAATATCCCTCTTTGTCGTCGGAATATGCGTGTAGGAGCAACAATATGCCGGGCATTGAAGACAATCATACTTGATCTTTGGCATGCAGCGAAATCCGGGATGCGAATACGAACTATCTGTACTGAACGATCTCGAATAGACTTGCAAGATGAAGGACGGTTCCGCTTATCGCGCAGACGCAATCCAGCCGCCGCCCAATACTCGATCATGAGAAGCTGCCGGCGAGTAAAAGACGCAAGCTTGACCCGGCGCAACCCCTTCTTCTGGTTCGTCCAGCATCACGCCCCAGGCGCTTTCATCATCATTCCAGACGAGCCGCGCCGATTTAGGAGGTCGTGTCGAGCGCACTTTGACGGCAACAGCATCGCCGCGTTTGGCGGCGTCAGCGCCGTCGCCATCGCCCAACCACGTTACGTCTTTCAGTGAAATGTTGCGCACTAGAAGCGCTTCACGAGGGCCGACCACAACTCTTTTGTTGTCGGGGTCCAACTTCACCACATAAAGGGGATCGCCTGTCGCGACTCCGAGCCCGCGACGCTGACCCACCGTATAATGAATAACGCCTGGATGGCGGCCCATCACCGCGCCGTCGACGTGCACAATATCGCCTGGCTCCGCCGCGCCAGGGCGCAGCCGCTCCACGACAGATGCGTACTTTCCTTCTGGCACAAAACAAATGTCTTGGCTGTCCGGCTTATCCGCCACGCTTAATCCTAACGCAGCCGCAATCCGGCGCACTTCTGATTTCGGCAACTCGCCTAGCGGAAACCGCAAATACGCGAGTTGCTCGCGGGTCGTGGAGAACAGAAAATAGCTTTGGTCTTTTTGCGCGTCCGCGGCGCGACGCAACTCGGCGCCGGCGGGCCCGTCAACGCGGCGAATATAATGACCGGTCGCAAGACACGCTCCGCCCAGGTCTCGAGCCGTTTCCAGAAGGTCGCGAAATTTGACGCGCTCATTGCACCGAACGCAGGGAATCGGCGTCGCCCCAGCTAAATAACTGTCCGCGAAATCGTCCATAACCGCATCTTGGAAACGACTCTCATAATCAAGAACATAATGCGGGAAGTCCAACGCCTCACTGACGCGCCGCGCATCACGAATATCTTGGCCCGCGCAACACGCCCCGCGCTTGGCGATCGCAACCCCATGATCGTAGAGCTGGAGCGTCACGCCTACCACATCATAACCGGCGCGCTTACACAAAGCGGCCGTCACAGACGAGTCGACGCCGCCCGACATCGCGACCACAACACGCGCGCCCGCCGGTACGCCCAAGTCGACGATCGGCAAGTCAATCGAGGAAATATCCGCCAGAGTTTCCATAGAGGCGAGAAAATAGGGATCGCGGGCAAGAACCGCCACCCCTTATTTCACTGCGCTGCGCCCCAGGCGATACCAAAAAAAATCTCGCGCACTGCATCGGGCCAGCTTGTTAAGACAAATGCGGGTCGACCGCTTTCGCCCCAAAGTGGTTCGAAATGGGCCGGTATTTTTGTGATTTTTCACGTAGCTGCCGCTAAAGGCCGCAAAACAACACTTTCTTGTGCTTTATTGATACAGTCTTGCCGTTCATAAATTTGACGAACATTCAATTGCTTAGAAAAGCTTTTACCTTGACGCTTAGCCGTTTTTTAAAAGCGACGAGCTTACTCTCCCCATCAATACGAGTTGCGTTTTTAGGGGAAGTTGACGCTCATGACTGTCGTTGCGAACAACGCGGGACCGCCTGCCCAGCAAGATCCGTATGTGATCGGACCAGACGGCACGCCGCTGACCTTGAAAGATCTGCCGCCGCCCTCAACTAAGCGTTGGGTCATTCGCCGCAAGGCTGAAGTGGTCGCGGCGGTGCGCGGCGGTCTGTTGACCTTAGAAGAAGCGTGCGAGCGATACACCCTAACCGTCGAAGAGTTTCTTTCCTGGCAGCGGGCGATTGACCAGTTCGGACTTCCCGGACTGCGTGCAACCCGCGTCCAGCAATACCGCTAACCCCTCCCAACTTCTTCTTTTGCTCGAAGAACCCCGCGCAGCGATGCGCGGGTTTTTTTTGCCTGCGAAAGATTTCATTTAGACGCTTTCCCTCGCGGACTTTCGCGCACATACTAGGGCGCAATAGCGTAAAGATTTGAGTGCCCCCCTCATGATGAAGTTCATCGCCTCGAACCTCGATGGAGCCAAGAAAAAGGCCCGTCGAGCGCTAGGGACGAAAGCGGCGATCCTAACTGTACGGGAGCTTCCGAGCGGCGACGTCGAAGTCACAGCGTCAGACAAAGCGCCGCCGTCAGCGCCGGAGCCCGCGCCCAAGGCGACCTTCGCGGGCGCCGCACGAGATGCGGTGGACGAAGGTCCTTTCAAAATGAGCGCAGGCGCGCGCTTAAACGAATCTATCGAAACGAAATTCTCTGAAGAGGCGCTGGCGCGCGTGAGCGCCAGCCTTGCAGGGGGCCGTTCGCAGCGCGGCGTCGATTTGAGCGACGAGAAGCAACGGGCGCTGGCGGAAATTTTAGCGCCCCATGGCGTTGGCGCGAACTTGCTCGCCGCGCTCGTCGACGGGGCCAGGAAGTCAAAAATCGACGAGGACTATTATCGCTTAGAGACTGCGTTCTCCGAGTGCTTCACCTTTGCGCCCGTCGCCTTTGCGCCCTCTTCGCCGATCATGTTGGTGGGGCCGACAGGCGCGGGAAAAACGTCGTCTTCGGCAAAACTCGCCGCGACCGCCACGGAGAGCGGCGCACCGGCTTGTATGATTACCGCCGATGTGGGCCGAGCGGGCGCGGTGGAACAAATCCGCGCCTATGGAGAGGCGCTTGGCGCGGACTATTTTATTGTCGACTCGCCGATGGACGTGGAGAAAGTCTTGCGCGCTGAGCGGCCATCGGGCGCCGTGATCATCGATACGCCCGGCGTCAGTCCCTTTGACGGCGGCGACGTGGCTGCCATCCGCAGCTATCAAGAAGCAAGCGGCGCTGAGCCGGTGATGGTGCTTCCCGCAAGCGGCGACGCCGCCGAATATATCGATTGGGCGCTGGCTTTTAAGGAGATCGGCGTCAAGCGCTGCATTCTCACAAAATTCGACGCGACCAAACGCGTCGGCGCCGGGCTGTGCGCCGCTTTTGAGGGGGATTTAGCCCTCGCCTATTTTTCGGAAACACCATTCGTCGCCGAAGGGCTGATCGCCGCGAACCCGGAGTTTCTCGCTCGACGTCTTATTGCGAGCCGGCCAGGTAAAGTCGCGTAAGTCTCGCGAGATGGCCGAACTGCCTAAAGCCTACAGCCTAAACTCGACGTCTTCGTTTTTCCCGAGTATGGCACTTTGTTGATCGTGTTGCCGCGGCGCGCTAAGCCCTGGTCCGATTGAAGAGGGTAAGAGACAATCTCATGAACGCGTGGCTGCTTTTAGCGCTTGCGATTGCTTTGGAGGTCGGCGGGACGTTTTTCCTCAAGCTTTCAAATGGATTTGAAAAATGGCAATGGGGCGTCGCGTCGATCACGTGTTACGCAGCTTCTTTTTGGGCTTTGGCTCCCGCGATGAAAGTGTTGCCGGTTGGCGTTGTCTACGCGATCTGGGCTGGCGCGGGCATTGTAGCAGCATCCCTCATCGGACTTTTGGTTTTCGGCGATCGCATCGGTTTGACGCAACTCGTCTTCATCGCAATGATATTAGTAGGCGCGATCGGCCTTCGTCTGACAACCTCGACTTAGACATGCGATCTCCGCTCTCGACGTAGACTCAATCTCTCAACCGACGGCGCTGCGTTCCTGTCGCGTCAGACATACACGGTGATCCTCAGCGACAAACCGAACCTGCAACAGAGCCGCCCGCGAAGCGAAATATTATCGCTGTACAGAAGACTAAAGAGGTTGAGGCGCCGCGCCGAAATCAAACTTTAAAACTGCTCGAACACGCGCGAGACCTTTACTCGCGCGCTTCGGTTTCAAGCGCGAGGGCGTGCAATACGCCGCCCATGCGACCCTCTAACGCGCGGTAGACCAACTGATGCTGCTGCACGCGAGACTTTCCGTTGAACGCCGAAGAAACGATCCTGGCGCGGTAATGATCACCGTCGCCCGCTAAATCCTCAATTTCGATCTCCGCATCGGGAAGCGCTTTGAGGATCAGCGATTTGATGTCTTCGGCTGCCATGGGCATGGGTGTCGTCTCCTTGGAACTTGGGCCTTCCATATAGGCCGGCAGCGCCGAATCCCAAATATCGGATAGATCCAGCAGCGACAGCGCATCTGTATCGTCAAGCGTGATATCTGGGCCGCCAAAGCGCCCTATTTTCGAGGCTTGAACGCCAGCCATCGCTGCTTTTAACAACAAGGTGTCGGCGGCGGCCGGCGCGGTCGCAACCAGGTAACGCCCTTGGTCTTCTCCGAACCAGAATGCAGCTTTGCGCGTTTTCACCGGTG
>JBCDBM010000105.1:0-11200 GCA_039183665.1 Pseudomonadota bacterium | reverse complement strand
CGCGTAACCTGTTGGACGCGGTGCAGAGTCCGAGATTGGTAGACAATCAACGAACGTGCAGAGAGTTTTACCCTGTGCTCTTTTCCTGAGCGCTCGATGACCAATTCTCCCCCGTCATAGTTCTCCGGATCGGATAGAAAAAGCGTGAACGAAAGATCGCTTCTAGTATTGTCTATATACGGAGCATCGACATGTGTTCCATAACTCATCCCAATATCGTACCGGCTAAACAGCACTCGACTAAACTCCGCGGGGAAAGCAATCGCTTTTAGCATGGCATTCGATGCGAGCGCGCCCTTAATTTCATTTAGGCTACTATAAACCCCGGCATTCTTGGGGTCTGCTTGGAGGTTGACCTTAGCGAGTTTTGCTCGACCTTTAGCGGTGCCCCGGCCGTCGAGCCAAAGGTCGAGAGAACACAAACTCTCCAAGATTTTGTCGATGCTTCTCTGGGTTAGGACGTTGTCAATCTGAAAAATCATAACTTGCTATAAACACCGTGCCATTTTCATTCTCACAAAAATATGACTTGAAAGTCGTGCGGTTTTTGTGTCTCAGTCAATCTCAAATTTGTCTTTGCGACGATTACAGTTAACTACACTTAGTTTATTAAATCGTGACAGTGTAATGAATCAGATAGTCTTGAATCCTAACAATCGATATTGAAGCAATGCCTTTTCGCCAAAATCGACGGAGTTCTCGTTTATGAGCTTTAGCCGCATTGCGAAAATTCTTTCTGTTCTAGCATTGATAGCTGGCATTGCTTGGGTTCAGCGCCTAAACCACACTGGCTATTGTTATGTGCAAGACCGCCATCTATCAGATGAAGAACTAATAGATGTCGCCGTAAACAGAGTGTTATATTACCGCAACGGGTTGCTCTTGAGCAGACCCGATGCGGGTTACGTTGTATACAGCTCATACTCGGATTTTTTGGCGAAGAACCAAAACTGTTGCTCTGTTTACAGATGGCGAGCCGGGGATCGTAACACGTCAAGGTTCGGCAAAGGGCAAATGCTAAGCCGTACACTTGGGCATTACTATGTCGTAGTGCGCGTTATCTACTTGAACAATGCACGCGATGAAAAACGCCGATTTGCAAGTGCGGATGTCGCTGTGACGAAATGCGGCAAGACTGGAGACATCGCTGTGAGTTCGCTTACCAGCTTTTCGCGGTGAACTTCATTTTAGTTTCAGACGAAAGGGATTTAAAGATGAAGCAGTGGGATGAAATAGACGCATCGTTGACAACCAATTTGTACCTTTACGGTACCGAGCAACCGCCTTCAGACCTTAACGCACGATTGCGTGATCTCCCGCTGAGTGGCCAGACAAATTTAGTAATAGACGCGTTTTCTTTTATGACTCTTGGGGCCGGCAGATACGCGAATCCCGCCAGATCTGAGCTTGTTACGTTGTTCTTTCAAAATGCATCCGCTGCAGATCCCCAGGCATCTTTGCTGGATAGATTATCGCAACTTTACCCAACTGTTACAGATGGAATATATACAACAGAGTAAGTCTTTGTTGCCGCATTTGGTGGGTCCGACAATGACCTTCTGCCTGATGGAAGCGTACGATTTAGTTACAAGCAGTCTGATGTAGATAAAAATTCGGCAGATTATGCCTTACGCACCTGTGCTTTTGAGAACTCGAGTTTTTTGATTGGTGGCGTCTAAGATCGCGTCAGCGCGGTTTAATCCTCAAAGCGGACCTCATAGATTTGTGTGATTTGGAGGTGACGTTTCGCTTAATTTTCAGATTGCGGGATTGGGAGTTCAACACTGTTCTGCAACTGTCCATGGACAGTTGGTCCAAGTAATTCATCTTGCGCCGGTTCGAGCACCGCTCGGTGCGTCAGGTCGAGCGCTCTCGTCTCGGTGCGCCAGCATATTCCGGCAGCCAGTAGCCCGTCAGGATATGATTTAGCGGCGCCGGTTAAACGGATCTGCGATGAAGTCTTGGCGATATTGTGCGTTGCATACTATAGTCATGGACCACCGTATCAATATAAGCTGCATGCCAGCGGATCAGGCCAATCAAAGAGAATGAAATTGCGCCTTAAACGGGGGTTATTGACAGTGTGCCCGTATCTATTAGTTGCGGGCTGTCTGATGAGCGCCGCTTCGGCAATTGTCGCTGGCGAAGTGGCCGCCGCTCATGAACGCTTGCGCGCAGACGCATCGTTTCAGTTCCATTTTTCGGAAGCGCCCGCGCCGTCACCGCAGCCGGATTGGTTGGGCTGGATCATGTCAGTCGCTGACACAGTATTAGATTTTTTGACGCCATTAATAAATATCGTCTTTTGGCTTGGCATATTGCTTATTGTTTTTGGTGCGGCGTATTTTATCGGTCGCGAAATCTTATTGCGTATCCGCCTCCATGAGCCTGACACCCGCGTTGGTGGAACTGCAACATATCGCCCTGCGCCGTCGTTCGCGCGCTCTCTTTTGGAAGAGGCGGACCGACTTGCGGCGGCGGGGCGCCATAGCGACGCCGTGCGCGTGCTGCTCTTCCGCAGCATAGAAGATATTAAACTGTTTCAACCTAACTATTTGCGAAAGGCAATGACGAGCCGCGAGATTGCGCGGCTTTCCATTTTGCCAGCGTCGGCGCGCGCAGCGTTTTCGGAAATCGCGTCAGCTGTAGAACGGAGTCATTTTGGAGGACGCGTTATCGGCGCTGAAGTATTCGAGAAATGCCGCACTGCCTACGGCGTTTTTGCCGATGTGGAGGATTGGTCATGAGTAGCGCGAAAGGCGCCGATGCGTCCGGCGCGTTTTCACGCCAAACCATAGTTGTGTTGATCGTAGTTGGCGTTTTTTCATTTTTTTCGTTCATCGTTTTATCTGCATACGCACCGGTTCTTCGCTACGACAGCGACGGTAAAGGCCACGCGCTATCAAAAAGCGCCATCGGCTACGGTTTCCTCGGAGCGCTACTAGAGGAAACTGGCGTACCGGTTGTCGTCCCCCGCAGCGCCACTTTCGAAGCCCGCGATGGGGTAATTGTTTATACGCCATCGACAGTGAGCCAGATGAATGAACTGGCTGTCCTCGATGAATATCAAATCACGATCATTATTATACCGAAATGGGAAACGGCGCCGGATCCGGCGAGAGCAGGTTGGGTGCGTCGTCAGGGCGTAATGACGCTGACCCCGCTTGCATTAACTCTTGGCGATATCGAAGTATCACTTGAATTTATACGGCGAGGTGATCGCTCCGAAGTTATTGTCGAGGCTGCTGATGCGACGGGCGGCGCAATTATCCACGCGATTCCCTCTCGAAGTATTGGCGAGATTGAATACCTTCAATATCTGAAACCCAATGACTCGCTCGAGCCCATTCTAACTGCCAGCAATGGTGATGTTCTTTTTGCGAAAGTCAAAGACCAACCACTATATATTATCTCGGATGCAGATCTCGCAAATACCCACGGTCTCCGTAACGTAGAACGAGCGACGCTGACATCCAATTTCTTTGACTACGCTCGCGCTGGCGGGCCCATTTTCTTTGATTTATCGCTCTATGGGATCGAGCGGACGAGAAACATTATCCGCCTCGCACTTGAGCCACCTTTTTTGGCCGCTAGTCTATGTGCGCTTTTGAGCGTGCTGTTGCTGACGTTTAAAAGCGCTGCATTATTTGGGCCGCGACATGCGCTTATTCGACCGTTCGACGCCGGCAAAGCGGCGCTCGCGGACAATTCAGCGGCGCTTATCCGCATGGCAAAGCGCGAAAGCGTATTCGGCGCCCGATACGCCGAGATGACGCGGCGACGCATTGCGCAATCGATCGGCGCTCCCAAAAGTCTTTCTGCCCACGACCTCGACATGCTGATTAACAAGATCGCGCAGGAGCGAGCAAACGAAGACTTTTCTATGCTGGCCGAACAAGCACGTAGCGCTCAGGGCGCCGGAGGGTTAGTTCGTGCTGCGCAAAAACTCTATCTGTTCAAAAAGGAGATCACGCGTGACCATCGCTGATGTGGCGCGGCTCGCCAACGCCATCCGCAAAGAAATTTCAAAAGCCGTTGTTGGTCAGGATAATAGTGTTGATCTGTTGCTAACCGCGTTATTTTCGGGCGGCCATGTTTTGTTGGAGGGCCCGCCAGGCGTCGCCAAGACCTTGTTAGCCCGTGTATTCGCTAGGGCGTTGCATCTTGATTTCGCGCGAATTCAATTCACGCCGGATCTAATGCCTGGCGATGTCATCGGTTCAAATATCTTCGACTTTCGTGCGAACACCTTTCAGCTAGTCAAGGGTCCTGTTTTCACAGAGCTACTTCTCGCGGACGAAATCAATAGAACGCCGCCCAAAACTCAGGCGGCCTTGCTAGAGGCGATGCAAGAACGAGCAGTCACAATTGACGGCAAGACCCATATGCTCAGCCCGCGCTTCACTGTTATCGCAACACAAAATCCGATTGAGCAGCAAGGTACATATCCGTTGCCCGAGGCGCAGCTCGACAGGTTTTTATTCAAGCATGTTCTGGAATATCCGAACGAAGCGGAAGAGCAAAAAATCGTATCCAATCATAGCGCGCGCGCGGCGGGGGGTGACCCAGATGACTTTGGGATCGCTGGGGTAGCAGATCGCGATTCGATTTCTGCTGCGCTCGAAGCAATTTCAGATGTTCATTTCCGTGAAGAGTTGATTGAGTACGTGGTCACTATCGTACGCGCAACGAGGCATGCGACTGCGTTTTCAATCGGCGCAAGCCCTCGATCGGCGTCAATGCTGGCTGCGGCGGCGCGTGCAAGGGCTGCCCTCGACGGGCGGGACTATGCGATCCCAGATGACGTAAAGATGCTTGCCCTGCCGGCGCTCCGGCATCGAGTGATCTTGTCGCCAACGGCGGAAATTGAGGGTCGCGACGCAGACGAAGCCTTGCGCGACACGATTGAACAAGTTGAGGCACCGAGATGATCCGGCGCCAGACGGACATTTCATGATCTACCCAACGGCGAGGGCAGCGCTGTTGGCAGGCGCCAGTGCGATTGTAGCTCTGTTTCTAGCCGCGCTTGCGCTCAACCTGTGGTCCGCTGGCTTCGGCCTCATCGCACTCGTGGTTGGCCTAGTCGCTGCAGACGCTTGGCTATCACCATGGCGCCATAGGGTTTCGGTGCGCGTGAAGACTCCGCAATCTCTCCTGGTAGGTCGAAGCGAAGTTATAAAAGCGGAGATATCCGTAAACGGCCGTCCTCTGAAATCCGAAACGCGCCTTGAAACAAATCACTTGATTGACGTGGTCCCTGGCGCCGAAACACATAGCTTTGAACTGATACCGAACCGGCGTGGCGCAGGCGAAATCAAGAAAATTTGGATTCGCTGGTGCGGTCCGCTTGGGCTTGTTTACAAACAATTCGTCCAGCCAATCGATGCATCTCCGCCAATCACGTCCGATATTCGCCTCGTCAAAGAGGAGGCGGTCAACGTGCTCATGCGGCAAAATCTTTTTGGTGAAAGAGTACAGATCGATCGCGGCGAAGGGTCCGAATTCGACTCCTTGCGGGAATTTCAGACAGGCATGGACTCTCGCGCGATTGACTGGAAACAAAGCGCACGCCACAGAATGTTGCTCTCGCGCGAATTTCGCACGGAAAAAAATCACTCCATCATGTTTGTCTTCGATACCGGTCGGCTAATGAGCGAGCCAGTTCGCAAAGGCTTATCACGGCTTGACCACGGTCTAAACGCAGCTTTGTTGATGTCATTCGTAAGTCTGAAACTTGGAGATCGTGTCGGCTTTTTTGCTTTTGATGCAAGGCCACGGCTCAGTACAGGCTTCGTGTCCGGTTCGCATGCCTTCGCGTTGTTGCAAAAAATGACAGCTGGAATTGACTATACCAGCGAAGAGACAAACTTCTCTCTTGGATTGACGGAGCTCTTGGCGAAACTCGATCGCCGGGCGCTTATCATTGTGTTCACGGATTTTGCCGACACAACGAGCGCGGAATTGATGCTGACGCATGTTGCGCCGTTATTGAAGACTCATCTTCTTGTATTTGTGTCGTTCCGCGACGAGGAGCTTGAGAGACTTATCAATACAGAGCCCGCCACGCCTGCGGATGTGACGCGCGCGGTGATCGCCGAATCGCTTCTCCGGGAGCGGGATCTGGTGATCGCAAAACTCCAGCAAATGGGCGCGCTAATTGTCGATGCGCCTTCGGACCGGATCGGCGCCGGTTTGATCAATCAATATCTCAACATCAAGCATCGCATTCTATTGTGATGGCAGAAAATCTCGAGGACATCCTACTGCGGAGCCGCCGTTTCCGAAAAGAAAGGGAAGCAGATTGGCTTCGGCTTGAAGAGTTACTCGAGCGCGTTTCATCGCGCTCGGCATCCGCCCTAAGCGATGAAGATATGGTTGATTTGCCGCGCGTCTACCGTTCAACACTCTCGTCTCTGTCGGTCGCCCGCGCAACGTCGCTCGACAAAAACGTGATCATCTACCTGGAGAGTCTGTGCACGCGCGCATATTATTTTATTTACGGGTCACGATCGACTTTGGGTGAGCGTGTACTGCAGTTCCTGCGTCACGATTGGCCAGAGGCTGCGCGCACCATCTGGCGTGAATCCTTAATCGCATTCATAATTACTATTGGCGCCGCATTACTTGCTTACGGCTTGGTGATGAACGATGCCGACTGGTTTTTCTCGTTTATTCCGGAAGGATTAGCGCAAGGGCGCAGTCCAACCGCCTCAACTGATTCTCTGCGCGATACGCTTTACCATAGTGGTGATGAGTCTGGGCTTTCGGTGTTCGCGACTTACCTCTTTACGCACAATGCGCGGGTTGCACTTTTCGCCTTTGCTCTCGGATTTGCATTCTGTATCCCAACTGTTTTCTTGCTTGCATACAATGGCTGCATGCTCGGCGCTTTTGTGGCGTTATTTGCGAGCCGTGGCCTTGGCTATGAATTTGGCGGTTGGCTTCTCATTCACGGCGTAACTGAATTGCTAGCGATCATCATTGCCGGGGGCGCGGGCATGCGGATCGGTTGGGCGATCGCAAATCCAGGTGAGCTGTCACGGCTCGCTGCTGCGGCGCAAGCGAGCCGCAGCGCTGCGCTCGCGTTAATGGGCGTCATCGTCATGTTATTGATTGCCGGGCTCTTGGAAGGTTTCGGGCGCCAGCTGATCACCTTAGACGCGTTGCGGTACACCGTGGCGATCTCTAGCGCCGTATTTTGGTTCGCGTATCTTTACGCAGCGGGAATGAGGGCGCGACAATGACGACATCCGCAACAGTTGATGCGAATGGACCGAACAATCGTCAACGCGACGGTGCCAGGCTGAGATCCCGTGAGCGCACACTGATAACGCCCGAGGGCGTTGATCTGCGCATAAGGCTCGCCGAAGGGGGAGAGCGCACCGCTGCGTTTTTTATTGATATCTCAATCATCGCGTCGTTGTTACTTGTGGCTGCCCTCGTATCCGCCTTGTTTGGCGTCACAACGGGATCGGCCGAGTTCATCGCGGTGGTCTGGCTGCTCTCTTTCTTTCTATTGCGTGCTTTTTATTTCACATTTTTCGAGCTCGGGCTGCGGGCCGCCACACCAGGCAAACGCGCATTAGGCATTCGAGTCGCCGTGCGCAATGGGGGCCGCCTGAAAGCAGAAGCGGTTGTCTCGCGCAATGCGATGCGTGAAGTCGAGATTTTTTTGCCGCTTGGGTTCCTCGTTGGGCACGGGACCGGAGGCGTCGATGCGATAATTGTTCTCGTGGGGTTTGCATGGAGCGCCATTTTCGCATTCTTTCCCCTGTTCAACGCGGACCGTTTGCGTCCCGGAGACATTGTTGCCGGCACCTGGGTCGTCAAAGCCCCTAAACGGCAGTTGAAACCGGATATTGCCGACACTGGCGAATACGCGCTCAAAAAATTTGAATTTACAAAGACTGAGCTTGACGCTTATGGGGTACACGAACTTCATGTTCTCGAAGGCGTATTGCGATCGCGAGACAAAGAGACTCTGGAGCTTGTTGCAAAACGTATTCGCACCAAGATCGGGCGACGGCCCCAAGACGAAGAAAAAGATCCGGAGTTTCTTGAAGCCTATTACACCGCGCTTCGCAAATACCTTGAAACCCGCCTCCTTTATGGCGTGCGGCGGCGCGATAAGTTTGACAAGCGTTAAATGCCTTAGTCGAATACGCTAGCCAGAGCGTCAGCCCCGACGCCCTCTTTGGATTTTCTGAGTTCGTAGTACAGGGCGGAAACGCCGGCGGAGCCGACAACCGCAGATAGAACAGTTGACAGCGTCTGGAAGACATTGAGCACAGTTGACGTCGCACTACCGCTGCCAGCGCTAGTGAAAACGCTAGCCGGCAACATCACCATCATACCGATCACTATTGCAAGGATAATGTAAATGACAAACAGGCCAAAAATTTTCCATCGGCTGCCCTTGGTCAACTCACGGCTGCGCCCAAAAGACTTTAGAACGCCCATGTTTTCGATGACTTGCGCTGGAATGGCGACCGCCCACATGATCGCGAGGATGATTCCCGGTATAATCAAAAGCAACATCCCAGCCGCTATTCCCAGCGTCATCAGTATTGCGATGCCGACGAGCGGCAGAAAGTGCTTCAACCCGGTAGATAGGCAATCGCCCAAGCTGGCGCGCGCGCCGTTGAAATCAACGACAGCGCCGTGAATTATGGCACCTTGAAGGATATAGCCAGCAACAGCACCGACAATCCAGGCAAAGACGATTGCGCCGCCGAATAAATTTGTTCCAGGAGCTGTCGCGCCAAACTGCGCCAACCCGGTAATAAAGGTCGGGACCCCGACGAGCACCAGCGAAAGCAAGAAAAACGTTGTGAAGTTGCGCGAGATTGAACCAAACGTCCGATTCACGACGTCGCCGATTCGAAAATCCATGAGCTAATCCAATTGTTATAAACCAATTCGCAAATTAAAAGCGTATGATTGACTGATTTGGCATAAAATCAAAGGCTCGTTGTTGAGTTACAGTATACCGCCTCTTTTTTTATTTTGTTTTCCCTGCAGCCACGCATGGCTTGATCAGCGAGCGGCCAATTTGATTTCTCATTGTATCCCAGCAGAAAGGACATAATCCAGAGTTTGGGTAGGGGTTCGCATTTGCGACCGAAATTCCTGTGCTTATTATGTGAAGTTAGTGTAAAGGCCAAAGGTAACAAGACCAGGGTTCGAATTCTGTTGGTTTGAACAAGAGCTTTTTCACAAATCGTGGCTCGCTTGGAAAGGAAATTACAATCTTCCATGAAGCGACGCACGTGCGACACGACACCTGGGATGCAGCTTATCGTGGGTCGGCGTTACGACGGCTTGTTGTTCAAAAGAATAGAAACCCGCGAGCATACGATTTACGAGGGAACACAGATAGCTATACGTGTTCAGTAGTGCCATATCGTCGAGCGGAATGCTGAGGATTAAATTGCAAAAAATAGCTTTTTTGTTGGCTACATTTGTGGTGGCGAGCTGCAGCAGTTTGGCGGCTCAGTCGCCACAATCCGCTATATTGGACAACGAAAATCGCGATCCAAATTATTATAGCAGCCCGGTGCTACCAGGAGCCGTCAGGTTCATTTATCAAAATACGTCCGACACGGTTAAATGCATCAGAGCGGAAGACTTTAGTCGGCATCCCTTGCGTCCCTTCTTAAGGGTAAAAAACATCCAGAGCGGCGCTGCGCAAAATTATAGCGGCCCGCTTGCAGATCGCCCGATTTATTTTACCGAGCCGGGCTACATGATTGTGCGCTCCGGCCAAATCATCGAGGCAACATTTGATTTATCAGATAACTACGAGGTTGTCGGTGGGCAGACCTATAGCGTTAGCTATTCGTTGCCTGCAACGGCTTGCCAATCCCTGCTTGCTGAAAGCATGTTAGTTCCAACCGCTTCTGATCCCTTTTATGCGCAAAGTGCAAAGCCCTTGAAGACTTGGTCAGAACGGCTCGAATTTGTTCGAGGCCAGTATCCAGAATGGTCAGAGGTTGGTGAGTTCATCGAGCTTGAGCAAACTGTTTCGATCCCATCTGCTGAATAAGCGAGCGTTGTGATGGCGCCATTTTTTGAGGAAACGCAAGATAAAGCGAAACGGCGTTTTGGTGCATGGTATGCACATGATTCCCGCGAAGCAATTGTTGATTGTTTCTTGAATCGCGGGAGTGCTCCCTACTCGAAGGAACTCAAAAGCCCTCAAAGCTTCCGAAAACTACTCAACCCAATTGCGGGTGACCAGCCTTTGAGTTTCAGCCTAGGAGACACTCTTGCGAAGATCTTTCGTCGGTCATGCAACAGCGGCTCGCTTGGTCGGCCAACATCAATCCGGGAGCGCCTTAATCCTCGTCTTATGGACGTCGCTGATCCTATCTGCGCTTTTGGCAGGCGCCTTGGCGACGGCGCGGATCGATGCTCGGATTGCCGCCGCGCAGTTGGAGACAATAAAGGCGAAGCAAGCTGCGCGCTCCGCGCTTGAAATTGCGGCCTTCAGACAATCTACACAGGGCAGTGGCGGACAATCTGCTCCAGCAGATCTCCATTTAAACGGCCATACCGTCTCGCTCTCGCCCACCTGGCAAAGTTCGCTTATCGACATAAATCTCGCCTCCGAAGCGGCGCTCGCCGCCGTCTTCCGACCTTATCTTCGCGATCCCGAAGAAGCTGCAGCGCTCGCCGCCCGCGTTATGGATTAGCGCGACGCAGACGATCTATCGCGCCCTAATGGGGCAGAGCACAATGATTACGCCGCTCGCGGCGGGGCCCCAATCGGCAATGATTTCTTCCACTCAGTAGACGAATTAAAAATGGTGTTGGGCTTCTCTGAAGCGCTTTTCATTTGCGTTGCGCCGACGCTCACAGTCCTTGGTCCGCCCAAGCTATGGGCAAATTTTTGGTGCGCTTTAGTTTCTCGAGCGTCAGCGCCGGCGGCTGTTTGCCTTCGATGATCGCAAGGGCGATGTCGGGCGCCAGAAACGCAAGTTTAAAAAACTTGGCTGTATCGGTTTTGTCGACGCCGTCTTCTGCGGCGAGCTCCTTCAATTGACGCCCGTCGATAAGCGCTTTGCGACGCCACGCGGTTACTTTCAAAACGAACGTAATCAACGCGGGATCTTTGCTTATTTGTTGTGGACTCTCCGCGGGGATGATCTTTCGGCGCCCGCCGCGACGAATGAGCTTGAACGGCGTTTCAAGATCAATG
>JBCDBM010000104.1:0-11259 GCA_039183665.1 Pseudomonadota bacterium | reverse complement strand
TGCATTGGGATTGATCGTGCTGTCTGGGTTTGGTCCCGGCGCTGCAGCAAGCGAAATGAAGCAACGCAAAAACATTCTCCTGATAATCGCTGATGATATAGGTACGGAGAAAATTGGTTGTTACGGCGTAGGGGCGGAAACCCCGCCAACACCTACTCTCGATGCGCTATGTGCTGACAGCGTAAAGTACACGAGTGCATGGGCGCAGCCTGCGTGTTCACCCACCCGAACGTCAATCATGACTGGCCGATTTGGTTTTCGCACAGGATCTCTCACACCAACAGGCCCGATTCCTGTTCACTATGACGTGGAAGGCGCACCGAAATTTCTCGTTGATGGACAGGTCCTTTCTCAACTTGTGAAAGTCGGTGACTTCACCGCCAAGGAAGGCTCCCCGTTGTATTACCAAACACGCGGCGAGAAAATTCCGTTCAAACCGGCATTCGGCACTGGACCGCGACCGGACGAAACACTTCTTCCCGAACTCCTACGCGACCACGCCGGTTATAAGACCGCAGCAATCGGCAAGTGGCATATGGCCGATGGCCAGAACAGCGGTGAGGCTGGTTTACACAGCCATCCAAACGCTGTTGGTTTCGATTACTTCATTGGTTCCATGGCTGGTGGCATCGAAAACTACTATCGCTACCAAAAATACGCGCAGGGTGAGGATGCTGGGATTAGCGAGACTTATGCGACGACGGATACAGTGAATGATGCGATCAACTGGCTTGATCGCATAGACGATGATGCGCCCTGGTTTATGTGGCTCGCATTCAACGCACCGCATGATCCATTTCAAAAACCGCCGATGGAGTTGATTTCGAAAAAAAGCCGCGCTTTAGATCCTGACGGCATCACCGCACAGAACGCTAACCTCTATTACGATGCGATGATCGAAGCACTCGATACGGAGATTGGCCGGCTTCTGCGCAATATCGACCGCGACAACACGATAGTGATTTTTGTTGGCGACAACGGAACGCCGCAATCTGTTTTAGGCGCCCCATATCCGTCGAAAGCCCATGGCAAGGGCACGCTGTATCAAGGTGGGGTTCATGTTCCGCTCATGATATCTGGCGCCGGAAGATCAAGTAAACGCGACTCTCGATTAGCGCATACGGTTGATCTTTTTGCTACGGTGCTGGAATTTGCGGGCGTAGATATCCAATCGCAACTGCTGGATAAACCGATCGATAGCAAATCGTTGGTTTCGTCGGCTCGCCGCGAATGGATTTTTGCCGATCAAAAAGGCGTTCTTCCTACCGCCTTTGTTGACGAACAAGCGCTGCGGAACAGGCGGTACAAACTTGTTGTCGATCGGCGCAATGAAACGATGCACTTTTTCGATCTTGAGGATGATCCTTTTGAGGCCTCGCCGTTGGACCTGGCAAATCTCTCCAAAAAAGAGCAAAAGAACCTGTCTTCTCTCAAAGCCGAGCTTGAGAGTCTGTTACAGCCTTAAGCGTTTATCGAGCACGTACGAAAACGCATGCTGCGCGGCCGGCGAATTGAGCGCTTAAAACCCTCACAACAAACCCAGGAATTCTTCGGACTGACAGCCATCAACGGAATTTGATGCCTTTGGGCTCCATGGTCCACGCGACCTGGATTGGCTGATTAAGCGAAACCGCGTCCAAACAGATCGTTTCGCGTTGATCACTGTCGAGCGCCTGGCTGCGTGTAAGAATGAGGCCATAATCGCGCGCGATCTCCGACAATGAAAACGCGGCGTGGCCAAAAGTGAGGCCTGCTATGGTCACGGGCGCGTGCGCGATTGCGGGCAAAATACTCTGCTCCCATAACCTCATAGGATCTGCATCAAATTGAAGGATCGTTGCGCCGGCGCCGCCAAAGATACGGTGCGCCGCCATATCGCCGCCGAGGAGTGACCGTTCCAGCACAATAAAATCCGGGGATGAGGCTGGTGCGGGATTGGCGAACGCGCCGCCTAAAGAATAGAAGCCTGTTGCACCAGCGCCCACTTTCAAAAATGTTCGACGAGTCGTCATATCGTCCTCTATTCTTCTTTGGGCGCCAAATAAGCAGCTAGCGCATCAAGATCTTCGTCGGAAATTTCTGTCTTGCGAAAATACGGCATCGATTTCACGCCTTGTCGGACGAATAGCTTGGTGACTGCAGGGTAAAGATCAGTCCGCTCTGTCAACAGAGCAGGCATATCGTCAAAGTCTTGGTATTTTCGCGCTAGGCTTGATGTGCCCGCCATGCCGACGCCTTCCCCGTGACAAATCTCGCACCATTGAACGTAGACCTCGCGCCCGCGTACTAGCGGGTCTGTTGATGGGGTCTCAACGGCATAACCAAAAGCAAGGTTGGTATCCCATAAATCATACTCATCTACTGTGCTTTTCGTTGCCGAAGGCTCAATTACATCTGGCGTATGATCGACGCTTGTGCGTGTATTAGCGTCTACGGGCTCATTTGCAGCGGCGCTTTCAGCCTCTTGGGCTGCGTCGTTGCCGCCGCCGCACCCCGCCAAGAGCGCAGCAATGAGTAGGAGCGGGAGTTTTTGAAACGTCATTGTCCGCTCCTCCCTATGTGCGCGTTCCGCGCAAGTGCTTTGGCCAGACGCCCGATTTTCCAGCTGCGAGTATCCCATTTGGATCAAGGGCGTCTTTGATCGTTTCATGCAATTTCACAAGTGCATGGTCATTCCAGTTGTAGACATTCATCACATCGTCCTGGAACAACGCGTGTGTACGATACTCTCCCCAACCATGTTCAGCGCCGAGCTTTATGAGCGCGCGATACGCATCGAAGGTTTGTCGATTTATCTCTTCGTTTTTCGTGACATTAAAGGCGATCAAATAGATGAATGAGCGGTAGTACCAACCGATGGGCATTCGTCCGAAATGACCGGGCGCCTGTTTGATGCCCAGTTCCGCCATCGCGTCATAGAAAACTTCCTGCGCTTTGAGCAGTTGTTCTGCGGTCTTCGGAATCATCGGGGCAAAATAGAGGTGCCCCGTAGATGGCGCGCTCGGAAGGGCTTGGAGATCATTTAGGAAAGCCTGGAACTCAAATCGATTCAGGCTCGGAATGCCGAGATGTACTTTTTCCGCATTCCCTTCGGTATTCAGTTTCACTTCCTGTTCTTTGGTCATCGGAAAGGTGACGACCGGTCCGTGATCTTCAACCCATGCGCCGGGAATCTCCAGGAATTTCTCTTTGCAATAGTCCCACTGCGCTTCGATGATTTTTTCTGGGCCGTGAAACTTTATATCGGCGCTCCAAAAGCCCAGATTGTTCTCACGGCCATATCGCTCAAGTTTCGCAGAGTCAGGACGGCCTTTTACGGCCAAAACGCTCATGAGCTCCTTGTTCTTCATGAAGGCGGCGAACGTCTCCTTTGATGCACCCATCGGCGGCCCCTGTACCGGGCTGCCCAAGTGCGTCATGCCATTGGCGATCCCGGAATGCGTGACGAGGCATTCGACTTCGATAAGGCGTTCAAGGTCGGCAAACTTAGGCACTTGAATGAACCCGGACCGATAAGCTTCGTGTTCGGGGCGCAAATGGAAACCCATTTGGGTGACAACACCGAAGTTCGACTGCGAGAACATGCCGTCGACATAGGGGCCAAACCCATAATGGAATTGAGCCGACATGCCTGAGTCGGGAAGGGCGCCCATGCCAAGCCGTACAACATCACCGTTTGGTAGGACGACTTCCATGCCGCAATGATCATGGAAACGATCCCGACCATAGGTTGTTGTGTGCGCGCATCCGTGATCAAGCGCATTGCCAATCACGCTGCCCCAGCCTGGATCCATCATTTCCATTGATAACTTGTAACCGCGATCCTGAATCGCTTTGTACAAATCAAATAGCGTTACCCCTGGTTCTACAATCGCGTAATGTTGTTTGTCATTGATCTCGAGAATTTTGTTCATTCGTTTGAGATCGAGCATGACACTGCCTGAGTACACTGGCGCACCACCGCCATAACCCAGGTTTTTGCCTGTTGAGAACGCGTAAATTGGGATGCGGTACTTGTTCGCAGTTTTTAAAATAGCCGAGACTTGCTCGGTGCTATTCGGCGCGACCGCGCCGGACGCGCGTAGGTCGTCTTCTTGCCCCCATTTGGGAGAGTACGGATCTGTGTAGAGCTTGATGCTCTCTTCATCTGCAAAAACCCATTTCTCGCCGACGATTTGAGAGAATTCTTGTAAAGCAGCCCGGAAGTCTGGCTCGCTCACACCTGGCGGCAACATCATGTTCTTTCCTCCTTGAATTTCTTTTCCTTAGACGACGACCAAGCCCATCTTTGTTTGATGCAGTTTGATCGGCTCTCCCTCGGTCATCACCATGGCGTCGCCATAAACATGGAATGGCATGCCGGGCTTTGAGAGCGGCAGGAAAAAAGGTTGGTTATAGGCCAGCGCCCCGGGCCGTAACTCGTAATTATCGTGAGCAAAGGTCAGCTCGTGCTCGCCAGCTTGAATCCCGAAGAGTGTCGTATAGGCGCCGTCTGAGACATCTTTCGTGAACTCTTTGCACGCATCATCTACCGCCCAGACCGTTTTGCCGGGTCTAAATTCAGAGTCGATGAATGAGTAAACCTTGTCGCAGAGTTCCAAGACTTCATAGTAGGCGTCCGGCGGTTCCCCGAGAGAGATTGGTACGCCCAGCTGTGTCCAGTATCCTTTGTAGTTTGAACCAATTTCGGGGTTTACCATGTCGCCTTTGTTCAACGTCCGGCCGCCATCGGAGGATAGGAGCAAGCTCGACATTTTACCGCCCCACTGCCCGGATCCGATAAGCTGAAAGCCCCCGACGGGGCCGCCGGCTTTCGCGCAAGCGATGTCGGCAGCGTAGTGGATATCGATATCGTGAGCGCCTTCGACTGATGCTTCAATCGCCGCGGCCATACCCATATCAGCGACATACCCGGAGCGTTTTAGAAACGCGATTTCTTCAGCGCTCTTGTAGTATCGCATTCTCAAAAGAATGCGTTCGGCATCGACGAACGCTGCATTAGGTAAACCCTCGATCAATGTGCGATAGACATCCGCACGCAAGTTGCGCATAGCAACGATACCAATACGGCCAGAAGATAGACCTAACTCCTCGATCTGTTTTACAAGGGTTGGCGCGTGATCGCCGACGAAGCGCGCGCCTTCTTTCGGCATCGACATTACGGTCGACACTGGAACACCTTCATGTTTTGACGGAATCACTGGCGGACCTCCCGGGCCCAGCTCTTTGAATGCCGGAAATCCGGGAATCTTATTGAGTACTATCGGCTCTTTATCAATCGGAACGATGACATAAGTCGTGTCCCAATCAATGGGCACGCCTAAATACTGTAAGTTTCCAAGATCCCCGTTGTGCCATTCGCGCGTGCCCGTCACGATAAGGGCGTCTATGTTCTGCGCTTGCATTTGTTTCCGAATGCCATCGTAGCGTCGCTCATACTCAGCCGCGCTAAATACGATGTTACCTTCTACGCCTTCGGGAATTTTGACGTTCGCTGCCAAGTGCGATTGTGTTGCGCCCGCAGTTCCGACGCTGTTTGACTGCCCAGCTTTAGCGCCTTGATCTGCGCCGCACGCAGTTAACCCGGCTGTTGCTGCGGTGACAGCCGCGGTCCCTAGAAAATGACGTCTTTTGATCATCGGTCTCGGCGTTCCCAGTAATTTTTGATTTCTAGCTTGCTTAGCGCGACCTTATCGGATTACAATCCGACTGTACAGTATATTCGCTCGGATTCAATCAGAGCTGTGTCGATTATGCGCGACCCGTTAAAGGGTGGCTGATGGGTCATGCTGAGCAACTATGGCAGCGCCGGAGGTTCACTGACGATGAGTCAAAATTTCTGTACGCAATAAACTGAGACGTCAGTGGCGCCTTTGGAGAGAAAAGTTCGATCGTGCAGTGTGACGATACAAAAAAGTACTCAGCGCGACGTCTGTAACCGTTACTTTCTCTCCCCGAGCAGACGAATTGGGATGATCTTTTCGTGACAAAGCACCTACGGCGAATGAATGATTCCGAATGAGGAGTAATTCGTGACCAAAGGGATAAAATCGATCTTGGTCTACGGTGTCACAGGAATGGTTGGACCGGCGTCTGCGCGAGTGTTCCAAGAGGCGGGCTTTAACGTTCGGGGAACAACGCGGCATCTCGAAGGCGAATTGGCAAAACAGTTAGCAGCCGAAGGCGTCGACATGCGGTTTGCTAGCTTCGACGACCCAGCAGCTGTTGAAGACGCAATGGACGGCGTAGACGGTGTATTCCTTATTACACCATCATCACTTGGGTATGACGACAAACGCTGCTCCTGCGTTGTCTTTAACGCGGCCGAGGCAAAGGGCGTAAAGCATCTAGTATACTTATCATACCTGTCAGCCGACCCTGATGTCGGATACGCCAAAGTGCCGAAGCAACAAACCGAAGCCTACATTCGAGAGAATGTAAAGACGTCGTGGACCATCGTGCGTTCGGTTGATCTGATGGAGAACTTCCACACCCGCTGGAAAGAAGCGGTTCTCACCATCGGTATTGGCGATCCTCGGGATGAAGACTTTCTTCGTCAGTTCATTGCGTGCAAGGACATTGGTGGTTTTGCAACGCGCGCTTTCAAAGATCCAGAGAACTGGACGAACCGTGCGATAAATATCGTCGGGGACGAGATGACGAATCCGGAGCTTGCGGAGATTTTCTCACGAGTAATGGGTCGCCCGGTGCCCTAGAAGAAAATCACCTGGGAGGATTGGGCTGCGAATTACAAAATACCGCCGCCCGTATTGGAAGCGTGGAAATGGTACAACGAATCGCGCCTAGAGGCGGACCTTCAAACCATGCGCAACGAATATCCAGGCCTGCAAACCATGGAGGAATTCTTGAGAGCGCATGGTTGGGACAAGCTTGAACATACGAACAACTAGTTTGTAGCCGCTATTCATCTGGGCGAGCCCCAAAATTGCTCATGCGGATTAGCCACGCGACGCACTGATATAGGCTTTAGATGCAGAGGAGAGGTAGCTGAACTATGGCTGTAACCGTTTTCAATCCGATGGATGTAGAGCTAGGGCCGATCGGCGCTACGATGGCGGACAGAGTATCAGACGAAGGCTTGAAAAAGTTCTTCCGATCGAAAGACGAGATCGATGGCAATTTGAGTGCGATCGTGGTGGGCGATAGTGAAGCGGTTGGCGTAGGGGTTGGCACGTGGGACCCTGGACAAAAAACTGGAGCGCCTATTCCTGTAATGTATGACGAGGTCGTGTTCATCGTTTCGGGGGAGTTTGACATTACGATTGATGGCGAGCGAACGCGCGTAAAAGAGGGCGAGGTCGCACATTTACACGCAAAACAAATGGTTATGTTTGGATCAGAAAAAGGGTGTCGATTAGTTTGGATCTCCTCGCCGCCAACCTGGCGTGCCATTGAGGCGGCTTGGAAAGCCGGTCATATTCCTAAGTCGGAATAGTCGGGATCGCCAAGAGTATGAATGCGTCGCAGACTATTCCAAGTTTCGATTTAGACATCTTCTGCGAAGAGGTTGTCCTTGATCCGCATCCGCATTACCGGGCGATTAGAGATTTGGGCCCGGTTGTTCGATTGAACAGCGCCGATGTATTGGGCGTTGGTCGATATAGCGATGTTCGTGCAATGTTGCTGAACAAAGATGTCTTTGTATCAAGCAAAGGCGTTTCAATGAACGCGTTCATCAACAAAAACCTTACGGGTACTGTCCTGAACAGCGATCCGCCCCGGCACACGAAGATCCGACGGACGTTGTCCAAGCCCCTGATGCCCCAGGCTTTAGCGGAAATCGAAGCGCGCGTGCAGGCGGAAGCCGATGCGCTTATCGACAGACTGCTTGAGGAGAAATCCTTTGACGGTGTTAAAGATCTTGCGTCTTACTTACCAGTAACGATTGTTTCCAGCTTAGTCGGGCTGCCGGAGGAGGGCCGGGCCAATATGTTAGCCTGGGCGGCCGCGGCTTTCGATGCTGCAGCGCCAATGGAAAATCCCCGGGTTCAAGCGGCGATGCCAATTGCGGGTGGCGCTTTCGAGTATATGATTCAGGTCAAGCGCGAGGATGTTGTTCCCGGCAGCTGGGCGGACCAGTTGTTCGCAGCGCGTGAGCGCGGCGATATCGATGAAGATATGCTCGTCCCTATGCTGATAGACTACATGACGCCGTCATTGGACACGACGATAGCGGGGATTAGCCAAATGGTGAAGCAGTTCGGCGAAAACCCCGAGCAGTGGCAGATTCTACACGATGATCCATCGCTGATTCGCGGCGCTATCGAGGAAACGTTGCGTATGGAGGCCCCGATTCGAGGATTCGCCAGGGTCGCCGCGGAAGATACGGAAATCTACGGCGTGCCCATTGAGAAGGACACGCGAGTCTACGCGTTTTATGGGTCGGCTAATCGGGATGAGCGATATTGGCATAATCCAGACACTTTCGATATTCGCAGGGAAAATGCGAAGCGGCATATTGGGTTTGGAGTCGGTATCCATCAGTGTGCTGGTCAGCACCTGGCGCGACTAGAAATGACATGCATTTTGAAAGCAATGCTCGATCGCGTGACATACATTGAAACGGCAAATCCAAAATATGCGGTGAACAGCGCGCTGCGCGTTCTTTCGAGTATCGAAACCACATTGCATTAGGAGGCGGATCTGAGTTTGCCGTTAGTTGATCATAACATGGTTCGTTGCAGCCGGTGCACGACGAGATCCTTAGAGTTTTTCCTGAAGACCGTTTGCTGAAAGTGCGTGGCAAAGAGAAACGTTGGATATATTTGCAGTGACGGAAGAGTCAGCGAAATGAGCCATGCAGATAATTATGTTGGTACGCGACGGGCTGTTGATACGCGCCGCGTAATTGTAACTGAAGCGGCTCTTTCGTTTGCTGATCGGGGATTTGACGGGTGTTCTACACGCGATGTGGCGGCTGCAGCAGGGGCAAGCCACGCGAATATCCGCTACCATTTAGGTGACAAAGAAACGCTTTGGAGGAAAAATGTCGGTGTATCCCGCACTCTTATTTACGCTCGTTTTAACGGTGTTCGGAGTATTTTCGAGCGCTGACGCGCACGCGAAAGACCATCCTAACCTTCTTCTCATTATGGCTGATGACCTCGGCTTTTCAGATATTGGTGCGTTTGGCGGCGAAATTCGAACACCGAATATCGACCGCATAGCGGGCGAGGGCGTGCGCCTAACGAATTTCTATACGGCGGCGACATGTTCCCCCACCCGCGCGATGATCATGTCGGGGGTCGACAATCACCTGGCCGGTGTTGGCAACATGAAGGAGCTTCTCGCCAGCAATCAGGTTGGGCAATCAGGATATGAAGGTTATCTCAACGACCGGGTTGTAACCATTGCGGAACTCTTAAAGAGAGAGGGATACGCAACCTATGTTACGGGGAAGTGGCATCTAGGCGGAGAGATTGACCAGTCGCCGAATGCGAGAGGATTTGATCGATCGTTTATTCAAGTTGCCGGAGCAAGCACGCATTTTGGCGCGCGCTTGGCCGTCCCTCATGAGCTGTTGGAAGGAACGCCACCGGTTCCCGATTGGCGAGAAGACGGACACGCTGTTTTAACGCTTGGCGATAATTTCTATTCGTCTGACCACATCGCCGAGAAGATGATAGAATACATTTACGAAGGGCCGCGGAAGCCATTTTTTGGTTTTCTGTCTTTCACAGCGCCCCATTGGCCCTTGCAGGCAAGACCGGAGTATATCGCCCGATATGAAGGGCGATACGATGACGGCTATGATAAAATCCGGGCCGCGCGATTCGAGCGACAAAAGGAACTGGGTATCGTTTCCGAAAATCGCGAATTACCCCCAAGAGCGCCAGGCGTGCCGGCCTGGGAGTCCCTTTCTGCGCAAGCGAGGAACCAATCTGCGAAACGGATGGAAATTTATGCGGCCATGATTCAAAGCATGGATGCAAATATAGGTCGTGTACTGTCTTATCTCGAGCGCCAAGGTGAACTGGAAAACACGGTAGTTATGTTCGTATCCGACAACGGCGCCGTTAACTCATACGAGCAACATCCAATGCTGGCGTCTGTGACCCGTTTCTACGACAATGAGACTTCCAATCTCGGAAAGAAAAACTCATTCGCCGCATATGGCCCTGCGTGGGGACAAGTCAGCAACACGCCATTCTCCGGATATAAGATGCAAGGGTATGAAGGCGGCATACATGTCCCAGCAATCATAAGGGTTCCCAACACCAAGCGACACGGCGACATAGACGCTACGGTTTTAACAGCGACGGATGTTCTCCCGACTTTTTTAGAGGCCGCTGGCGGCAAAATTCCCGAAGATAAGTTCAAGGGTCGCAAGATTTTGACGCCTTCGGGAGTATCGTTTTTCGAACTGGCGCATGTCGTCGGCGCGGATCAACGTGCGCCAGAGCGTTACATAGCAACGGAAATAGCGGGCGTTAGGGCGGTCCGAATGGGCGACTGGAAGCTAGTCGGTCAAGCACCACCGGGTGAGCGAATTCCGCCGCAATGGAAACTCTTCAACCTAGTCGATGACCCCTCGGAACAAGTAGATCGTTCATCGGCGGAATCCGAGATACTTAATCAGATGGTTGACCTTTGGGCCAATTATCAGAAGAAAAACGGCTACATCCACGCGAGTGATTTCCCGTTACCACCGCCGAAACCACAATGAACAGCCGGATCAATGACCATCAGCCTCATTCATTTATCAAACAGTCCCTGCTTCCGTTCGCCACAAAACCGTAGGCGAGGCGGCTACGTGCGTTGACGACCAGCTCCGCGGAATCTTCATTCTCTATAATGCGCAATGAAATCGTCGGAAACAGAAGGTGACCTCACGTGTTTGCTAAAACGGTGACTGGCCGCCCAGCACCATCGCGCTGAATTCATCATCATCAAGACCATTTAACTCAGCGTCCCAATAGCTATTGATTTCCGTCCGGCTTAGAATTTTTGGGTCCGTTCCTTCCGCTTCTGAACCGTCGTTCGCTTGATACTGAACGAACCGGACTAAGACGCCGCCATTCGTCGCGTTCGCAATTTGCCGGATTACGCCAAGCGGGTCGTTTGGATTGTTGCTAGCAGCCAACGGGAGGCGGTTGATGACCTCCATTAACTCGTCGCCGTTTTCTAAATCCGCGGGATCAACGGTCCACACTTCGCCAATCTTCCCGCCCAAACGCCATGCAATCTTCTTTTCGATTCTCACCAATGCGTCATTGAGGCGGGCATCCACAATTTCAT
>JBCDBM010000103.1:0-11550 GCA_039183665.1 Pseudomonadota bacterium | reverse complement strand
GATCGATGAGTCGGATTGCGGGTCGGTCCCGTCAAAGTCGAGAATAACCTTCTCGCCCTCGCGCCACATGGTGCATTTAATTTTGAACGGGCCGTTGCCCTTGCCGTCATCGCAAAGATAATCCTCAAATGAAACCGGGTCTTCGCCGATCGCAGAGGAAATCAGATACTTCATTGCGCGATGATTCCGCGCCAACAATTCTTCCGTAGCGGAATTAAAAACATCCTCGCCAAAACGTTCACATAACTCGCTTACGCGGCGTCCCGCCATGCGACACGCGGCAACAATTGCGTGCAAATCGGCGCGATACCATTCGGGCATTCGTGAGTGGCTGCAGGCAATGTTCAAAATGTCTTCTTGAAGCTCACCTTTTTTGTAAAGCTTGACCGGGGGCAAGCGCAGCCCTTCTTCGAAGATAGACTCGGCGTCTGTTGGCAGCGAGCCCGGGACCTTGCCGCCGACGTCGGTCATATGACCGAACATAGCGCCCCAGGCGATGAGCCGGCCATTGCGATAAACAGGCGTCATCACCAACTGGTCGCTCAAATGGCTGATCGCGCCCTCGCACGAATATGGATCGTTCAGAAGAATAACATCCCCCTCTTCGATCGTGCCGTTATAAGCGCGCAAGAACCCGTCCAAGAAAGAGCCGAATTGTCCGACGATCATTCTTCCCTTTGCATCTGCGATCATTGGGAAAGCATCGCCTTGCTCGCGAATACCTGGGGACATCGCGGTTCGGAAAAGCGTCGCGTCCATTTCGACACGCGCATTGCGCAACGCGCTTTCGATAAGGTCCAACGTGATCGGATCAATCTTAACACGCTTGAGCGGGTCGGTAGCTGTCTCAATGATTTTAGCGGGCATGGAACTGATCCTAAACTGGAGAAATCAAAATATTGCCGTATGCGTCGACGACGGCCTGATGGTCGGGGAGAATAAGCGTTGTCGAGTCCATTTCTGTGACGATTGCCGGACCCTTCACTTTATCTCCAGCGCGAAGCTTTGCGCGGTCGTAGATTACCGCGGGCACTTCTTTTCCGCCGACCCAGATTTCGGTCTTGCGGATTTTCGCCTCTTTTGGATCGCCATTGCCCTTCGCAATCTTCACCGCCGGAAGCGACAACTCCTGCCCCAACGCGATCGTGCGCAGATTCACGAGCTCGTGCTCATTCTCCATATTAAACGTGAAGAGCCTGCGATGCTCTTGGTCGAAGGCGTCAGTTAAGCTGTCTAACCCCGCGTTGGCGCCAAAGTCTTTGACCTCAACGGCCATCGGAACTTCGAACGCCTGACCAAAGTAGCGAACATCAATTTCGCATTTGACCGTCACGTCTCGCGCACTTTCGCCCTCGGAAACAATCTGCTTTTCAGCGTCCGCGACCATCTTAGACAGCAAAGAGAAAATCTCTTTGTCGCTCGTTTGCGATTTGCGCTTCGAGAACGATTGCGAAACTTCGGTCCGCATGCGCGTTGTCGCGTCGCCCACGGCGCATAAAACCCCTGGCGAATTCGGAATGATGACGGGATAAGACCCGGTCAGCGCTGCAACCGCGTTTGCGTGCAACGGCCCGGCGCCGCCAAAACCCATGAGCGCAAATTCACGCGGATCATAGCCTTGCTGCACGGAAATCATCCGCAACGCACCGAACATGTTCTCGTTGACGATATCGATAATGCCGCGCGCCGCCTCATAAAGGCTGACGCCCAGATCGTCCGCCACTTTCTGGACGGCTTTTTTTGCGCCCTCGCGATCTAGCTCCATAGCGCCGCCGATAAGCGAGGTGGGCAGATAACCGAGAACAACATTCGCGTCCGTCACTGTGGCGACTTCACCGCCGCGAGAGTAAGCGACCGGGCCCGGCACGGCGCCCGCAGACTCTGGGCCAACGCGAAGCGCTTTGGTGAGTTCCGGCACATGCGCAATAGAGCCGCCGCCAGCGCCAACCGTTTTTACATCGAGTGAGGATGCCCGAACCGTCAAATTACCAACGTCTGTGGTACGGGTAAGGCGCGGCTCGCCGTTCTCGATGAGCGCAACGTCCGTAGACGTCCCTCCCACGTCGAGCGTTAGAATATTCTTGTATCCTGCCTGATCCGCAGCCCATAGAGCGCCTGTCACGCCGCCCGCAGGGCCTGACATCAGCAAGTTCACGGGCGCTTCGCGAGAGCGATCGGCAGCGATCAGGCCACCATCCGACCGCAAAAGAGACAGTCGGCCATCCATGCCGAGCGCGCGCAAATCAGTTTCCAAATTGCGCACATAATCACCCACCACCGGACGCATTGAGGAGTTCGCAACGGTCGTCAGCGTTCGTTCGTACTCTTGCATCTCCGGCAAGATTTCATGGCTGAGCGAAATCGGAATATCCGGGCAGACTTGAGCCGCGATCTTACCGACGCGTCGTTCGTGCTCGCCATTGATATACGAGTTCATGAGACAGACCGTGAGCGCTTCAACGCCGCTGTCTCGCAATTGTGTAATAACCGAACGGATCTGTTGATCATCTACCGGGCGCACTTCTTCGCCGGCGGCGTCGAGACGACCGCCGATCTCAACAGTATCTTCAAGCGCCGCCATTGGCTCTGGCTTCGGCCAAACGATCCACCCCGCAAGGCCGCCCGGCACAAAAGAGCGGGCGATCTGCATGATCTGGCGATACCCCTCGGTTACAATAAGCCCGACGCGCGCGCCTTTTCCTTGCAGCACGGCGTTCGTGGCGACCGTCGTGCCGTGTAGGAAGAATTCGATATCTGAGGGCGAGACATTTGCCTCGCCGCAGATTTTCTTTGTTCCCTCGATCACGGCGCGGGAGGGATCGTCCGGCGTTGACGGAACTTTTGCCCGCCAGGAGTCGCCAGTACGAGAATCAAAAAGGAGAAGGTCCGTGAACGTACCGCCTACGTCGACGCCCAACCGATAGGTTGTCTTTGCGCCGCCTTTTTTGGACCTCGGCTTTTCGCCATTTCCCCACAATTTAAACAAGGATACCCTCCCAATTCACCTATTCGCCCAATTCCTCAGGCTGCTTCCGCCGTTGCTGGGAATGCACCAGCTTTGCTCACCATTGCAGGTAAAGGGCGGCCCATTTCGCTAGACAGCCACGTCGCGGTATCGATAACAGCGCCAAGATCTACGCTGGTATCCACGCCGCCGCGAGAGAACATATAAAGTAAGTCTTCAGTCGGAATATTTCCCGTGGCTGCCGGCGCGAAAGGACATCCGCCGATCCCACCAATACTGGCGTCAAGCGTTTCAGCGCCGGCGCGATAGGCCGCAAATGCGTTTGCTATGCCTGTATTTCTCGTGTTGTGAAAATGGCCCCGCAGGGGAATGCCAGGCACAGCTTCGCGAACCCGGTTGAAAAGCGCTTCCACGCGCCAGGGGTCGGCGACGCCAATCGTATCGGCAATCGCGATCTCATCAGGCCCGACATCAGCCAGCCTTTTCGCAATATCAACGATCCGATCGGGCGACACCTCGCCTTCAAAAGGACAGCCGAACGCCGCTGAGATCGTCACGTTCGAACGACGGTCGTTCGCTTTCGCCAATTTGACGATGCTAGACGCGGTCTTGATCGTGTCGGCCGTCGGCTCGCCCTGATTTTTCTGCGCGAACGTGTCGCTCGCGACAACAACCGCGCCGAGCTCACCCACTTTCGTCTGTAGCGCCCGCTCTGCGCCGCGCACATTTAAAACCAAGCCGATATAGGTGACGCCCGCGCGCGCTTCCAAGCCCTCAATCACCGCTTCCGCGTCGGCCATTTGCGGCACGCGCTTGGGGTGAACAAAACTAGCAACCTCGACGCGCTTGATCCCCGCATCAATCGCGCGATTGATCAAAGCGATCTTCACGGCCGTCGGTTGGATCTCCGGCTCATTTTGAAGGCCATCTCGAGGACTTACTTCCAAAATATGCACGACGCATCGCTCCAAATCGATTCATTGCATACAATTGAATTCTTGATTGTATACAATTTAAGTAGCGCGTCGTGAAACCCCTGTCAATTCGACAGCCCCCATCCGCGCGTTCGATATTACTCTTCTGATTGACCGTTGACGGACGGCTGTGCCGCAGCCTTGAAGGCCTCTTCAGCCGCCAGGATGTGCAGCTTCATGATATTCTCGGCAAGATCCGCATTTCCCGCCGCGATCGCATCAGCCATGTCTTTGTGGTGCAGATTGCTGCGCCGCAACTCTTCAGACGAGTACCCTTTCGCTGTCCGCACAACAACGGCCTGCGCGACAAGCGCGTCGATCATATCGACCAAGCGCTTATTCCCTGACGCCTCACAGATGATCCTGTGAATGTTCGCATTGGCGTCCAAAAATGTCTCGACATTTACCGCGCCTTTTTTGGAGAGCGCAGCGTTAATGCGCGCAATTTCCTCATACAACATATCGATCTGATTTTTGGTTGCCCGCTGCGCTGCGCGCTTCGCGGCGAACCCTTCAAGCATGGCGCGCAATTGAAACAGATCATCGATGTCCTCTCGACTCCAACTCCGGACTCGCGCGCCTCGGTTGGTCTGTATTGTAACAAAAAAGTCGTTCTCCAACCGTCGCAACGCATCGCGCACTGGCGTGCGGCTGACCCCTACCGCATTCGACAATTGCTCCTCACTAAGATGATCTCCCGGGAGAAATTCACCCTCTAGAATCATCTCCCGAATTTGAAAATACGCTTTTTCTGTTGACCGTGACATAGCTGATTAACGACTGTGGACCTGACTGTTTAAACGCGATTCATGCCGGTATTATTACACTTTATCGATGACATAGGCAAAAGAAACTGCGCAGGTCGATTTCTAATATAACCGCACAACAACCAAATTTGAGTGTATCGCGCGCTGACGGGGGCTTCCTGCCGCTGTCTCTGTGCGAGGCAATCTCTCCATTTAGAGCTTATGATGTCATGCTCTATAAAGACGGCGACACCCGGTCTCTGTGACGCGACCCACAGTCTTTTAAGTCTAGTGAAAGCAGTAAAGATCTGACCAGAGGATGAAGGAGCGTGCGCAACCCTCACTATCGGTGGTGTCGAGCAGATATCGGCAGTCATATGGCCGTGGCGAACCTGAAAACCTGTCGCTCTGATCGTTCGCCTTAGCGCCGCTTATCTCCGCCTCACTCCGCCCTATGGCTCTAGAGATGGCGATTATCACCATCTTGTTCACATGCATTTGGGATCGAGGACGCGGCTCCAAGGGCTCATTTGCAATCACTAAACGCAAAGCCAATGATGGTCGCAAGCAACTCAAACATCCTGCGCTATCGCAGAGCGCATGATTGAAAATGAACCTCGAATAAACGCATGTGTTTGCTCCTTTGGCTGCTGCTTTGCCAATCGCAAGACGCCTGATCCGACAGAATTTGAGTTATTGCAGCCCTAAGCCCGGTGACGGGGTAGCAGGTTCGAGAAAACTACGCGCCTAGCGAGTGCGCGACGCGCTTGCGCCACCGCAAATTCAATCACTTATGGCGCTTTTCCCGCGCTGCTCTTCTCGTTTGCAATTTCTTTTAAGTTGTATACAATTCAAGAAAAAATAAGCGGGCTTGTGTACGATTCGGGCCCCGATCGATGCGCCTCTTAATAATGGAGTGGGATTATGAAGGCATTCAATTCACCGAAATCCATGTTGCTGGGCGGTTCGCTGCTCGCTCTTCTGTTCGAACCTGCGATTGCGGCGGCCAATGACGAGATCATCGTTACGGCGCGGCGTAAGGCGGAAAATCTCCAAGACGTGCCAGGCTCAATTACGGCGCTAACGGCGGAGACGCTGGCGAAATCGGGTGTTCAACGGGTCGAGGACTTCATTGGGCTCACCCCTGGGGTGACGTTGGTGAACGCTGCGGAAGCGGGCGACACGCAGGTGAACATTCGCGGCATTAATGGAGCGCGCGATGCAGAGAACAGCTTCGCGTTCCTGATCGACGGGATCCTTTACACCAACCCTGCAGCGTTCAACCGAGAATACACGAATTTGCAGCAGATCGAAGTCTTCAAGGGCCCCCAAGGCGCTATCTACGGACGGAACGCGGCGGCGGGCGCGATTATTGTCACCACAGAGACGCCGGGCAACGAACTCTCCGCCAACGCGACACTCAGCTACGCGGAAGACGAAACAGTTCTGGTCAAAGGCGCCATTTCCGGGCCGCTTGTTAAAGACGAACTCTTTTTCCGCATTGGCGGCGATTGGCGCTCCACGGATGGCTTTTATCGCAATGACTTCTTAGGCGGCTCGCCGACGATTGACGCTTTCGAGAGCTACAATATCAACGGCCGCTTGGTGTATCAGCCTAACGATAAACTCTCCGTGGATGTCAAAGCGCGCTATGGCGAGATCGACGCGAATTCGATCGTCTTTAATGCGAACTTTCACCTTCCCGCATTCGCCGGGGCGAACAACGTTCCAGCCGCAAATCAGGACGTGAACGATCACCCGTTCATTTTTCAGCCCAATGTCACATCCGACAACGATCAAGAAGCGTTCGAGGTTTCGGGCAAAGTAGATTACGAGCTCGACGATGTGACGATCACAGCGTGGGCGCTCTACTCCGATATCGACAACAATCTCATTGCAGACGGCACCTCGGCGGCTTTTGGTTTTTACGCAGGTGATCCGGTTTGTCAGCAGACGGTTGCGGATTTCAATGCACAAGGTTTCCAACTGCCGTCACCGGAATTTTTCGGCCAGAATCCGGGGGGCGTCATATTCGATCCGAATGGGTCTTTCTTGGGCGCTTATACACCGTCGACTTGCGACGGCATCCAAGAACAACTACGCGACCAATCGGACTTCAGCGCAGAAATTCGTATTGCGTCTAATGGCGACGGCCCCTTGGGCTGGATGCTGGGCGGGTACTTCCTAGACATCGACCGTCAGGTTGGCGTTTCGCTCAATCGCGACGGCGGCGGACCGGTCACACGCGGTCTATTGCAGTTAAGCGGTGAGAACAGAACTGACGCCCTCGCCTTCGATGACTTTGACAGTCGTGTCTATGCGGTCTTCGGTTCTGCTGATTATGCGCTTACAGATGATATCGAACTGTCGGCGGCGCTGCGCTATGACCGAGAGGAGCGCGAGGTATCGAGCCTCGTCCCCACTGATGCTCGGCAATCCATCATTGATTTAGACTTCGATACTGTGTTTGACGACCCGTTGAACCCTGGCCTCTCTAGTATCGTCAATCCAGCGGGTGTTATTCCCGATCAAAGCGAAACCTTTGAACAGGTGCAGCCGAAGATTTCTGGGACTTACGATGTGGTCGACGGCACGACGCTTTTTGCGAGCTGGGGCATCGGCTTTAAGGCCGGCGGCTTCAATAACTCGGGCAGCGCGGCGACCGTAAACCTGTTTAACAACGGGCTCATTCGCGATGACAATAGCCTGACCGGGGTCGACTTTGCGGCGCTTTTGGGCAGCGACCTCCCTGTTATTGAAGATAATTATGACAAAGAGAAATCGAGCGCATTCGAGGCGGGCTTTAAGTCGACGCTTTTGGACGGTCGGTTGCGGGTCTCTGGCGCCGGTTACTACACAGATGTAACAGATATGCAGTTCTTCGAATTCTTTGTGGGGAATTTCGGCCTGCTGCGAGTCGTCTCGAATATCGATGAAGTCGAGATTTTTGGCTTCGAAATCGGCGCCGAGGCCGATGTGACGGATTTCCTCAATCTCTATGCAGGATTCAACTACACCGAAAGTGAGATCAAAGCGAACAGCTCGCGTCCGGATACGGTCGGGAACAAATCGCCGTATACGCCTGATTACACGGTGAACTTTGGCGGTGATGTCACGCTGCCGGTTGTCAATGACATTGAGTTTCTGCTCCGAGCCGACGCGCAGGTCATTGGGCCCACATGGTTTCACACCGTGCAAGGCGGAGACAGAGCAACCATCTTTAACCCACTGTTTGAATTAGGTTTTGGCGCTGGCGCTGGCGCTTTAGGTACGGGTAACTTTGTCAACGCACAGCGCGATTCTTATGTCACGCTCGATCTGCGCGCCGGCCTTCAGACCGACACCTGGTCACTGACGGTTTTCGCGAACAACGTCACTGACACAAACTATCTTGAGGAAGTGATCCCTGCCCCAGAGTTCGGCGGATCGTTCCTGGCGCCGGGCGCAGAACGGCGCATTGGCGTGGAAGCGGGAATGAAGTTCTAAGCAGACTGCTTACTAAGTCGACGGCGCAACGCATTGCGCCGTCGTCAAAGGACAGCGATTTTTGGTTGGTTTCGAATTTACTGAAACCGCACACGCAAAGCCATTGAGCCGCGACACCCAAATAGCGGTGCGTTTGTTTAGCGTAGATGCTTGGTCGTTATAATTTGGCGCCGTTTAGAATAATCGATGTGCTCAACGGCACCGCGTTGGCAATGGACTTTCCAGCCATACACGCCTGCTCACACCATTCTACAAACTCAGTGATTTTCTTTGACGGCTCATCGCTCTCAATGTGAATAAAGGTCTCAAAGGACTCGCCAGCCCCGATATTATCCTTGGGGTGCATCGACTCCATATTAAAGTCTGAAGAGAACCGCGATCGCTGTTCCAACCGCAAAGACTTTAGCGACAGCTTGAGCTGATGCGCCGCCATCTGAATATGCGTCATCAAACAAAAAGCGACGCCCGCGGAAAAATACATCAGCGGCGCGGGCGCAGTGTCGTCCCCACCGCCGGCCTTTCCCTCGTCGCACTCAATTTCCCAATCGCTCCATCCCGGAAGGTTGACGCTCACAGATGCTTTTTTCTGCATCATGCCCTGCAACGGCTCCACAACCACAGACATGTCGATAATCAGCTTCTCGCCGCTTTTCGGTTTTTGAAATTCGGCTAAGTCGAATGCGAGCGGTTTTGTCGCCTCAGCTACTTTTTTGACGAGCATTTTTAGTCCTTCGCGTTGGAGAGGGGCGCGCCAAGCGTCTTTTCAGACTGGCCATAATGCGACTTACGCTTGTGAACGGCGCAGGGTGATCACTTCATAAACTATACGTTCGTATAGTATTAGTAGCATCCCAATTCGCTGTGATCAATATCGCCGTTATCCCGCAAGGGGATTGGCGACGCCGCAGATGGGCGCGGGCGCTTCTCTCTCGGCGGCGAACGCACTTATGCTAGCGATAGAGGGTCTACGTCTTCGCGCTTTGGGCGTCCTGAGGCGCTTGCGATCGAACGCTGTCGAGTTCCCGTTCGTCGAGTCGGTAAAAGTAGATTATCGAAATAGAGATGAGCGACGATAGGGCCGGAATCGCCGCGATACCGAGCAACAAGGCGGATACGACTTGCGGCGATTGTGCTGCTGTCGGATCTAGGTCTCGATTGAAGCCGGCCGCCGAAAGTAAGACGCCAATAAGTAGAGGCCCAAACGCCCCAGCAAATTTTTCAGCAAAGCTGTAAAACGCCGTGTACATGCCCTCTCTTCGAACACCGTATTTGCGCGCATCATACTCAATGGCGTCGGTCAACATGGACATCGCCAAGAGAATGTTGCCGGCAAAAGGCAGACCCATAAAAAAGCCGCGCAGCCCGACGAGCCAATAGCTTTCGCCAGGTCCGGATAAATACCAACTCATTGAGACGCAAATATAGACCATGCCGCTCAGCATAAAGGCGTTGCGTTTGCCGATCCGTTTGGAGACGCGGACGAGAATTGGCGCGAACAAAAAGGAGGCTGCCGTCGACGACAATCCGAACGCGATCAATGCACTTTCTTGCAATTGGAGACCGTTTAAAACGTAGAAAAAAAGCGCTGCCTGGGTTGCAAAAATCCCGATGAGCTGCGCCGCTTTTGCAGAGATAATCAGCAAAAAGTGTCTGTTTTTTCCGATCGCGTTGAGTTGCGTCCAGAATGACGGCGCGCCCTCCGTTCGTCCTATCGACCGAACATTCTTGGTCGCATAAAAACACGCCAACATGGTTACAAAAATAAGCGCAGCCATGATGAACGCGATAAGCGAATAGGTTTCGCGTGTCTGACCATAGGTCTGCATCAGCACGGGTCCTAGGACTAGGCTTAGCGTCGCCCCAGCTGAAAGAAACACCACGCGATACGCGTGAATGGACGATCGCTCGTGATAGCCGTCGGTCATTTCTGCAGGCATGGTCACATAAGGCACATTGAAGAGCGTGTAGCCCAGCGTGTAGAGCAAAAGCCCAAGAGAGACATCGGCCGCCGTCATGCCCACGCTCGGAAAGGCGGGCGTGTTGAACAGCACCAAAATCGACGCGGTAGACACAAATGCGCCAACGAACAAATAGGGTCTTCTGCGCCCCCACTTCGATACGGTGCGATCGGAGACAACGCCCATCACTGGGTCAGTGACGACATCTAACAGCTTAAACCCAAAAACGAGCCCGCCAGCCAAGGCCGGCTCCATTTTCACAATCGCCACCAGATAAAACAAAATCATGGAGGCGACGCCGTTCACCAGAATTGACGCGCCTGCAGCCCCAACGCCCCAGCCTAGCTTGTGCTTGATGGGAATTGCATCGATTTTGGGTTGATCCAAAAGGAAGCTCCGCGTGCCGCGTCTCGGTAACGCGTATCACCAGCCACAGATTAATGGCCAGAGCAATTGCACTTTGGATGGCCAAGTGTCTGATTGGCGGACACGGTTCAACCCGCCGCCCAACGGTCAGACGTTGGCGCCGCAACGCCATAATTTCTGTATACGACTTTTTCGCGCTTTAGCGCCTGATCCTGATTATTATCAGAACAAGCCTGGATCGGGTTTTTCCAGGCACTCAACTACGGCTTTCGCCCAAGCATAAAGACGTTGAGGCATGCAAAATCAAAGTGTTTCCCCGTTCAAAATAACCGATGTATCATGCGGAACGACATTGGCGATGGATTGGCCCGCCATGCACGCCTGTTGGCACTGCGCAACGAATTGGGCGATCTTTTCGGCCGGCTCATCACTTTCGATGTGAATAAAGGTCTCAAACAAATCGCCCGCACCCTTGATGCTCGTTTGCTGGGTCTTGTCAAAATTGATATCGGATGAGAAACGCGACCGTTGCTCTAATCGAAGCGATTTGAGCGAAAGGTTCAGTTGGTGCGCCGACATCTGAATGTGCGACATCAAACAGAATGCGACGCCGGCTGAGAAGTACATTAAGGGAGACGGCGCAGCGTCGTCGCCACCGCCGGGAAGCCCCTCGTCGCACTCGATCTCCCAATCACTCCAGCCTGGAACATTAACGCTCACAGATGCTTTTTTTTGCTGCAGTCCTTTTAAAGGCTCAACAACGACAGAAATATCGATATTGAGCCTTTCACCGCTTTTGGGCTTTTTGAACTCAGAAAATGTAAATGAGGCCGGCTTCGCGGCTTCAGCCACTTTTTTGACTAACATGTGTTCCCTCCCTTTAGGCAGACGCGCGTCATGCCCGTGTGCAACCTTCAGTTTAGTTTTTTACGCTGGGGACGCAATTGCGCCGCCGCAATGACCGAGTGACGCTTTGTCCTAACCCCTCTAATCCAAGGAAGCGGCTACAATCGTACTAGGTGTCTGGAGTTTCTTGATGATGTCGGACCGCGTCG
>JBCDBM010000102.1:0-11801 GCA_039183665.1 Pseudomonadota bacterium | reverse complement strand
CGCCGTCATCCAAGTAGCCTTGGGCGCTTTCGTAATAGCGCTCGATGCGTTCCTCCGGCGAAGCGCAGGCGACGCCGAGAAGCGCGGCTGCTATCGCCGCCAAGCCCTTTGCGCGCGCGCGGAATGATGAACGTTTGGTTAAGGCGATCACGGCGTAGGCACTCTCAACTCGACTAAGACGGGCCGGTCATACACTGCGTAGGTAAATCTATACTCAAATCGAGCGTTTTTTTTGGCGCTTTTTGAGACGCGACTAAGCAGCCGCGGGCTGACGATCCTCAGCGTCTGTTTCGACGGCCGGCGCGATTGCGTAGTTCATCGCATTTGCGCGGAACATCGAGCGCTGCGCGCGCGTTGAACCCTCAATCGAAATCGTCCCGCCTTTGCGCATGAGCTGCTTTTCCAGCATCAGCACCTGCCCCAAAAAGGCGCGATCAAAATGCGTCGCTTGCGAGAAATCCAACCGAATGTCGCCGCCAATTTCAGCTGCAGCGCGCAGCGCCTCGCGAACGGGGCCAAGCGACGCGCGCGTGAGGGCGCCCGTTAAACGTACCCGCGCGCCTTGAGCCGTTGCTTCAACGCGCGCATCGCCAGCTTCAGTCTCATCCGCTTGACGCATAGACAAAAGCTGCGGGGCGACCCGGGCAAGGCCAATGCCCATCAGGCCCAAGCCATCTTCGAAATACCGACGCCACAAGGCGGGGTCTTCTTTAATCCGCCAGACCCACTCTAAGCCTGCCTGCTGGAAAAACGTTGGCGCGCGGCGAACGCTGCCGGCGGCAAAGTCCACAACAGCGCCAAGATGCGCCACGATTGGCGCGTTCAAGTTTGCGAGGTTGTGGTCAATCCACGCTTGGCCTTTCTTTGCGCCCAAAGAGACCAAAACGAAATCCGGTTCGGCGCGGTTGATCTCGTCAAGAATTTCCGGCGTGCTCATGCTCTCAATGTCGCCATGGCCAGGATTGAGCGATCCTACGCCTTCGACGCCGCCGCCTTCCCGGTTGATAACTTCAACTGCTTTTTCGCCAGCGCCGTCACGACCGCCGAAGAAGAAAACCTTGATGCGTCGAGAGGCGAAGCCAGGACGACGGCGCAATGCATCGAAGATGTCGGCGCCAGCGACACGCGAGGGCGCAGGCACGTTCAAGAGCTTTGCAAGGGCCGCCAACGGCGCGCCGTCTACTAAGCTTAAATCAGCGTCAACGATCTGACGACGGAACTCCGGTTCGCGCAGACCGCGAACCAGCCAGTTCACGTTCGGCGTCACAAAAGACAGGCGGCTGCGGTCGCGCGCCGCTGCGTCCAACGCACCGAGAGCTTGGTCGATTGTAGAGACGTCAACGGGAATGCCCGCGAGGCACCAAACATCGCGGTCAAAGTCGTCAATCTGCGCGGGGGTTCCGGCGGCGTCCGACACGGCGCGCGTTGCATCATCTGCAGCGGTCGCGTCCGTTGCGGCATTCGCTAAGTTTGTTTGTGCTTCGCTCATCGCTTGCGTCTCGCCGTTTTTCCCGCGATGTGGCTCGATCGTTTCAAGCCTTACCGCTTCGTTAATAAGTCCGTAACCGGTAGGTAGCAACGGAAGGAGCAAGTCGCGGGCCAGGCGAATCCCGCATATTTGCTGGGCGAATTCCGAGACAGTCTGCATCGCGCGGTTGATTGTTGTTTCATTTTGGCAACCCGCGCGTGTTTTCGGTCGCCTATTTCTTAACTTCTCGTAGCGTAAAAACGACAGGCGTGATGGCGCGCGCCCCAAGGCTTGCGCAAAATAGCGACCAAAGCGCGCGCCGCGCAGCGCGCGCCTGCGAATTTGTTTGTAGAACAGGGGAATTTCGATAAATGCGCGCTTGCAGGCGGGCGCTTCCGGGGCTTAGATATGGCGCAGTGCGGTAAGACTTTGGGGATGCGTCTTCGTCAGAAAACCGAGCGTAGCGCAAAGCACGGTGCAGGACTTGCACCGAACGCCGGATGAATTGACGCGACGATTACAAGTAATATCGGCGGCGGGGCCGATAAACTAAGGCGAGCAATCGAGACATGGGTGACGATTTTTCCTTCGAAGACTTGCTGATTATCGTTTATCGGCGGATCTTCTATTTCATTATTCCAGCTGTTTTCGTGCTGATTGCAGGCGTCATCGCGGTGATGATGCTGCCGACGCGCTACACGGCGACAGGCACGATCCTGATTGAATCGCAACAGATCCCGACCGATCTCGTGCGCTCAACGATCAACACCTATGCGCGCGAACGCATTCGCACGATCCAAAAGCGTGTGGAGCGCCGCGACCAGTTGCTGGAGATCGCCGACAAGTACGACATCTTCCCGAACTCGGACGGCTTTTCCCAGGGCGCACGCGTGGGCATGATGAAGTACGCGATGAATGTGGGCTTCGTCTCCGCTGACTCCCGGCGCATCGGCAGCGGCGACGGCACCATTGCGTTTACGGTGTCCTTTACCCATGGCGACCCGGAAAAGGCTTATAAAGTCGCCAACGAGTTCATGACGATTTTTATGGCGGAAGATGTGCGCTCCCGAACCGCGGGCGCGGCGAGCACGACGCAGTTTTTCGCCCAAGAAGCTGAGCGCCTTCGCAAAGCGGTCTCCGCCATCGAACAAGAAATATCCGTATACAAAGCAGCGAATTCCACATCGCTGCCTGAACATCTGGATTTGCATTTGAGCTTACTGGAGCGCGCGACCCAGGAATATAACGCCAAAGAGGCGGACATCGCGCAACTTCAGCAAGAAAGAAATTTCTACGAAAATCAGCTGCTGGCGGGCGGCTCCAGTTCAGGCGCCACGCAAGAACTAGCGCGTCTTGAGGCTGAACTCGCGCGCTTGCGCGTGGACTATCATGATGACTATCCGGAAGTTGTCGCCAAGCGCGATGAGATCGCGGCGCTTAAGCGAAGCATGGCGCCAAGCCGAGAGATCGATCGCTTACGCTCTGAGCTTATGCGCGCGGAAGCGGCTTATGATACGGCGCTTTCCACCGACCCGGACAATGTCAGCGCGATCAATCAAGCTGAAGCCGCCGTGACCGCAGCGCGTTCTAGGCTGACCGCGCAGATTGCCCAAGAGGCCCGCAGCCGCGGCCAAGATCCGTTTTCAATTCAGTTGGAAAGCCGCCTTGCGGTGATCGACGGACGCTTAAGCACCCTGCGTCGGCAAGCGGCTGATCACCGGCGCGAAATGGAAGACTATAAGGACCGTATCGCGAATACGCCTGAGGTCGAGCGCGCGCTTGCAGAATTAACGCGCGACTACGACAATATTTTTCGCGAGTATCAAGATTTGCTCGCCAAGCAACAAGACGCACAGATCGCTGAGAACCTAGAAGTCAATCAGCAAGCGGAAAAATTCTCAGTTCTAGAGCCTGCCCGTCGGCCTGATAAACCTTCAAGCCCGGACCGGCCGAAATTCCTGGTGCTTGTCTTCTTCGCGGCGTGCGCCGCAGGGGGCGGCGTGGCCTTGGGCCTCGAAATTTTGATGCAGACGGTGCGCGGCCGCGATCACGTCTCTCGAGTTATGAAAGAGCGTCCGATCGCCGTTATTCCATATATTCATGACGCGCGTCGCAAGACCCCTGCGCGCGCGCCAAGAAAACGCAAGGGTAATTTCGGCGGCGCTGTGGCTGAAGGCGCGTAGCGAACCAGATAGGCGCGAAAAGCGATCGCGAGATAAGCGGAATTTGAGATATGGAACACATTAGAGACGCCATCAGTCGCGCGCGCGAAAAACAAAGTCAGGCGCGTGCGACAACGCCAAGCCGCCTCGCGCCGCGCCGCGCTGCGCCACAGGCGGCGCCTGCAGCCGCACCCGCCGCGGCGCCCGCCGCCCCCGCCGCACGCCGCACCGGAGGCGATCCCGAATTTGCGCCGATCGAATGCGACTTCAGCGGGTTCAGTAAAAACCGCATCATTTCGAACGAGCAAGACCCGGTGTTGAACGCGTATCGCGTGTTACGGACGCGCTTGTTGCAGAAGATGCAGGCGCATAATTGGCGCACGGTCGCCGTTGTGGCGCCCAATAGCGGCGCCGGCAAAACCGTTACCTCCATCAACCTCTCTATCGCCATCGCCTCGAAGACAGGCATGCGCCCGACGCTGTGCGATCTCGATTTCTATCGCCCGAGCGTGGCGCGCTATTTGGGCTTGAAAGGCTTCCCGTCGGTCCTCGACTTTTTTGAAGGCAAAAAAGAACTTGATGAGGTCACCGTTCGGCCAAACCTGCCCGAACTCAACCTGATGCCCAATGAACGCGTCACGCGACGCGGGGCGGAATATCTGACGGGCGACCGAGTCGAATTACTAATGGACACTGCGCTGAACGATTTCGGCTCCAGCATTATCGTCTTTGATATGCCGCCGCTGCTCGGTTGCGACGACTCCCTCGCCTTCTTGCCGAAAGTGGATTGCGTCTTGCTCATTGCCGCGAGCGGCGTGACCCGCTCCTCGGAGCTGAAAGAAGCGTCGCGTATCTTGGCGAAAGCCAATGTCGCCGGAACCGTGCTGAACCGCGCGCCGGCGACCTTTATGCCCAACCAGTACTACTAGCGTCCGCATAGCGGCGGGTTTTCCGCGGCTACAGCGAAATGTCGCACGCTCACAACTGAATTTGTGTGTGTTTTTTTAGCCTATAAAGGGCGCTCCGGGTTGATCCAAGGAGTAAACTACCCAGTATCCATGGGAGTGAAGATTTTGTTCACACTCTTGGCTCTAAAAAACTGTTAACCAACATCTCGAGCGTCCCATGACCATATCGAAATCCGTCAAAATGGCCGGAATCCTTGTCGCGGTCGTGGTCGCCTATTTTTTGGTCCGCGCGATCTTCAGCGGCGGCGAAACCGCCGTCGAATCAACGGCAGAAAGCAAGTTCGCTGTGGTTTACCAGACCATCGCGCCGGGCGAATGGCGCACCGAAGTCTCTGTGCGCGGGCGGACGCAGGCCGACCGAAAAGTCATAGTGCGGGCGGAAACAGCCGGCGCGGTCGCAGAAACGCCGACCGAACTGGGCGCGCGCGTATCCCAAGGCGATGTTTTATGCCGGCTGTCACTGGACGCCCGGGCTGCAAAAGTCGCAGAAGCTGAAGCTGCGCTCGCCAAAGCGCGTCTCGATTATCAAGCGGCGCTTGAGCTGCAAGAAGAAGGGTTCCGCGCTGCGACCGCCGTCGCCTCCGATAAGGCGTCGCTGGATTTGGCGACAGCCAACCTCCAATCGGCGCGCATTGAAATGAGCAAGATAGAAATCATCGCACCGTTTGACGGCGTGTTTGATAATCGCGCGGTCGAAAAGGGCGATTTTTTGCGTGTTGGCGATCCCTGCGGCACCGTCATCCAACAATCTCCGTATCTCGTTGTCGGCGCGGTGTCGGAGCGCGATGTGGCGAAAATCGCAAAAGGCGATCGCGGGGTGGCGCGCCTGGCGACGGGCGAAACGGTTGAGGGTGTGGTTCGGTTCGTGGCTACGGCCGCAGATCCCGCCACGCGAACCTTTGATGTCGAACTCGAAGTGCCGAACGAAGAGGGTCGCTTGCGAGACGGCGTGACCGCGCAATTCAGCGTTTTTGGCGGCGCGCGCGACGCCCACCCGGTCCCTCGCTCTGCGTTGACGCAGAATGACGATGGAGAGATTGGCGTTCGCGTTGTGGCGGATGACGGACATGTGCAGTTCGCAGCTGTGGAGCCAGTAGGCGAAAACGAGGCGGGCTTTTGGGTTTTGGGCTTAGATGGCGCCGTTCAATTAATCGTCCGTGGGCAGCATTATGTGCGGGTTGGTCAGCCCGTCGAGGCGATCGACGCGGCGACGCTTGATGATGGAGCCCAGTCGTGACGGCGATTATCGACGCTGCTTTCTCGCGTGCGCGCGTCGTCTTAACGGCGATGGTGTTGATCATCTTTTTCGGGATCAACGCCTACAACACGATCCCACGCGAGTCTGAGCCGGACATCGCCGCCCCATTTGTGTTGATCTCAATGCCGCTTCCGGGGATTTCGCCGGAAGACGGCGAGCGCCTCCTCGTTCGGCCAACTGAGCTTGAAGTCCAGAATATCGAAGGCCTCAAGCAGATGGACTCCTACGCCTATGATGGGGCGGCGCGCATCATTCTAGAGTTTCAAGCGACCGCCGACATTGATCAGGCGGTGGTGGACGTTCGCGAAGCCGTTGATCGCGCCAAGGCGGATTACCCCGAAGAGGCCGAAGAGCCGATCGTCGACGAGTTCAACGTCCAAAGTCAGTTCCCAATCCTCTCTACCGCGATTTACGGCGACGCGCCGGAGCGGGCGATCTATGAAGTGGCTAAGAAGCTTGAAGACCGCCTGAGCAGCGTCTCTGGGGTCCTTGAAGCGCGCCTCGTGGGCGCGCGTGAAGAGCTCCTGGAAGTCATTATTGATCCCACCGTCTTGGAGTCGTACGGCCTCACCGAAGTTGAGGTGATCAACGCGGTGACCGCCAACAACCAGTTGGTAACGGCGGGCTCGGTGACGACGACGGACGGGGCATTCTCTGTGAAAGCGCCGGGGCTCGTGAAGACGGGCGTTGATCTGATGGAGACGCCCGTCCGCGCGAACGGCGATAATGTTGTGACGATCGGCGACATCGCGGAGGTTCGTCGAACATTTAAAGACGCCACCGGTTATGCGCTCATCAACGGACGAACCGCTATCGGCGTCGAAATCACAAAACGCGGCGGGTTCAATATTGTTGAGACCATTGAACGCTCACGCGCGGCCATCGAAGACGAGGCCCGATTCTGGCCGGATTCTATCCAGTATGAGCACATTTCAGATCAATCGGTATATGTCGAAGGCAATTTGGACAGCCTAACGGCGTCCGTCATCTCTGCGATTTTCCTGGTCATGGTTGTCGTCGTCGCCGCGCTCGGCCTTCGATCGGCGGTGATGGTTGGCTTTGCGATCCCAACGACGTTTTTGGCGGCTTTCCTTCTGTTGTCAGTTTTTGGCTACACGCTGAACCAAATGGTGATGTTCGGCTTGATCCTTGCGGTCGGCATGTTGGTCGACAGCGCAATTGTGATCATCGAATACGCCGACCGCCGGATGAGCGAGGGGGCCTCGCGACGCGAAGCTTATACGGAAGCATCTAAACGTATGTTTTGGCCTGTCGTCACGTCGACAGCGACAACAATCGCGGCCTTTGTACCTTTCTTATTTTGGCAAGACGTCGTCGGCGAGTTCATGAAATTCTTGCCGATCACACTGATTTTCGTTCTTACTGGTTCCCTCATTGTCGCCCTTATCTTTTTGCCAATTCTTGGTTCCTCGCTCGGCATTCCAAGATATCTGCGAGATCGTTTTAACGTAGAAGGCAAGACGACAGGGCCCGCCCGGCAGTTTCAGATCGAAGAAGTTGACCCCAGAACGCTCAATGGCGCGATGGGCTTTTATACTCGTACACTGACGTCTTTAGTGCGCCGCCCGCTTCTCGTCGTCATCGGGGCCGGCGCGCTTATCTTCGTCAGTATTGAGGCGTTTAAAGCCGCAAGCCCGGAGGTTGAATACTTCATCCGTAATGACGCGGAGCAGATGAACGTTTTGGTGAGGGCGCGTGGAAACCTTTCTGCTGAGGAAGAGATCGGCCTCGTCGAGGAAGTCGCGGCGCGTTTTGATGACCACCCGGCGATTGAGAGCATGTTCTTGCAGACTGGGCCCGGCCTTTCACGCAGCCCTGATCTCCCCGCAGAAACTATCGGGCAGATCAGCATTGATCTACTGGACTATTCGGAGCGCAGTCATTCGCGCGTCGTCCTGGAACAAGTGCGCGACTTAACTGAGGGCGTGCCTGGTGTATTCACGGAAGTGCGACAAGAAGAAGGCGGTCCGCCGATTGGCAAAGACGTCCAACTCGAAATTAGCTCATCGAATTTCGACGCCATGGTCGCGGCCGCCAAAAAAGCCCGCGAATTTATCGATACGTCGCATACTGTCAAAAACGGCGTGAAAGTTCGCTCCTATGTGGACCACGAGGATACGCTTCCCCTTCCCGGCATCGAATGGTCCCTTGATATCGACCGGGCGCTTGCCGGTCGTTATGGCGTATCGGTCGCACAAGCAGGCGCCGTTTTGCAATTTGCAACGGACGGGTTGTTGATCGACAAGTACCGCCCCGATGACGCTGACGACGAGGTCGACATCCGCGTGCGCTACCCGGATGAATATCGAACCATCTTCGGTTTGGAATCGACGCGCATCCAAACTTCAGAAGGCTCTGTACCCCTTTCCAATTTCGTGACCAGGACTGCTGAACCCCTTGTTGATCGGGTCGTGCGGCGCGACGGCAAGCGCATTATCGAGGTGCGCGCCAATGGCAACACGCGCGTGGAGGGCAGTGAAATCTCTCAAGGCGACGCCATTGCGATCATGTTGGAGTGGTTAGAGACCGGCGCGCTTGGCGACGAGGTGGAATGGGTTATGCGCGGCGCAGATGAAGACACGGCGGAGGCTGCAGCCTTTTTCCAAGGCGCCATGTTAGCTGCGCTCTTCATGATCGCCATTATTTTGCTGTTGGAGTTCAACAGCTTCTATCACGCCGCGTTGACACTATCGGCAGTCATAATGTCCGTATTCGGCGTATTGCTCGGTGTTGCCATATCAGGCCAATATTTGAGCATCATCATGACAGGCGTTGGCGTCGTGGCGTTAGCCGGGATCGTCGTGAACAATAATATTGTCCTCATCGACACGTATCAGCATTTGCGACGCAAAGGTCTTGCCGTTGAGGATGCGGTTATCAGAACCGCCGCGCAACGCGTCCGGCCCGTCTTGCTCACCACCGCAACCACGATATTCGGCTTGATGCCCATGGCGCTGGAAATTGTTATTGATTTTGGCGCGGGCACGATCACGCGCGGATCCGCAACGTCCGGCTGGTGGGTGCATCTTTCTTCAGCGGTCATTTACGGGCTTGCGTTTTCAACGGTGCTAACGCTTGTGCTCACGCCCGTCTTCTTGGCGACGCCGACCGTCCTGCGGCAACGGGCGCCGATTATCGCGGCACAGGTTCGAGATTGGGTCCAAGCACGACGGGGACGCTTAAAACCGCCAGCCCAATTGGATGCGCCGCAACCGCACGCTGGCGCCGATGTTCCGCGGGCCGCCGAGTAAATCCGCGCAGCGTTCTTTATTCCGCCGCCGCGGGCTCTTCCTCTGAGTCCGGAACGTCAAAGATCTGTCCAGGATAAATCAGATCCGGGTCGCGGATCTGATCAACATTCGCTTCATAGATGATCGTGTATTGCGCACCGCGACCGTAGGCGCGCCGCGCGATCCGCCACAAGCTATTGCCCGGTTGAACCACGACTTTCCCGTCGCGGAGCTGAATTTGCTCGGCGGTGGCGCGCTCAAAGGGCAATTCAATCGCGTAAGCAGGCCGTCCATTTTCATCAAGCTGAACCACCAACAATTGATAAACACCCGGGGCGATTTGGGCATCCGGCGCCATCGTCCAACGCCCATCGCTCGAGGCGTTTGTCTGGCCCAAAAGCCCGCGATTAATGAAAAGCTGGACGGTGCGGCCTGGCTCAGCACGCCCCGAGAAAATCACGGCGCCAGAATCGTCATAGTCAATAACGTCGAGCGTGAGCGGACCAACGCCTTCTGGGGGATCGCGGGGATCTTGCAACACCTCTGTGGCGCCGCCGGGGGTTGTTCGCAACACAAGCGGCAGGTCCCCATCGCGCTCTGGAACATAAATCAATATTGTTTCTTCCGACCGCACGGTCAGCCCGTCCTGCGTCGTCATCGAAAGACTGAGCTCAACGGGCCCAGCGGCTAACGGCGTATCGGTCGCCATCACCCAGGAGCCGTCTAGCTCCGCGGCGGTCTCAGCAAGCTCTTCATCATTTGCGTAAACAGTAACGGCGGCGCCCGGTTTGGCCCGACCAGCAATCGTCGCATAACCGCTTCGTGTCACATAGACGATATCAAAGCGTGGCAAGGCTGGTTCTTTTTTCGCCTCTGAATCTGGCGTATCCGCGTCGGATTGCTGCGCTGCGGAAGTGGCGTCTTCGTCAAGCGCGTCGATAATATTGTATCGCTCCGCCGCCTTCCAACCGAAATAGCCAAGAATAATCAGTAGAAGGAAGATAATTACGACACGCATGACGCCCGCTCCTTGAGCGATTGGATAAGACAACTGTAATTTACTTTACCCTTACACAAATCGGCCTAAAATGTCAGAGGCATGGTCAAACCTCGCTAAGTCTATGAAATCTTTATGTATTTATTGTGGCTCGCGAACCGGACAAGACCCGGCTTTTCGCGAAGCAGCGGTTGCGCTAGGGCAAGAAACCGCGCGACGCGGCTGTCGCATCGTATATGGCGGCGGGAAGCTCGGCCTCATGGGCGCGACCGCAAGCGCAGCACGGGACGCCGGCGGCGCCGTGTTCGGCATCATCCCCGACTTCCTTGTGGAATTAGAAGGCGTTCTTGATGGCGTTGAGCACGTCATCGTCAACTCGATGCATGAACGCAAAATGCAGATGTTCGAAGAGAGCGATGCGATTGTCACCTTGCCCGGCGGCATCGGCACCCTCGAAGAAATTATCGAAGTGTTGTCCTGGGCTCAATTGAACATTCACAATAAACCGATCATTGTGCTGAATATTAAAGAGTTCTGGACGCCGCTCAAATCGCTTTTCGAACATCTCGTCGAAATGGATTTCGCGGCGCCCCAATTGCTATCGAATGTACAGTTTGTTGACACCATCGACGCGGTATTCGAGGCGGCCGAAGGCTGCGCAATCCGCGATCGCGTTTAAGTCTCTCAGACGCTTAAGCCTGCTCGCCACGGAACCGACGCCGTGCTTTTTCAGCGCCGATCAATGGAAAAATAGCCGCCATTTCAGGCCCGCTTTTTTCTCCCGTTAACGCAAGGCGTAAGGGCATAAACAGTTTTTTGCCCTTTGCGCCCGTTTTGTCTTTCAGCGCCGTCGTCAATGCGGACCAGCTGTCATCGTCGAGCGTGTCTGGCGTTAGGTCCGCCGCCGCGTTGGCAAGGTCTGCATTTTCGATCACCGGCATGATCTCGCCACTGACAATACGCGCCCATTTCTGTGCGTCATCGATCACGCCCACATTCCCCCGCACCGCGTTCCAAAGCGACGCGTCTACGCCAAGTGCGGTGAGTCGGTCTTCGACATCCTCAAACGAGGTTTCGTGTAGGAGCTTCGCGTTCAACGCCTCGAGCTCCGCCATGTCAAAACGCGCAGGCGCTCGTCCGACCCGATCAAAATCGAACCCATCGGCAAGCGTTGCATAGTTGCGAACGGGCGCGGGCGGATCTGCAGTGCCAAGACGCGCCAGTAGGCTTGCAATGGCTTGCGGTTCGATCCCATCGGCGCGCATCGCCTCGACAGACAAAGAACCAAGCCGTTTCGACAGCCCTTCCCCATCGGCGCCAACCAACAGCGAGTGATGGGCAAAGGTGGGCGGCGTTCCTTTTAAGGCCTCAAATAGCTCAATCTGCACGCCCGTGTTGGTAACATGATCTTCGCCGCGAATGACGTGGGTGATCCCCGCATCAATATCATCGACACAGCTGGGCAGCGTGTAGAGAAACATGCCGTCCGCACGCACCAGAACCGGGTCAGACACGCTCGCCGTATCGACAACCGTCCGCCCACGAATGAGATCGTTCCATTCTACTGCGGCGCCGGAAAGCTTGAACCGCCAGTGGGGTTTGCGGCCTTCCGCCTCGAGCGCCTTGCGCTCATCATCGCTGAGCGCCAAAGCGGCGCGATCATAAACCGGAGGCTTACCCATGTTCAGCTGCTTCTT
>JBCDBM010000101.1:0-12140 GCA_039183665.1 Pseudomonadota bacterium | reverse complement strand
ATCATCGATTTTCTGCAGCCGGGGCAGATCCAGATGCGCCAGATGGGGGAAAACCTCGGCCATCGACATACCCGCCTTCCGGTCGGCCGAAAGGGCAGTGATTTCGTGCGCGGGGCTGATGTTTATATTTGTCCGAAGGCGGATGGCCAGGTGTATATTGGAGCGACAGAAATTGAAAATTGTCGGGACTTAGAGATCGACAATGCGGCCATCATGGATTTACGCCGCCGCGCTCATGCGATTGCGCCATCGCTCGCCAAGACGACCGAAGTTGTGCGCTGGGCGGGCTTGCGACCGACGACGCCCGATAAGGCGCCAATTTTGGGGCGTTTGGTAGACGGGCCGGACAACGTGTTCCTCGCACTCGGCCATTATCGCAATGGCGTGCTGCTCGCGCCGGCGACCGCTAACGCGATGGCTGAGTTAATCTTATCGGGCGATGATCACGCGATTGCCGCTTTTAGCGCGGAACGCTTCGCAACCGCGCCCGTCGTCTAAAGAGCGGCGAGCTTTAGCACTTGCCGGCAACGACGCCCTCGGGCAGGCGCGTACGCAAATCTGCGCAAGCGTCAACGAGTTGCGCGGTGGTGAGATTGACGGCGTGCGATAAATCCGTGTTCGCGATATTCGTACCGGTGAAACTTGCTTGCTCTAAATCCGCCCCGGCGAAAATTGCGCCGCTGAGCGTTGCCCCGTCAAAGCGCGCGCCAACAAGGTCTGCGCCGGCGAAGTCAGCCTTAGTAAGGTCCGCGTCCAAAAAGGTCGCGCCGGCGCCATAGGCTTGGCGAAAATCTGCGCCGGATAGAACGGCGCTGGAAAAGGATGCAAAGGAGATATCGCCTTCGACGAACTTTGTCTCGCGCAAGTCGGACGCGCGCGCCGCGGCGCGCCGTAAATCGGCGCCGGACAAATCGCTCTTCGTGAGTTGAAGCGCGTTTAAATTCGCGTTGGCCAAGCGGGCATTGGTGAGATTGACGCCGACCCCGCTTGCGCCCTCGAAGCTCGCCGAGTCTAATAGAGCGCCGTTGAATTGCGCGTCACTGATGCGCGCGCTGGCGAAATTTGCGTTCGGCAAATTTTGATGGGCGAAGTCTTTGCCCGAATGATCAGCGGAGACGAAGACAGGTTTTTCCTCGCTCACAAGTTGCGGAAGCTTGGGCAACGCTTTGTCGACATGGTCGAGCGCTTCTGAAAGGTCCAACGCGTCGGAGAGATTTGGCGCCAGCTCGTCGACGCTGTTGATGGAGTCACGTATGCCCTTGCCGAGCTCGGCGACCGGATTGTGCGTGTCCGGACGACGATCCTCAGGGATGATCCTTGTGACCACGGTGAACACCATGATCATCAAGACGATGATGAGGCCGACAATCTTCAACATAGGCGAAACATTGACAAAAACTGCGCGTATTTTCGCGCGCGGCCGTCAATGAGCCGTTAAGGTCTTTATGGAAATTGCGACGGGCGTGGCAGGCGTTTGGATGTTACCAAAAATTAAGAACAGCCCGTCGACGCGCCGCAGCTCTCGCATCGCAAGCATGTGCCGTTGCGGACCAAGGTAAACTGGCCGCACTCGTGGCAGGCGTCGCCTTCATATCCTTTCATGCGGGCTTCTTGGCGCGGGCCCGGCGAGGCGAGGGCGCCGCGAGGCGCTTTTTGGTTGACCGCATCGGCTAGGCGGGCCACTTGCGCTTCGATATCGCTCGGCGCCTCGGCCTCAATAGGGTCGGCGACATCTTGGGCGATGACCTCCGTCTCTTCTACCGGCGGCGCATCGTCGTTTTGCTGATTATCGCGCAACCGATCGAAATCGCCGCCGCGCAGCACGACCAGATTGTCAGTAACGGTGGAGCGACTGAAGCCTTTCGAGATGAGTTTGGCGGCGTCTTCTTGAGTTTTCTCTTCGTCAACGCCTTTGCCGATGGCGTCCACTGCAGATTCGGTTGGGTCCACATGAGCAAGATCGCCGCGACCCAAATAGGAGATCGCGAGCTCGCGGAAGATGTAGTCTAGAATAGACGTTGCGTGCTTGATTTGATCATTGCCTTGCACAGGCCCTGAAGGGTCGAAGCGCGTGAACACATACGCGTCCACATACTCTTCGAGCGGCACGCCATATTGCAGGCCCAATGAAACTGCTATTGCGAAGTTGTTCATCACGCTGCGGAACGCAGCGCCTTCTTTGTGCATATCGATGAAGACTTCGCCCAGTTCTCCATCATCAAACTCGCCCGTATGCAGATAAACTTTGTGGCCGCCGATAATGGCTTTTTGGATGTAGCCTTTGCGTCGGTCCGGCAGCCGCCGCCGTCCAGGCTGGCGCTCGATAATGCGTTCAACGATGCGTTCCGCCACAATTTTCGACCGCTTCGCCGCAGGCGCTTCGATGAGTTCGTCCGCCGCCTCGTCCATGTCTTCATCGTCGTCATAAGCGTCTGCAAAAAGAGACGCCGCCAGCGGCTGCGAGAATTTCGATCCATCGCGATACAGCGCGACGGATTTCAGTCCCAAACGCCAGGCTTGGAGATAGGTTTTGGCGCAATCGCGAATGCCGGCGCGCGCCGGTAAGTTCACGGTTTTTGAAATGCCGCCGGACACGAACGGTTGCGCCGCCGCCATCATGGAAAGATGCGCATCGACGGACAATGCGCGCTCGCCAATGCGCCCACATGGATTGGCGCAGTCAAAGACAGGGTAATGTTCAGGCTTAAGATGCGGCGCGCCTTCAATCGTCATCGCCCCACAGCAGAACAAATTGGCCTGATGAATTTCTTCGTCGGCGATGCCAAGATCGCGCAGAATTTCATAGCCTGACGAGTCCAGCCGACTTTCAGGCAAGCCCAAAATATGGGTGCAAAAGTCGTGGCCAAGAGCAGCTGGCGCGAAAGCGAACGTCATGTCGAACGCGGTCTTCAAGCGTTCTTCTAAGGCCTTGATGTGCCGGTCTTCAAAACTCTCCCCGCGCAAATCATCCAAATTAAATCCTGGCGCGTCTTTCAAGGTGCCGCGACCGATGGCGTAAGCGACGATGTCATCGATTTGCGCTTGGGTATAACCGAGCGCTTTTAGCGCAGCGGGTACGGACTGGTTGATGATTTTAATCGCGCCGCCGCCAGCGAGCTTCTTAAATTTGACGAGCGCGTAATCGGGCTCAATGCCTGTGGTGTCGCAATCCATGACGAGGCCGATCGTGCCCGTCGGCGCGATGGCTGAAATTTGCGCATTCCGAAAGCCGTTGATGGCGCCGAGCTCATACGTCTCGTTCCAGACCGATTGCGCCCGATCCGCGAGCGGAGCCCAAGGACATTCGGCGGGGTCAAATTGTGCAGGCTCTACCGACAAGCCTTCAAAAGCGCCGCCATTAGAAACGCCAATCGCGGCGCGCCGATGATTGCGGATAACGCGCAGCATTGCATCGCGATTGGCTTTGAAAGCCGGGAAAGGCTCAACGGCGGCCGCCATTTCAGCCGACGCGCGATAGCCCGCGCCTGTCATCAACGCAGAAATCCCGGCCGCGATGGCGCGCCCTTCGGCGCTGTCATAAGGAATACCTGAGGCCATCAAGAGCCCGCCGAGATTTGCGTAGCCAAGGCCGAGGGTCCGAAACTGATACGAGCGCCGTGCAATTTCTGCGGACGGGAATTGCGCCATCAATACGGAAATTTCCAGCGCGACTGTCCATAGCCGACAGGCGTGCTCGAACGCTTCGACGTTGAACCCTTGCTCTGCGTCTACAAATTTGCCCAAGTTTAGGGAGGCGAGATTGCACGCCGTGTCGTCGAGAAACATATATTCTGAACACGGATTAGAGGCGCGAATGGCCCCGTTTTCCGGACACGTATGCCAATCATTGATGGTGTCGTGAAACTGAACGCCTGGGTCCGCGCAGCTCCAGGCCGCCGCGCAGATATCTTGCCATAGCTCCCGGGCTTTGATTCTTTTCGCGGTCTTCCCGTCGGTTCGCCGCGTCAGCGCCCAATCATCATCTTCAACGACGGCATTGAGAAATGCCGCATCAGCGCGCACCGATAGATTAGCGTTCTGCCCAGATATTGTTCGGTACGCTTCGCCTTCCCAGTCAAAGTCGTAAACGTCAATATCGATGCCCCGAAATCCTTCGCGAGCGTAGTCGATGAGGCGCTTAATCGACGCGTCCGGCACGAACGCCGCCTTGGCGTCGCGAATAGCTGATTTCAGCGTCGCATTCTTTTTTGGGTCAAGCCGCGTTTCGTCGTCGTCCTCAGCCCAGCAAGCGTTCAGGATCGCAGGGGCGTGTTTGGCCAGCGCGCGGGCGCCGGCGACAAGGGCGGCGACTTTGTCTTCTTCTTTCCGTTTCCACAAAACGAAATCTTCAATGTCCGGATGGTCCGCATCGACAATCACCATCTTGGCGGCGCGCCGCGTCGTACCGCCAGACTTCACTGCGCCAGCGGCCGCATCGCCGACTTTCAAGAAACTCATCAGGCCAGAGCTGGCGCCGCCGCTGGACAGCGGTTCTCCTTGCGCGCGCAAACTCGAAAAGTTAGTCCCCGATCCGGAGCCGAATTTAAACAAGCGCGCTTCGCGGGTCCAAAGCTCCATGACGCCGTTTTCGCCCGCGAGCGTGTCCTGGACGGATTGAATGAAACACGCATGCGGCTGCGGGCGCTCATAGGCGGACTCAGATTCGCTGAGGACGCCCGTTTCATGGTTTACGAAGAAGTGCCCTTGTCCAGGTCCGTCGATGCCATAGGCCCAATGGAGCCCCGTATTGAACCATTGCGGGCTATTGGGCGCGCCAATCTGCAGCGCGAGCATGGCGCGCATTTCGTCGACGAATATTTGCGCTGCGTCTTCATCACCGCCGAAATAGCCGCCTTTCCATCCCCAATACCCCCACGCGCCGGCGATCCGGTCAAAAGCTTGCTTCGCCGATCGCTCCGCGCCGTAGCGCTCCTCACCAGGGAGTTTCGCGAGCGCGGCCACATCAGGGGTGCGCCGTTGCAGGAATTCTGGAACGCCCTTCTCTTTGACGCGTTTGGTTTTTGCCGGCACACCCGCTTTGCGGAGGTACTTTTGTGCGAGAATATCGATGGCGGTCTGGCTCCACGCCTTGGGAACCTCCAGATCACGCATCTCGAAAATGATCTCGCCAGTGACCGATCGGATCTCCGAATCGGCGCGTCGAAATACGGCGCCGCCATAGGCCGCCTCGCCGCGAGGGCCGCTATTGGTGGAAAATCGACGCTCAATCCGCATGGCAAAACCGCATCCAAGGCGCATCAGCGCCCGCCGCCTCTTCGAGACCCATAAATATAGTAGCCAGTCGGTCGGCGCGCTACCATCAGCGGCGCATTGCTGCCGGCAAACCTCGCTATTGCTCCCGACGCGAACTGCCCCCATATTCGCGCCAAAGATGAGGCGCAGCGCGCCTCGCAGCTCGAATAAAGCGACTCGCTATGCTCTCTCAACTGTTTACCTGGTGGAATTCAACGACCTTCGGCACGTCTTTCACCTTATGGCGCAAGGGCGCGTTTCTGGTGGGCGAGGACGAGCAGGGCAATCGCTATTTCGAAGAAAAGTCGCCTACATTGCCCGGTGCGGCCGGCAAGAAGCCCCGCCGCTGGGTCGTTTACCACGGCGTTGCGGAGGCTTCACGCATCCCGCCCGATTGGCACGGCTGGCTTCACCATACGTTCGAGGCGCCGCCCACGATTACACCGCTCGCGCGTCACGATTGGGAAAAGAACCACGTCCCCAACATGACGGGCACGCCGCTCGCCTATCATCCGCCCGGCAGCTTGTCGCGCGACGGCGGGCCGGCCGATGTTAACGATGAGTATGAAGCGTGGACGCCAGAACAGGCTTAAGAAGAAGCCGTGTGCGTTGGAAGGTTCATACAGCTAGGGGAAAATGATGGATCGTTCGGGTGTTTTCGAAACCGTCATTGGGTTTGTGGTTCTCGTCGTTGCGGCGGTGTTCGTCGTATACTCATACAACGCGGCCGACCGACAAATTGGCGGCGACCAAATTACGCTTAGCGCCAAATTTGGGCGCGTCGACGGGGTCGCGATTGGCTCGGAAGTTCGCATCGCCGGCATTAAAGTTGGATCTGTGATCGCCAATGAGTTGGACGTCACAACTTTTGAGGCGGATCTGAAACTGGCGATTGCCTCAGACATTCCCGTACCGGTCGATTCGATTGCAAAAATCGCAAGTGACGGTTTGCTTGGCGGCGCCCATATCTCAATCGAGCCGGGGGCGTCCGAAGACGCGCTCTTAGACGGGGAGCGCATCGCGTTTACCCAAGGCGCCGTCGATCTTATCGCTGTTGCGCTTGAGGCGTTTACGTCGGGTGCGGCTGCTGCAGGCGGTCAGTAATTAGGGATTAGGGCGAACGGGTGCGTGCTGGGCGCGGACGGAGGCGAGTATGCGTATTGGAGTTTGGAGTGCAGTCGTTGCCGCGTCGTTGACGACGCAGGCGCTTGCTCAGATTGCGGCGGATCCTGCGCTAGACGCTTTGCTTAATCCGCCCGAAGAGCCGCAGGCCGAAGAAGAAGAGCTTTCTGAGCTGGACTTGCTATCGCGGACGGTAAGCGACGATCCGGACGTGATCATCGCAGAGGAAGGACGCGAACCCATTTCTGTGACGATGCGCATGCTCGATAAGATTACGGCGCGCTACACAGACTTAGAAATAGCCATGAATGAAATTGCGCTTTTTGGGTCTTTGGAGATCCAACCGCGATATTGCGATACGCGTCCGCCCGAAGAATTCCCAGAAACGACCGTATTCTTGGAAGTATTCGACACAGAATTTGGGAATATGGCGACCGATTTCAAAGTCGCGCCCGCTATTCCCATTGAAGATGAAATCGAAACTGATGAGCTAGAAGTCTTGCCCATTAAACCCTTGGCGTCGTCAGAGGATATCACCGATGATGCCCCGCCGCCCCCAATGCCTCAGCTCTTGGGTCCGCCAGCGCCGGAAGTCTTGGAAGGCCCTCAAGCGGAAGGCGTCAATATCTTTCGCGGGTGGATGTTCGCATCATCGCCGGCGTTAAACGCCTTAGAGCATCCCGTCTATGACGCTTGGGTTATTGACTGCAAAACAGCTGCCGCTGAGAGCTGATCGCCGGCGGTGAAAAAGTCGGCCTTTATGGCGAGCGCGTCGCGCAGTAAATCTTGATAGTCAGCATCCGGAATAGAAGTAAGGCCGAACTGCGCCAAGTGTTCGTTCACGAACTGCGCGTCGATCATTACAAAACCGCCGACTTTTAATCGCGCCATGAGATGCATCATCGCGATTTTGCTGGCGTTGGTCTCGCGTGAAAACATGCTCTCGCCGCAAAACACGCCGCCGAGCGCGACACCGTAAAGACCGCCGACCAGTGCGTCGCCGCGCCAGCATTCGACACTATGCACGAAGCCGCGATGATGGAGCTCGCAATACGCTTCAATGATTGCGTCGTTAATCCATGTTTCGGGTCGGCCCGCATTGGCTTCCGCGCAGGCGCATATCACCGCGTGACACGCGGTGTTGATGCGCACCTCGAGGGATGAGGATTTTAGGAAACGTTTCAGCCGGCGCGGCGCGCGCGCCGCGCTGAGCGGAATAACGCCGCGTTCTTTTGGCAAGACCCAGACGATTTCTTGAGACTCGCGCGCTTGGGCCATAGGGAAATAGCCGAGCGTGTAGGCCTTGATGAGGTCTTCGGTGGAAATCGCGGTGGCCGAATCGCGGGGCATAGCGTTGAGTATGACGCGATAATTCGCGGCTCGCTAGCCAGGTGTTATTCGCTCGCCTCTTGCTCCAGCCATTCTTCCAGCCAGTGAATGTGATAATCGCCAGCTTTGAACGACTCATTCTCCACCAAATCCATAAAGAGCGGTATCGTCGTCTCAATGCCCATCAGCGCCATTTCCGAGAGGGCGCGTTTCAGGCGCGCAATGCAGTATTCGCGACTATCGCCCCAAACGACGAGCTTGCCGATCATGGAGTCGTAATACGGTTGGATGCGGTAGCCCGTATAGACCGCTGAATCAAATCGTACGCCGGGGCCCCCGGGCGCGTGAAAATAGGTGATGTCGCCGGGGGTCGGGCGGAAGGTTCGCGGGTGTTCCGCGTTAATCCGACATTCTATTGCGTGACCCCGGAACTGAACGTCTTCCTGGGTCCAGCTCAGCTTATTGCCAGCAGCGACGCTAATCTGTTCACGGATGAGATCCACATTGGCGACCTGCTCGGTGATTGGGTGTTCCACCTGAATCCGCGTGTTCATTTCAATGAAGTAAAACTCGCCGTCTTCATACAAAAACTCGACCGTGCCGGCGCCCAAGTAGCCGAGCTTTTCAATCGCGCCGCGGACAGTATCGCCAATGCGTTTTCTCTCTGCCGCCGTCAGCGCGGGCGACAGCGCCTCTTCCAATACCTTCTGGTGACGTCGCTGGAGCGAACAATCGCGTTCGCCGAGCTGCACCACATTGCCATGGCTGTCAGCCATTACCTGGATTTCGATATGGCGCGGACGCTCCAAATAACGTTCCAGATAAACGGCGTCGTCGCCAAAGGCAGCTTTTGATTCCGCTTTTGCGGTCGCGATCGCCGTCGCTAAATCCGCTTCCGTTTTCGCGACCTTCATGCCGCGTCCGCCGCCGCCGGCCGCCGCTTTCACGAGCAGCGGAAAGCCCACGTCGTTGGCTGCAATCCGCGCCGCCTCAAGACTTTCCACGGCGCCTTTAGAGCCTGGCACCAATGGTATGCCCGCTTCGCCCACTGCTTTTTTTGCAGCAATCTTATCGCCCATCACTCGAATATGATCGGCGCTCGGACCAATAAAGGTGATGTTATGCGCAGCGACGATCTCAGCGAATCGCGCGTTCTCCGACAAAAACCCGTAGCCAGGATGAATGGCGTCAGCGCCCGTTATCTCCGCCGCTGAAATAATCGCAGGGATGTTTAGATAGCTGTCTTTCGGGGCGGGCGGTCCCACGCATACGCTCTCATCAGCAAGGCGCACATGCATGGCGTCGGCGTCTGCGGTCGAGTGCACGGCGACCGTGGAGATGCCGAGCTCTTTGCACGCGCGGTGGATGCGAAGCGCAATCTCGCCGCGGTTGGCGATAAGAACTTTTTCGAACATGCTTGGGTCCGTTCCTTACAGCCTCGCGCCTACTCGATGATCAAGAGCGGCTCGTCAAACTCAACCGGTTGGGCGTCGCTCACGAGAATTTTCGTCACGGTTCCGGCGCGCGGCGCGACGATCGGGTTCATGGTTTTCATGGCCTCGATGATCATCACCGTCTGGCCCTCTTGCACATGGGCGCCTTCTTTGATGAAGGCCGCAGCGCCAGGCGAGGGCGATAGATACGCGGCGCCCACCATGGGCGAACGCACCGCGCCGGGATGATCGGCCTGGGCCGCAGACGCGGTCGCCGCGGGCGTCGGCGCGCCGGCCTCGGCCGCTGCAGGCGCCGCGGGAAGCGCCGGCGTCGTTGCGACGATATTGGAATGGCGCGCCACGCGCAGCCGCACCGCGTCATTTTCAATCTCGATTTCTGAAAGCCCGGTATCGTCGAGAATCTTCGCCAGTTCGCGGATCCACCCCGCCTCAAGCTCGCGCCCTGATTTTGCTTTTGAGTCCGCCATATAGGATCCGATCGCCCTCGCGCTTTTTGGTGTTCGTTGTCAGCTCTTAGCGCGCTTATTGATAAGAGTCTTAAGCGCTTGCAGCGCCGCTGAATAGCCCGTGCTCCCCAGTCCGAGAATGGCGCCGTCCACAGCCGCCGCCGTCACGGAGCGCTGTCGGAAGCTCTCCCGCTTGTGTATATTTGAGAGATGCACTTCGACTTTGGGAATGTCGATGGACGAGAGGGCGTCGGCAAGGGCGTAGGAGTAATGGGTCAGCGCGCCCGGGTTGAGCATCAGACCCGCGGCTTTGTCAGCGGCCTCATGCACCCAATCGATGAGCGTCCCCTCGCTATTCGACTGACGAAAGTCGACGGACAGCGATAGTTCTTTCGCCGTCTGGCGCACCAACGCTTCAATGTCGCTGAGCGTCTCCGTCCCATAGATATGGGGTTCGCGGACGCCTAGCCGATTGAGATTGGGGCCGTTCAGAACGAAAACCGTCGTCACGCTACGCTTCTTTCCGCAAAGTTTCTTCTCATGGTCGCCTTCATAGATAGCTTGAAAGCGCTTAAATGGTCTAAACAAGCGTATAGGGGTCGTATGGGATCGGCTGCAAGCCGAAACTGGTTGAAATTCAATGCAGATTACACTCAATGGCGAGCAAAAAAGCGTCCCCGGCCCGGTGACCGTGGCTGGATTGCTCGATCACCTGTCCCTGGCGCCCAACAAAATCGCCGTTGAGCGGAATTTGGAAATCGTCCCCAAGTCGCTCTACGGGCAAACGTCGATCGCCGAGGGCGATAAGATTGAAATCGTCCAATTTGTGGGCGGCGGATGAGGTATGAGTGAAATTCTAGAAGTCGCCGGTCGGCGTTTGTCATCGCGCCTTATCATTGGCACGGGCAAATATGAAACTTATCAGCAGAATGCGGACGCGGCGGAAGCAGCCGGGGCTGAGATGATCACCGTCGCGGTGCGACGGGTGAATCTCACGGACAAAGACAAGCCGATGCTGGTCGACTATCTGGACCCCAAAAAATATATCTACTTGCCCAACACGGCAGGGTGTTTCACAGCCGAAGACGCCGTGAGAACCCTGCGCCTGGCGCGAGAGGCCGGCGGTTGGGAGTTGGTCAAGCTCGAGGTCTTGGCTGACCAGAAAACGCTTTATCCGGATATGGAAGAGACCTTGCGCACCGCCAAGCTCCTCATCAAAGAGGGCTTCGACGTCATGGTCTATTGCTCTGACGATCCGGTCTATGCGCGAAAGCTGGAAGACGCCGGGTGTTGCGCCATCATGCCCTTGGGGAGCTTGATCGGCTCAGGGTTGGGCATTATCAATCCGGTCAACATTCGCTTGATCGTCGAGCAATCATCCGTACCCGTAATTGTTGATGCGGGTGTGGGCACAGCCTCGGACGCCGCGGTCGCCATGGAGCTTGGATGCGACGGCGTGTTGATGAACACCGCGATAGCCGAAGCCAAAGACCCGATTTTAATGGCTAGCGCTATGAAGCATGCGGTCATCGCCGGCCGCGAGGCTTACCTTGCGGGACGTATGGCAAAGAAACGCTACGCCGATCCGTCGAGCCCCTTGGCAGGGTTGATCTAGGGCGCGCCGCTTCCCCACAATTCAACGCCTTATGGGGCAGGGTTGATTTCGGCTTGCTGGCCCGGTTGGAAGTGCATTTATCAATATTCTCAATTGAATCGCAGCCGTGCCTCTACGCAAGATGTGATCGAGATACGCTACTTTCGCTGATTCTTTGTCGGCTATTCTAAAGCTTTGCCTTGCTTTCCAAGCGCAAGGTCGCAGGTTCAATCGACCACTGCTGTGTCCATTCTGGTCGAGGTCTTGTCCGTTCAGCTTCTGTCGCATCGCTATTAGGAGCTGAACTTCCGTCACTCAAGTCCTGCCCCGATAACTGATCCTTTTGATTGACGCTATCTGGGTTCTTGTCGTCTGCGCTTTTCGGTTGCCTTACTTTTGGAGGAGGGGCAACCCAGGCTTTGAGGTTCTGCCCTACAGTCTCATAAAACTGGGGTACGATAAGTTCCAGTTCCTCTACGAATTTTTTGCGGCTGTTGAATTTAGCGGACAAATCGCTTGCAATTTCTACCGTAAAAGAAGTGATCTCGCCTAGTGCTTTGAATTCATCGGTTTCTGGATTGAGTTCATGAGCCATCGCGCCAAAACCCGATCCTCTCCCCTTCGTTTTACATAGTATGCTTATCTTCGACAGATCTGCCGATTTTAATTGCCTGAGCAACCAATTTAATCGTGCTGAGTTGCGTGACTTATCTCCTGGTGCGGATAGTTTCATCGAAACTCGGATTGAGCGCCGCAAAAAATCAGCTTCTACGTTTAATCTGTCTGCCGCGTTTGGGATGTCAAGTTGAAACGTCAAAACCTTTTTTGAACAGAATTGCTTTATCTCGCTCTCTACCCACGCTGAGTGATTTGTAAGGAAAGCTCTTGAAACCGCTATTGTTACAGGTTCGTGCAATCGTCGCGTCAAGATTAACGCCACGT
>JBCDBM010000100.1:0-12296 GCA_039183665.1 Pseudomonadota bacterium | reverse complement strand
GACGCGACTTATATCGAGCCCATCACGCCGGAATTTGTTGAGAAGATTATCGCGCGCGAAAAACCGGATGCGTTGTTGCCCACCATGGGCGGCCAAACAGCGCTCAACTGCGCGCTCGCCTTAGAGCGCAAAGGCATTCTTGAAAAATACAATGTTGAGATGATCGGCGCGCGCGCGGAGGTCATCGATAAGGCGGAAGACCGCGAAAAATTTCGCGCAGCGATGGAGAGCATTGGGCTCGAAAACCCACGCGCAGCGGTGGCGCATTCGCCAGAGATCAAAGATGAGAACGGAATTGTTGTCGATTATGACCGGGCGACGGGCTTTGCCAACGCTATGCGCATTCTCGACGAAATCGGCCTGCCGGCGATCATTCGGCCCGCCTATACGCTGGGCGGTACGGGCGGCGGCGTCGCGTATAACCGCAGCGAGTTTGAAGATATCATTCGCGCCGGTATCAATGCATCGCCCGTCGGCCAAGTCTTGATTGATGAGAGCCTCATCGGATGGAAAGAGTTTGAGATGGAAGTTGTGCGCGATAAGGCGGACAACTGCATCATCATTTGCTCGATCGAAAACGTCGACCCTATGGGCGTACACACGGGCGATTCCATTACGGTCGCTCCGGCGCTGACCCTCACAGACAAAGAATATCAGATCATGCGCACCGCCTCGATTGCGGTGATGCGCGAAATCGGCGTCGAGACCGGCGGCTCCAATGTACAGTTCGCCGTCAACCCAAAAGACGGCCGCTTGGTGGTTATCGAGATGAACCCGCGAGTGTCGCGTTCGTCCGCCCTCGCATCAAAAGCAACCGGCTTCCCCATCGCGCGCGTCGCGGCGAAGCTGGCCCTTGGCTATACGTTGGACGAACTCGAAAACGATATAACGGGTGCAACGCCGGCCTCATTCGAGCCGTCCATTGACTATGTCGTTACAAAGATTCCGCGCTTCGCTTTCGAGAAGTTTCCTGGGGCCGAGCCCACATTGTCCACCGCGATGAAGTCCGTGGGCGAGGCCATGGCGATTGGCCGTAACTTTGCGGAATCCATGCAGAAAGCCATGCGGTCACTGGAAACCGGGCTCAACGGTCTCGACCCCATTGAGGTGCTGGGTCTTGGCGAGGGCGATGACGAAAACGCGTTTCGCGCGGCGCTCGCCTCTCCCACGCCGGATCGGTTTCGCCTCGCCGCACAAGCTTTGAGACATGGTCTGTCGCTGAGCGACGTTCATTCGATCACCCAATTCGACCCTTGGTTCTTAGAGCGCTTGCAAGAGATCGTTGCGGCGGAAAAAGCACTGGCAGCGGACGGTCTGCCAGATGACGCAGAACGCTTGCGCGCGGTAAAAGCGATGGGTTTTTCAGACGCGCAATTGGCCGCGCTATGCGCGGGAACTGAGGCCGAAGTTCGCAGTTTCCGAAAGGACCGCGGCGTCACACCAATCTATAAGCGTATCGACACTTGCGCGGCGGAGTTCGCTGCGAAAACGCCGTATATGTACTCCGCTTATGAACGCTCTTTTGGCGGAGCGGTTCAATGTGAGTCACGACCGTCAGAGCGCAAAAAGGTCATTATCCTTGGCGGGGGCCCCAATCGGATCGGCCAAGGCATCGAGTTTGATTATTGCTGTTGCCACGCCGCCTTTGCGCTTGCGGAGATCGGCGTTGAGTCGATCATGGTGAATTGCAATCCAGAAACCGTGTCTACGGATTACGATACCTCCGACCGACTGTATTTTGAGCCCCTAACTGGCGAAGATGTGCTCGACATCATCGACAAAGAGCGTGAGGACGGGGAGCTTCTCGGCGTTATTGTCCAATTTGGCGGGCAGACCCCGCTAAAGCTTGCTAAAATTCTGGATGAAGCGGGAACGCCTATTTTGGGCACGCCGTTTGACGCCATCGATTTGGCTGAAGATCGCGAACGGTTTCAAAAACTCGTCGCGGACCTCGCCCTCCGCCAACCAAAAAATGGAACCGCCCCGTCGCGGGAGGATGCGCCTGACGTTGCTGAGCAAGTCGGCTTTCCGCTTGTAACGCGTCCCTCCTATGTGCTCGGCGGGCGCGCGATGGAAATCGTGCACGATGAAACAAGTTTAAGAGCGTATCTTGCGAGCGCTGAAATTGAGATCTCTTCCGATCAACCCTTGCTGCTCGACCAGTATCTGCAAAACGCGGTTGAACTGGACGTGGATGCAATTTGCGACGGCGAGGATGTCTATATCGCCGGCATTATGGAGCATATTGAAGAGGCCGGCGTGCATTCGGGCGACAGCGCATGCTCCCTCCCGCCTTATACGCTGCCCAAACATATTATCGACAATGTGGAAGAGCAAACGCGCAAGCTCGCCTTGGCGCTGGGCGTCGTTGGGTTGATGAATGTTCAGTATGCGGTGAAAGGTGACGATGTATACATCTTAGAGGTAAACCCGCGGGCCTCGCGTACCGCGCCGTTCGTTGCCAAATCCGTCGGATTGCCCATTGCTTCTTATGCCGCCAAAGTTATGGCCGGCGCCAAAATCAGCGATTTGAACATTTCGCGGCGCCGGACCGACCATGTCGCGGTCAAAGAAGTTGTCTTTCCGTTCGCTCGTTTTGCCGGCGTCGATACGGTGCTCGGCCCCGAAATGCGCTCGACTGGCGAGGTGATGGGCATTGATGCGAATTTCGACAAGGCCCGGGCCAAAAGTCTCATTGCTGCAGGCGCGCCGATGCCTTTATCGGGCCGCGTGTTCATTTCGCTTAAAGACGCCGACAAAGAAGGCATGGTCGAAGCCGCGCGTCGGTTGTCCGCCATGGACTTCACCCTTGTCGCCACCGGCGGCACCGCGGCCTATTTGCAAGACAAAGGGCTAAACGTGGAGCGCATCAACAAAGTGCTGGACGGCCGACCGCATATTGTCGATGCGCTGAAAAATGGCGAGATCGACCTGATCTTCAACACCACCGAAGGCGCCCAGGCGATTAAAGACTCCCGCTCTATTCGCACGACGGCGCTGTCCCAGAAAATCCCATGCGTTACAACCGCGGCTGGCGCACGCGCCGCGGTTAGGGCGATCGAGGCCTTGCGCGCCGGCGGTGTTGAAGTCGCGCCGCTGCAATCCTTCTTCCAGGCGGCTTAGCCTCCCCAACGCTTGTAGTTTAAGCCTCATCATGGGGCGTGATTGTTATATATATTTCAATTGCTTATGGGCATACGCGGTCAGTGCGCTTGAAATTGGACTTGAAGTTGCGGCCCCGGGCGATTACCTTCGGTCAGCTCAAAGCCTGACACAGCCGGCCGAGGCGGAACGCCCGGCCGGGATTTTTTTTTATAACGCACCACGTGTCGTCGCGTTTTTTAAAGAAAGGGCGTCCTATGGAAAAGTTTCCGATGACCATGGACGGCTACGAAAAACTCGAAGCCGATTTAAAAAAACTGAAGCTCGAAGAGCGCCCTGCGGTTATCCAGGCGATTGCGGAGGCGCGGAGCCACGGTGATCTGTCTGAAAACGCCGAATACCATGCGGCGAAAGAACGCCAGGGTTGGATCGAGAGCCAAATCCTTGAGCTAGAAGACAAATTCACCCGTGCGGAAGTCATCGATGTGACGAAACTGAACGGCGACACCGTAAAGTTCGGCGCAACAGTCACGCTTATCGACGAAGAAACCGAAGACGAGAAAATCTGGCAGATCGTTGGCGATCTGGAAGCAGACGTGAAACAGCGCCGGATTTCCGTTTCCTCGCCTATCGCGCGCGCTATTATTGGCAAAGATGTTGGTGAAAGCGTCGAAGTCGCTGCGCCTGGCGGCGCTCGTTTTGTGGAAATCGCCAAGGTCGAATACAAATAGCGACAGACGTTTTTTGACGCCGTTTAAGACAGGCTCAAGACTCGCCCATCATCTCGCGGACAATTTGTGGAAGACCGGTTTGTCGGCGGCGTTTTAGGCGTTCGGCAAACAAGATCGATCGCAGCAGTTCTTCTGACTCGTCTAAATCGTAATTGACGATCACATAGTCATATTCGGCCCAATGAGACATTTCTGCGTCGGATTTAGCCATGCGTTTTTGCACGACCTCTTCTGGGTCTTGCGCACGAGCGCGAAGGCGGCGTTCCAATTCCTCGCGTGACGGCGGCAAGATAAACACTTTCACGACATCGTCACGCGCCACATCGTCGAGTTGCTGCGCGCCCTGCCAATCAATGTCGAATAAGACGTCTTTGCCGCCCGCGAGCGCATTTTCGACGAGCCCTTTCGGCGTACCGTAAAAATTGCCGAATACCTCGGCCCATTCGAGAAAATCGCCCTGCTCCCGAATGCGGGTGAATTCTTGCTCCGAGACGAAATGGTAGTCCTCACCATCAATCTCGCTTGGGCGTCGCGGGCGCGTCGTGGCGGATATCGATAATTCGATTTCGCCGTCTTTGGATAAAAGTCGATCCGCCAGGGTTGTTTTGCCGGCGCCCGAAGGGCTCGACAAAATAAACATCAGCCCGCGCCGCGCGATTTTAAGATCGCCGCCAATCATGCTCTTGCCTCTACTCGACGTTTTGGACCTGTTCGCGCATTTGGTCGATCACCTTCTTTAGATCCAGGCCAATGCGCTTCAAGGTCATATCGCCGGCTTTCGAACACAGCGTATTCGCTTCGCGGTTAAATTCTTGGCTAAGGAAATCGAGCTGTCGCCCAACAGGCTCGGTTTTCTGCAGTAAAGCGCGGCCAGCAATAATGTGGGCGCGTAGTCTATCCAGTTCCTCGCGAACGTCCGCTTTTATAGCAAGCAACGCCGCTTCTTGTGCTAATTTTTCTTCAGGTACTGGCGCGCCGGATAGAAGCTCGTCCAATTGAGCGTTTATTTTCTTACGCAGCGCATCTGGCGTTGCAGATGCGCATCCGGCCGCTTGCGCCGTCAACGCCTCAATCTCATCGATTTGCGCTGCGATTGCGATCGACAGGCTTTCCCCTTCTCGACGCCGCGCAACGGCCAGGGCCTCCGCAGCCTCAGCAAAGCTCTTCGCCAACGCGTCGTGATACGCATCGCGCGCATCGTCCCCTTGTGCGTCTTCGGCGGCTTCTAAGACGCCCCGCAACTGCAAAATGCTTTCTGGCCGCGGCGGCTCGCAAGGGGTTTCGCTCGCTACCCGTTGAACCATCGCGATTGCGTTTTTGAGCGCGCGTTCATTGATCTGATAAGTCGTCTCGCCAGCTTCAGCGGCCACTGACAAATTGACCGACACCGCGCCGCGGCTGATCAGTTTCTGGGCTGCTTTTCGCAAAACGGGCTCAAGCGAGTCTAACCCTTGAGGCAATCGGCAACGCATTTCAAAGCCGCGCGCATTGACGGTTTTGATTTCCCAAGTCCACGACCTGGTCTCATGCGCGCCGTCATGACGCGCAAAACCGGTCATCGAAGACAGGGTCGCGCTCGCCACTAGCCGCCTTCCTGTTTTCGCTGTCTTTCGATAGCGCGCCAACGCGCCACATTCGCCAAGTGATCGTTAAGATTGGTCGCGAATGCATGGCCGCCAGTGCCGTCCGCCACGAAATACAAATCATCCGTATCCAGCGGATCCAAAACCGCCTCAATCGAGGCGCGTCCCGGATTGGCGATCGGCGTCGGCGGCAGACCTCGAATAACATAGGTATTATAGGGCGTTTCCGCCTTTAGCTGGCTTTGTCGCAACCCGCCGCCCAAGGGCTCACCGCCGGTAATCCCGTAGATCACCGTCGGGTCCGATTGAAGGCGCATGCCGCGTCGAAGACGGTTGACGAAAACGCCAGCGACCCGCTGACGCTCGCCCGCGACGCCGGTTTCTTTCTCGACGATAGACGCCAAGATCAAGGCGTCCTCTCGGGTCGAAAAGGGAAGCTCCAGGGCTCTGTCGTCCCACAGGGCGTCAAGCAATTTGTCTTGCTCCTTTTCCATCCGGCGCACCAACTCGTCGCGGGAAGACCCGCGGGTAAAGGCATAGGTCTCGGGCAACAGCTCTCCTTCAGCAGGCGCCACGGTTAAATCGCCCTTAAGTATCTCCTCTGCTTCGATGAGTCTGAGAATCTGCGCCGTCGTGAGCCCCTCAGCAAAGGTGAGTTGGTGGAGAATGCTTTTCCCGTCCACGAGAATTGCGATGATATCGAGAACGCTTGCGCCCGCAGGGATTTCATATTCACCCGCTTTAAGCGCATCTTGCTCCCCGCGAAGGCGAACAGCAGCGATAAAAAGATCCTTATACCGAATAACGCCGGCATCGGTCAAATCGCGCGCAATAGATGATACGGAACTTCCCGGTTCAAACAAGACAATAGTGGGGGCCGTTGACGGGCCGGGCAGTTGCGCTTCCCGATAGGCGAGGTATCCGCCAACCCCAATCGCGGCGGCCGCCAGCGCAGCGAGTCCAAGGAAAAAAAGCAGGACGGATTTCACCGCGCCGCCCCGCTGGGTGTCGTCGCGTGAATACATCTCAGTGTCCGTATTGGCCGATGACTGTCGACGCATCTTGATCCCCAACCCGATCCGCGCCCGCCACGTCTCCACGACGACGCTTAGGCAGCTTAACCCTCTGCGCGGCGCATCACCAGAGATGCGTTTGTTCCGCCAAAACCAAACGAGTTAGACAGCGCAACATCGATGGGTCGCTTCACCGCCTCATTCGCAGCCAGGTTTATCGGCGTCTCGACAGACGGATTGTCAAGATTGAGTGTGGGCGGCGCGATTCCGTCTCGAATTGCCATCAAGCAGAAAATTGCCTCAACCGCGCCAGCGGCGCCAAGCAAGTGGCCGATGGACGATTTCGTCGAGGACATCACCAGATCGTCCGCCGCATCGCCGAACAATCGCTCAACTGCGCCCAGTTCAATCTCATCGCCGAGCGGCGTCGATGTGCCATGGGCATTCACGTAATCTACGTCGCTCGGATCGATCTGCGCCCGCTTTAGCGCCATACGCATGGACCGAAAGGCGCCGGCGCCGTCTTCCGCTGGCGCCGTGACATGATAGGCGTCTCCCGAAAGGCCGTATCCAATGATCTCGCCATACAAATGGGCGCCGCGCGCTTTCGCGCGTTCAAACTCTTCGAGCACCAAAAACCCGGACCCTTCGCCCATCAGGAACCCGTCCCGATCTTTGTCATAGGGGCGAGACGCGCGCGTTGGCGCATCATTGAAATGGGTGGAGAGCGCTTTGCAGGCGGCAAAACCGGCGATGCCGATGGGGCAAACAGACGATTCAGCGCCCCCCGCCAGCATAACGTCCGCATCGTCAAAGGCGATGAGCCGCGCTGCGTCGCCGATTGCATGGGCCCCGGACGAGCAAGCGGTCACGACGGCATGGTTTGGACCCTTAAGCCCGAGCTTAATCGACACTTGTCCCGATACGAGGTTGATGAGCGCGCCGGGCACGAAGAATGGCGAGACGCGACGCGGCCCTTTGTTGTGCAGCGTCAATACGCTGTCTTCGATAGACGGCAAGCCGCCAATCCCCGCGCCAGTCATGATGCCCGCGCGTTCGCGATCTTCATCCGTTTTCAACTCAAGACCAGAATCTTGAAAGGCCATTTGCGCGGCAGCCATGCCGTAAATGATAAAGTCGTCAATCCGTCGCTGTTCGCGCGGCTCAACCCAATCATCAGCATTAAAGGCCGCCTCGCCCGCCGCCTCGCCGCCGCCATAGCCGTCTGAACGCGGCACCTCCGCCGCGATCTGGCAGGCCATGGCCGATGTATCGAATTTCTCTATTCGGCCTGCGCCGGACTCGCCATTGATGAGGCGCCGCCAAACAGCGTCTTTTCCGACGCCCAGCGGCGTCACGCACCCAATGCCGGTGACTACTACTCGTCTCATCCGTCAGGCCTCCGCTTAAGAATGCCCGCCCGATAGGTTTCGATCGCCAAACGCCGCCGCCTCAAGGGCCCAAGCCGCAAGCGAAGCAGCATCGGCGCGCCCTGGGTCGACTGGGTTTAAGATTTTTGTTCTTCGATGAATTTTATCGCATCGCCGACGGACTGAATGGTTTCGGCGGCGTCGTCAGGAATTTCAACGTCGAACTCTTCTTCGAACGCCATCACAAGCTCAACGATATCCAAGCTGTCCGCGCCGAGATCGTCGATGAAGCTGGCCTTCGGTTCGACTTTCGCCGCATCTACGTCGAGATGTTCGACGACAATTTTTCGCACGCGTTCTGCAAGATCAGACATCCAAGGCTCCTTGATGCAAATGGTTGAACGGGCCTCTTTCGCGGACCCTTGCGCCAATTCGTCAGCGTTTCCGGCGAATTAAGGCATATTCGCGGATGTTGCAACGACAAAGGGTGTTTCGCAGTTGCAGCGTCGCGTTTGGGCCTAAAGCATCGCCATGCCGCCATTGACGTGAATGGTTTGGCCCGTGACGTAGCCGGCCTCGTTCGAGGCGAGATAAATGGCGGCCGCAGCGATATCCTCAGGCGCGCCCATATCTCCAGCCGGAATGCGCGACAGAATAGCGTCTTGCTGCTGCTCATTGAGCGCCTCTGTCATGGGCGTTTTGACGAAGCCAGGCGCGATGCAGTTTACGGTGACGTTTCGGCTCGCGACCTCTTGGGCCAGCGATTTCGACATGCCAATCAAACCGGCTTTCGAAGCCGCGTAATTGGCTTGCCCGGGGTTGCCGGTCGCGCCAACAACTGAGGTAATCGCGATAATGCGGCCAAAGCGCTGCTTGGTCATGCCGCGCAGGCACGCTTTAGCCAGGCGAAAGTAAGCGGTGAGGTTCACCGCGATCACTTCGTCCCACATGGCGGGCTTCATCATCATCATCAGCGTGTCGCGGGTCAGGCCTGCATTTGACACCAAAATATCGAGCCCGCCGAGCGCTTCAGAAACGGATTTCGGCAATGCGTCCACCGCGTCCAAATCAGCCAAATTGCATGGGGCCACGTGAACGCGCTCGCCAAGCTCGCCAGCCAACTCTTGGAGTTTCTCTTCTCGGGTGCCGGAGATCGCGACGCTCGCACCTTGCGCATGAAGCGCTTTTGCGATGGCGCCGCCAATACCGCCCGTTGCGCCGGTGACCAACGCGCGCCGGCCGCTCAAATTAAACATGTGCCTTGTCCTTTTCGATAAAACTGCGCCGCCCCGCTCGAATTTGAGCTGCGCGCGTCAGAGCCCTTTAACGGTGTCGAGATCTTCTGGCGCCCCGAAATTTGCACTTGCAGCGCCTTTTGCGATGCGTTTAACAAGTCCAGTCAGCACCTTGCCCGAACCCACTTCTAAGAACTGATCCGCCCCTTGCGCGCTCATTGCTCCAACGCTTTCTGTCCAGCGCACGCGGCCTGTCACTTGTTTCACCAGTAAGTCGCGGATGTCGTCAGGCGACGAGACTGGCGCCGCTGTCACATTGGCGATGAGCGTTGTTGCCGGAGCGCTTATATCAACGTCTGAGAGCGCTTGGGCCATGCGTTCGCCCGCCGGGGCCATCAGCGAACAATGGAATGGCGCGGAAACCGGCAAGAGCTTGCCCATTTTTGCGCCGTAGCTTTTCGCATCGGCGCACACGGTCTCGACCGACGCTTTATCGCCCGAAATCACCACTTGGCCCGGCGCATTGTCATTCGCGATTTCGCACACGACCTTGTCAGCAACCGCTGCGACGGCTTTTTCAGCGCCCGCAATATCAATTCCGATAAGCGCCGCCATTGCGCCCTCGCCGACGGGAACCGCCGCTTGCATGGCGTCGCCACGAATGCGCAAGAGCCGCGCCGTATCTGAAAGCGACAAGGCGCCGGCGGCGCACAAAGCTGAATACTCGCCAAGCGAATGCCCGGCAACAAAGCCCGCGTCGGCAACCGCAATCCCGGCTTCGGCTTCCAAAACCCGCATGGCCGCGATCGAGTGGGCCATCAGCGCCGGCTGCGTATTTGAGGTAAGGGTTAGCGCCTCCATGGGCCCGTCCCACATCAATGTCGATAAATTCTGTCCGAGCGCTTCGTCGACTTCTTCAAACACGGCGCGCGCAGGCGCAAACGCATCGGCGAGCGCCTTGCCCATACCGACGCTCTGACTGCCTTGCCCGGGAAACAATAATGCTAAGCTCATTTCTCTCGCCCTTTTGTTGAGGCCTTAACGGGCGCGGCCTCGAAGGGCAAGCGAACGCCCCTTGCCTTTGCGACATGGGGCGTCTAAACCCCCTCGCTCACGAGCGACGGTTGTGCGCCGGTTCGCGCCGCAGGTCAGTCCGATCTGAGGAGAGAATTCGAGGGATGGTCCCTTCTCGGCGCACAAGCCAAAGGCCAAGTCCGGTGTTCCAGCCGTCCGGGAAGGTCTCCGTCGCAGGAAAAGAGGAGCTGGCCTAAAATGCCTCTATACGAGCATATTTTTATTGCGCGTCAGGACATCTCTCCCGCGCAAGTGGAAGGCCTGACAGAAACCCTCGGCAAGGTCATTACCGATAACAACGGCAAGATCGAAAAGTCCGAATATTGGGGTCTGCGCAACCTGCAATACAAAATCAGCAAAAATCGCAAAGGCCATTACAGCCTTTTCAATATCGATGGTCCCCCCGCTGCAATCCAGGAACTGGAGCGCCAGGAAAAGATCAATGACGACGTTCTGCGATTCTTGACGATCCGCGTCGATGAATTGAATGCCGAGCCATCGCCTGTTTTGAGCCGACGCGACAGAAATGACCGCGGCGACCGAGGTGATCGCCGGGATCGCGGTGATCGCGACGACCGACGTCGATAGGATAAGGAGCAAACATCATGGCGAAACCATTTTTCCGCCGGCGCAAGACTTGTCCGTTTTCGGGCGATAACGCGCCCAAAATCGATTACAAAGACCCGAAGCTACTCCAACGTTTTCTTTCGGAGCGCGGCAAGATTGTCCCTTCGCGCATATCAGCCGTCTCCGCCAAGAAACAACGTGAACTTGCTCGTGCGATTAAACGCGCGCGCTTTCTCGCGTTGTTGCCATACGTGTCGGAGTAATCGCTATGGACGTTATTCTTCTCGAACGCGTGGAAAATCTCGGCCAGATGGGCGATGTAGTCTCGGTAAAGCCAGGCTTTGCGCGTAATTTTCTGTTGCCGCAAAAGAAAGCGCTGCGCGCCAACGACGCCAATAAGAAAATCTTTGAAACGCAACGAGCTGAGCTCGAAGCGCGCAATTTAGAACGCAAGAAAGACGCAGAAGCAGCCGGTGAGAAAATCGACGGCCGCGCTTTTGTTGTTATCCGACAAGCCTCTGAAATGGGGATGCTTTACGGGTCGGTGTCAACGCGGGACATCGCCGAGGCGGCCTCTTCTGAAGGCGTGCGCATTGAACGCGGGCAAGTGCGACTTGATAAACCGTTGAAGTCTTTGGGCGTATTTTCGGTGCGCATCGTGCTGCATCCTGAAGTCTCCGCCTCTATCGACATTAATATCGCGCGCTCTGAAGACGAAGCGGAGCGCCAAGCACGCGGCGAAAATGTTCTCGCCCAAGCCGATGACGATATTGATGACGATGGCGATCAAACGGAAGCCGACAGCACAGAACAATTCTTCGATGAGGGCGCAGCGCAGCCTGATGCGGACGCGGACAGCGTTGGCGAAGATGGCGGCGAACCGGTCGAAAAAGAGTCTTAACGAAGTCCACTGCGCAATAACGCATCGTGTTGAAAAATTAAACCGCCGGTTGTCTTTGCAGCCGGCGATTTTTTTGTTTTAACATGGCATGGCAGACGGCGCTTACGGAAACGATACAAATAATCAGGGCTCGGATGAAAAAATTCCAGCCAGCATTGACGCCGAACAGGCGATTTTAGGCGCACTCCTTTTTGATAACGAGATTTATCACAGCGCCGCCGCATTTTTGCAGGGCGAACACTTTTTCGACCCTGTCCACGAAATAATTTATGACGCTTGTGGGGAATTGATCGGCAGCGGGCGCCTCGCCTCACCCGTGACGGTCGATGCGTATTTGTCGAGCTCCCCAGGCTATCAAGATGTGGGCGGCAAAACCTATTTGGAAAAACTCGCCGCCAACGTGCCCTCAACAAAAGGCGCCGTCGATTATGCGCGGATTGTCTTTGATCTCTCCGTATCAAGAGGGCTCATGAGCATTGGCGCGGAGATGATTGACCGCGCAAGAACCTCAACACTCGAAGACACGCCGGCAAAGCAACTCGAAGACGCCGAAACCAAGCTCTTCGGCTTGGCGGAAAACGGCAAATATGGCGGCGGTTTCAAGACATTCCAACGCGCCATCACTGACGCGATCGAATTGGCCAACGCGGCTTTTAAACGGGGCGGCGGGCTCGCGGGCGTCACCTCAGGCTTTCGCGACCTCGACCATATCCTTGGCGG
>JBCDBM010000099.1:0-12568 GCA_039183665.1 Pseudomonadota bacterium | reverse complement strand
ACCAGGACCGTCCCCTTTTGGAGAAACATCCAACTTCCCATCTTTATCGACGGTAGAGACGAAAACCAGCGTCGAACTTCTGATAAAATCCTGGGCCAAGTCGTCGAGGCGGTCCGATATTTTCTCAACCGTGTTATTGTCCGGGTTACCTAGAATCTCAGAGATCTGCTCTTCTGTTTCGATAGTGTGATTGCTCGCCGCCATCGATTATCCTTCCAGCTCAGTGGCAAACACTGCGTTGCATCTTACCTGTCCCAAAACGCCCTCATGAACCGGGCCTTTCACGTAGACCGAGCTATCTGCAATACGTTAAAGGTCTTAGCTATCAGCGAGGGGGCTTTGTAATTAAATCCATCTACGATCGAGTTGTTACGGACATCAAGCTGCGGCCGCTTTCATTTCAACAAGCACATCGTAAGTCGCATAATTTTCGGCCGTAGGGCTCCATTGATCATGGGTTAAAACATACGGATCCCCCTCGATAAATTGGTCTACCCAATGACCTTCGCTGATCAGCACGCATCCCTCACGCATCGCATCATCAATCTGGCACTTAACTTTCATGCGCCCGCGGTCATTGAAGGTTTCAACGACTGATCCATCTTCAATCCCTCGTCGGCGAGCGTCACTAGGATGAATACGCAAAACTGGTTCCGGCTCTTTACTTCGAACCATTTCCATGTTCGCGAAGGTAGAATGGATTCTGTAGCGGCTATGAGAAGACAGAAGAACAAGCGGATACTTTTTGAACAACGGGTTTTTGGGCGTAGCCTCGACTGGTTCTTTAAAGTAAGGCAGTTCTGCGCCGTACTTCAAAATGCTTTCTGTATAAATCTCTAAACGTCCCGACTTGGTCGGAAACTCCCGATTTTTGAAACCGACAAATGGCTCATCATTAGGCCACGGAAAAATAACCTTCTCTTTTTTCAAACGCTCAATGTTGACGTCCGTCATTAGCGGCGAGTCGGTATCGAACATAGCGTCAAGATACTCCTCCGGCGTTTTTTCGAAGTGCGCGCCTATTCCATAAGCTCTCGCAAACGCCTGGAAAATTTCAAAATCGGATTTCGCTTCGCCTTCAGGTTCGACGATTCGTTGTTGAAGTTGAATGAACCGATCAGCGACAGCATCTGTTCGTTCGAAGATCGTCGCAGAGGGCAATACCAAGTCGGCGAACTTCGCCGTATCGGTCATGAAGTGATCGATAACAGTTACGAATTCCAGTTTCTCAAGGTAATCGGTAAGAACCTTACTGCGATTTGGTTTGAACTGATTATAAAAATTACCCGCAGTAATACACTCCATGCGTATCGGGTATGGCGTCCCTTGCTGAACAGCGACGTCCGCCTCCATAATGCTCATAAAGGTCGGCAGTTTTCCGTCGGGCGCATAGAAATTGCTGCCCCTAACCGGCACGCTTTGATGGCCTTCAATAAGGCTCACGCCGCCGCCCGCGAGGCCAACATACCCGCATAAGCACGAGAGCGTGGCGATCGCTCGTCCTGTTAAATCCGCATTGTACCATCGGTCAACCCCAAACCCGATTCTAATAGACGCTGGGTCAGCCTCAGCGAATTCCTTCGCTAATATCGAAATGGTATCCTTATCGACTTCGGTGATTTTTTCCGCCTTTTCCGGCTCAAAGTCGCGTGTGATCTGAGCATAAAGATGGAAAACTGACGAGACCGACAACTCAGTTCCGTCCGCGATAAGAATACTGTCTGAGACATCTAGGGTCGGCGCTCGCGCCTCCGACAATTTGACAAGCGAATGTGCTTTCTCGCACCAAACGATATACTCATCGCCGCCCCCTGCTTTAACATCAGTCTCTTTCAGAATTGTCCCGTCGCTTGATTTGACGAGAAAAGGCATATTCGTATGAGCAAGGAGGAACGTTTCATCGTAAAGTTTCTTGTCGATAATCTCGTGCGCCAGCGAGAGTGCCAAGGCGCCGTCGCTCCCGGGGCGCAGGGAAATCCATTGATCGCTTAATTTCGAAGTCTCGCTGTTCACGGGATCAATGCTGATCAGTTTTGTACCTGTTTTTTTCGCCTGTTTGAGAGGCAAATGATCAACACTGCGCGTTACGACGGGATTATGCCCCCATAAGATAGTCAGGTTTGAGTTTTTCGTGTCTTGCAATGCATTGCCGATCGGGGCGCCATAACTGCTAGCACTGGCGCCGAACATCGGCTCCAGTCCCTTCGCAACGCCATAGTCAATACCCCCTGCCCCGATCACAGTCGCGCCAGTCAACGCCGCATATCGAACCGGCGATCCACGATTCAACAAAGCGTTCGACCCGCTACCTTGGCTGAAAATTACAGCCTTCGGACCATATTTTTCCGCGATAGTTTTTTGTTTTTCGACGAACAATGCGATTGCTTCGTCCCAAGATATTTCTTCCCACTCACCCGCTCCACGGGCGCCAACGCGCTTTAATGGCTTTCGCAACCGATCGGGATGGTATTGATATTCCACCCGCGAGCGCCCCATTAAACAGATGCGGTTTTCGTATCCGGGAACAGGATAATCTGCGGCTTCGACTGAGATGATTTTGCCGTCCTCAACTAATGCAGAGATCCCACATCTCGGATCAGCGTGGCAATTGGGGTCGCAAACTGTGCGCTCTTTCCTTACCATCATCGCTCTCCTGAAAGCACTTTCGTCCGCACACGCGAATGCGATCTAGTTTTCGAGGCTCGGTTTTGGCAGAGGATTCTGCAGCATTGCTACAAAATGATCGACGGATTGAGCGCTCTGGCCATTGTTCTCTTTGACGAAGAATTCATGGATAGCGTATTCGTGCTCGTCCATAGCCTTTGCAAAAGCTGCAAGCTCTGAAGGCATTTTCTCGGCCATCGCTCGATACTTATCGCTCGAATCCTTACTCGGCTCCAAAAGCAACGACATAAGCTCTCCCCATTCCACAGCGGGCAGCGCGTCTGCTGCGTTCTTTCCTCCCGTTCGCGATTCTATATCTTCGACTAAATCGATGCCGTACCCGGCGGCGATAGGTCTAATGCGCGCTTTTGTTTCCGTTTCCAATTGAAGCAAAGTGCCCAATTTATACTGCTCGTCGGGAGATCGATAGCGCTTCAACAGCTGGCAGACAAAAGCTTCGCCAAATACCTCGCCTTGATAAATTTCAGCAATCATCGCTTCGACTGATTTGTCTTGGATTGTCGTATCTTGTTCCACTTTTTTCCCTCTAGTTGAGCGCGAAATAGTACAAGTTGTAGGCGGCCAATGACGCACGGATAATCGCCAAAGGGGACAGAATTTAGAAAGCTATTGCTGGTCACATGCGGTTTTCACCGCGGTTTTCAGCACCGCAATATCCTAGAAGGTATGGCCTGTCGGCCCCCGCGAGCCTTCCTTCTCGCCTATCGCCTGACATACACTACTAGGTATACTACGTTAGATGGAACGTCCTGCACGAGGGGCTGATTGTCAAGCGTTGCACCGCAGAAACCTGCGATAATTGAACCCATCACGCCGACCATTAGCCCCGATTGTTGGAGTGGTTTATTCCCGCTCAATGCATAGAGCTGCACATCTGGCAAACCGCGAAACGTGTCGTTATTGCCACATAAAGCGGAAAACATCAGAAATATAACTAGGTGATGTAAGTTCTAATTGACGTGCCAAGAGCGTTGATCCAGCATTGTTCGAATTGGTGTGTCGGCAGCAGCAAGAGGGCCGTCTATCGGGCTGCTGCGAACGAAAGCTACTGGAGTAGAGAATAATGAAGGCACTTAGTGATCTACAGTCGATGCCAAAGGGATCGAATGCGGGGAAAACAACGCGCAAGTCTTTTTTGACGCTGACCGCTGCCGTTGGCGCGCTGATGTTGAGCGATATGCCGGCAGCGATCGCGCAAATCGATGTCATTACCGTTGAATCCCGAAAGAGGGTCGAAAACGCCCAGGAAATTCCGGTTGTCGTGAGTGCGTTCGACGCTGAGGCGCTTGAGAAGGCCGGGGTCACACGCGTCGAAGATCTTCAGGATTTAGTTCCGGGCTTTCAGTCTTTCTCGGATGGCGATACGGCGCCTGGCGGCGGATTTGTCTCGATTCGTGGTATCACAACGGGCGCATTAAATATTGGTTCGTCGCAGGCCGTGTCATTGATTGTCGACGGTGTTCAGATCTCTAATTCGAACGCATTCCGAAATGCACAGTTTGATTTGGAGCGCATCGAGGTTTTGAAAGGGCCGCAGCCATTGTTCTTCGGCAAGAACAGTACTGGCGGCATCATCGCCGTCAAAACTGCGGACCCAACGGATGAGTTCTTCTTTAAAGTAAGTGGCGCGTACGAGTTCGAGGCGAACGAAAAAATTGGTGAGGTCGTTCTCTCCGGCCCGCTTTCTGAAACGCTTGGCGCGCGCCTCGCCGTCAACATCACGGACATGGATGGTTATCTGGAGAACACCGCGCCAGGACCATTGTTCGACACGACAATTCCCGATTTTACGGAGTTTTTCGGTAGAGCAACATTCCTGTGGGAGCCGACGGATAACTTCTCAGCGCGACTAAGCGGCTCTTACGCAGATCGAGAAGGCAATGCGTCAACCACCTCTCAACAAGCCGATTGTAACTCCAGCGACCTTATTGGCGGGCTCGTCAATCCTGGCGCTGATTGTATCGCAGACGATCGCACAGCGATCGCTGATGTAGGCTTTGAGAGTTTCGACAATGTCGACAACGCGATCATCTCCCTTGAGATGTCTTACGATCCAGCTCCATGGTTAAATGTAGTCAGCGTCACCGGTTTCAACGACTTCGATCAGATGGAAGGGGGCAACGCCAACGCCATCTCAAATCCTGATTTTTTGATCATCAACGACTTCGAGATTGAAGGCAGAGCCTTTTCTCAAGAACTTCGCCTTGCCACCGATTTTGACTCTCCCTTCAACTTTGTATTCGGCGGACTGTACAACGAAGGGTTTAATTCTCAATTGCTTACCGTGTCCGGATTATTCCCTTTCGGCACCCAGTTCCTAAGGGTTGATGATCAGGCGTATTCCTTGTTCCTTCAAGGTATTGCCGAGGCCACGGACGCCCTAACCGTCACAGCGGGCTTTAGATACTCATGGGAGAAGAAGGAATTTACCGGCGAAGCCGTTACCGCTTCGCCTCTAGGTGGGGATGCTGGTCCATATAACGTTACTCCCGACGAGAGAACATTCGACAATATCTCACCTGAGGTCAACGTCACTTGGAGACCTCAAAACGATGTGACGCTGTTCGCGACCTATAAACAAGGCTTCAAATCCGGTTCATTTGATTTGTCGAACACCAACTACGTTGGTTTCGGAGGGCTGCCCGCGGAAGTACTCGGAGACATCAGCTTTGACGAAGAGACTGCAGACGGTTTTGAGCTAGGCGTAAAATCGGAGTGGTTCGACAATACGCTGCGCTTCAACGTCGCGTATTATAACTTCAAATATGATGCACTTCAGCTCACGGAGTTTTTACCAACTGGTGGCGTTCTCAGCACCCGCGTGAACAACTCAGGCTCCTTGCGCGCGCAAGGCGTCGAGGTCGAAACGATTTGGGCGCCGCCCCAATTTGAAGGCTTAACCTTCAACGGCGCGATGAACTGGAACAGAAACCGCTTCATTGAGCGAGAAACTGAATGTCAAGATACCGCGCTTCTGACCTACACAGGGCCAGCAGGCGAATGTACTCTGGATCTATCCGGCTTGGCGCCCGGGAACGCACCAGATTGGACGGCGAATATGGGCGTTACCCTTGATCGCGCCCTAGGCATGAACGACATCCGGTACCGAGTGAATGTGAATGGTATTTACTCTAGCTCTTATGACGCGAACGCCTTCCAGGATCCGCTTGATTTCGAAGATGGCTATACACTCCTGAACGTAGGATTATCATTGTACGATGAAGACGATGCTTGGGCCCTGGATATCACGGCGCGCAATGTAACGGACGAATTCTTCGTCATTCAATCTTCGGCAAACCCATTGACGAATGTGCCGCTGGACGACACTTTCACGACGTTCTTGTTCCCGACAAACGAACGACTGCTTCAAGTCAATCGCGGGCGGGAGCTCATGATCCGACTAACAGTTCAGCCCAATAAATTGTTGAATTAAGCTTCGTTCTCACCCTACTCTCTAAGCGAAAGAAAACTATACGGCGGGGCTCTAGCAGCCCCGCTTTTTTTGCGCGCTAAAGTCCGCGTGGGCCGCTGTCCGCGTTCGCAAATGAGGGAGAGAAGATCTAGCGAACGAAATTGCCACTGCCGTGGATTGGAATTTCTGCGCCTAGGTGGAGTTAACAAGGAGCTCGTGCGTATCCCGCTCCAAACAGAGCGATGAACACACAGTGCGAAGTTCCTTCGCACATGCGATGCGGCGCCGTATCTATGAAGTCGATCGATCATGGTCGAGATAGCATGCGGCAGAGCGCCCATCCCGCTTATTCCCAGAGACGCAGAAGCCTGCGTCAATGAGCGTATCGCGAGCGTCCTCGCGTTCGCACAGAGCCCGCTAACGATAAACTCTGACGGATGCTTTAGTTCTGGATATGTGTTGGAACCCGGCTCGGAAGCAGAAGCGACTTTTTCTCGCGCCCAACGCCCGAGCTATCACCTAATCTAGAATAAGATGCGTTCCCCTAGTATAACGAGGTAATCACGTATTCGATTTACGGAAACCGACCAAGTTTGGTCTACGAACCAATTCGCAGAAACCACTCATTTCTTCAATGAACGCGTAGACTTGAATTCTGTTAGGCGCATTACCAGAACTCTAGTGCTACTTTTGAGCGACCGGTGCGGGCTAGAAATCACGTCGCGAGTAGGCCCGCGCGGGCGAAAATGGCGAAGCTGATAATGGCCTATCTTTAACGGAACCCCATCCGAATAGCCCCATCTAAACGCACGCCCTCTCCATTAAAATAAGGATTACGAATCATCTCACATGCAAGCGACGCGAACTCACTGGGTTCTCCGAACCGGGACGGATGAGGCACAGAAGCAGCTAGGGAATCCCGCACTTTCTCCGGCGCGTCTTTCATCAACGGCGTATCAAAGATGCCGGGCATAATGGTATTTATACGTATTAACTCACGGGAAAGATCTCGTGCAATAGGAAGCGTCATGCCGAGGATGCCGCCTTTAGAAGCTGAATACGCGGCTTGTCCCATTTGCCCGTCTTGGGCCGCCACGGAAGCTGTGTTGACGATCCCGCCCCGCTCTCCATCAATGGGATCTAGCGTTAGCATGCCTGCTGCAGACTTAGCGATACACCGAAATGTACCCACAAGATTAATCTGAATGATTTGATCAAAGTTCTCAATCGGGAAATGTCTTATTTCGCCCGTTTCTTTATCACGCGAAGCAGTTTTGAAGACGTTGCCTGTACCAGCGCAGTTGATCAGGATACGCTCTTGTCCGATAGCCGCGCGTGCCTTTTGAAATCCTGCGTCGACGGACGCTTCATCGGTTACATTCACCTTGCAAAAAACGCTGTCTAATTCGTTGGCAAGGGCTTCCCCCTTTTGTTCGTTTAAATCGAACAGTGCGACCTTTACCCCGTACTCCTTCGCCAACCTGGTCGCAGCGGCGGCGCCAAGACCGGAAGCGCCGCCGGTAACGACGGCGCTGACGTTTGAACTTAATTTCATTGATCTTTTTCCTTCGTCGACGCCAAAGCGGAGCTCGTAAACAAACGCGCCCCGATCAAAACTTGAACGGGGCGCGCAAAACTACGCGTCTTCTTTAATGCTATCGACCGCGAACATCTTTTTGATTTCGCCGGACGTAACTGGACGACGCGCATTACCGATCGCATCCATGCTCTCGGTTTTTAGGCCGCCGAGCCCTTCTCGAGGGCTAACGTCCACATGTTTTCCGAGCTCGCGCAAATGGCCAACTGTGCATTTGTCGCGACCGCCCAGTTTCTCAAATGGATGATAGTTGAGCAAGTTCATCGCGTTTAAATGCGTGACCTTGTCGATCGTTTCTTTAGGTTTTATGTTGACGCAAGCCCAGAGATATTCCGGCGAGTTCGGCCAAACTGTGTCAGAATGCGGATAATCGCATTCGTAACAAACCATATCCTCATTGAGATACTCTAGATTGTTCAAGCCAAACTGATCATCAATGAAGCATGTTACAATGTGTTTTTTGAAAACATCGCTGGGGCTTTGGCCAGCTATATCAGAGAAGGTCCACTCGCGATGATGTTCATGGGTGAAGTCGGCGCGCTCTAAGAAATAAGGAACCCAACCAATGCCGCCTTCAGAAAGGGCCATCCTCAGATCCGGGTAGCGTTTCCAGAAAGAACCGAAAAGCCAATCAGCAGCCGAGTTCGATATCGACATCGGCATGGTCGTAATCCAAGCGTCGATTGGCGTTTCGTCAGAAGCGTGCGCCGCTTGGGCGCCCGTGCCGATATGGCAATTGATTAGCATCTTGTATTCAACACATGCTTGCCAAAACGGTTCCCAATATTCGTTGTGCAAGCTTGGCAAGTCATTCAGCGCAGGATTGTCCGGAAACGACACAGCATGTACGCCAAGGTCAGACATGCGCTTCATTTCCGCCAAAGTAGCGTCCATATCCCATAAAGGCATCAGAACCAGCGGTATTAAACGTCCTTCCCCCGGCCCAGAACACCATTCCAAAACGTGCCAGTCATTGTAGCCGCGCACCGCGCGCAACGCGACATCGGGTGACGTTTTAGCCGCCGCCATAAAGTCACCGCCGGCGAATTTCGGAAAGGTTGGAAAATTCAAAGAGCCCAATATGCCGTTGACATTCATATCATCAACGCGCGCGGCATTGTCGAAAGTTCCAGGACGCAGTTGATCAAATCGCGTTGGCTCCACACCGTATTCGGACCTTGGTCGCCCAACCACTGCGTTCAACCCAATTGTCGGGTACGCCTTGTCATTCCACCACCAAACTTCCTGCCCATTTCGCTCGATGATGCGTGGCGCCTCATCTCTTTTCTCGGCTGGATAGTGCTTAATGAACGCATCGGCAGGTTCGATGACGTGGTCGTCGACACTAACGATGATCATATCTTCCATGTTCATTGAGAAATCCTTCCTAGTTATATAACTCGGAGAAAACCAAAAAACTGACGAATCGTCAATTATATTCTTTACCTGATTTCAAAATTAGCCGCTGGATCGTCTAAAAAAGACCCAAGATGTCACTACCCCTATGTAATACTTAGAATTTTTGTCACTATTAGAGTAGTTGCGGAAATCATTTCCTCGCGGCTGGAAGGCGCTGTTACGCCCTCTGGTGTCTGTTTAGGCGGGTCAAAATAAACCCGCATGACACTAGCTACCCGCTCCAGCATAGCCAGAAGCGCACCCGCGACAGCCTCCGGCTTTTGATCGGCAGGCATGCGCCCTTCAGTTTGCAACCGCGAAACATGCGTCGAAATCGCCTCAAGTAAGGGCTGTGCTGAACGCATCCTTACATCGATAAAACGCACATCCCCCTCCTCCGCCGCTAGATTCCGTACGCGGAACAAAGTGCTATGGTGATCCCAAGTCTCTACATAATCTTCAACCAGTTGGCGCGCTCTATGCTCAGCTTCCAATCCAACCCAAGGAGTGTCAAACAGCGCCAGAAGAGAAGGGGAATGCACTGGCAGCCTCGATACAGCTTCGAGTACGACATCCGTCACGTCCTTATAGTAATTGTAGAATGTGCCCGGCGAGACCGCCGCCTGAGCCGCGATTTCGGCGACCGTGATGTCCTTAAGGCGACGCGATCCAAGGATCCTTTCGGTTACCTCCATTATCCGCAGGCGCGTGCGTTCCCCTTTTCTCAAAGAGCGCAGTTCGGCGATATCTTGGGCATGGTCCGGCGAATCTCGCATCATTCGGTTGCGATACATTGAAAGTTCTTACTTAGGCAACGCCCGAGGCGCTATGTTTTTGCGAGTTTGTGCGTTGCGGCGGACTTAAGTGACGAGCTTAACAGCATCGATAATCCCGCCAAGAAAATTGTGAGGACGGCGATCACGAGCATCAGGGAGAAATAGGCAGTCTGGCTGGGGTATTGCGCGCCGCTCCCATCCGTCGCTGTCACCGTATGATAAGACAAACCCTCTGACACGAGTTGAGCCCCTATCGCCATAAAAGCGGTTCGCACTACAGCTAGAACGCCGCTGGCTTCGCTTGTTCGCTCTTTGGGCGCGGCGCGAATGACGATATTGGGCAGCGCGGCGTATATGATCGTGGTACCGAAGGAGATAACGCATAGCATCGCGCCTATCACATAAATATCGCCATGGAAAAAGGCCGCTAACAACCAGCCGGTTGACGTGAGCAAAACGCCGGTGATCATCGCCGGCCGATCCCCCAACGTGGTGCTCATCCATCCGCTGAGGGGACCGCCTCCAAGACTCAAGAGATTTGATGGAAGCTTAACCAACCCAGCGACAGTTGCGGAAACGCCAAGGCCAACGCCAGTCCAAGCCGGTTGTTGCAGTAGTAAGGGAAAGATCAGTGAGACCTGCAACGCGCCAATCGACAACAAGGCCATAGAGATCACGCCGATCAAGCAATTGCGATCCGCAAAAAGTCGAACATTAATAAGAGGATTTTCTTCAATTAGACTGCGCCACATCCAAAATGTAAAAAGCCCGACGCTAGAGAGCAAGATTGATAAAGACGTCGGGCTGATTAACCCCCAGCTCTGGCCTTGACTCACAACCAGCAATATTCCTGCGATCGCCGGTACGAAAGTTAAACCGGTGAGAAGATTCTGCCCTCCGGCGATTCTGTCACGCTGGGGAGACGGCGGCGCCCAGAAAAACAGCAGCATTGCGGCAGTTCCTGCTAGTACAGCGCTCGCTACGAAAATTGTTCGCCATGGGAAATTATCAACAATCAGTCCACCGACGAGTAATCCTGAAATAGCGCCAACGCCGGAGCCTGTAACCATAAGCCCAATCGCTATTGGCAAAAACTTTGGTTCGATATGGTGGCGAAGCATACCAAAACACAAAGGCAACATCGCGGCGGTAAGTCCTTGAAGCGCGCGCCCAACGAGTACAGCCCAATACGATTCAACGGTTAAACTCAGAACTGATCCAATTGCGCCGGCTAACAATAGGATTATCGCGACTGAGCGGTGCCCATACTGATCACCTAGCCGTCCAATTATGGCGGCTGATCCGGCTCCAACCAGCATATAAGTTGTTATCAACCAACCTGCTGTCGAAGGGTCTTTGAACTCTTGAACAAGCTTGCCGATCGCGGCAAAAATCATTGATGTTTCGAAGCCCGCCGCTGCTTCAGCGAAAAGGACTGCAAACAGGAAAGCGTATAGTGGCGGACCGCTCAAAATCCGGTTTTCCGGCACAATCGCTATTCCTTAATCAGGAGAAGCGCGCCGGCAACGGGGCCTCCGCCAACGCCGCAAACCGCACAGTCGGCTTTGGCTAATTGTCGCGCGTCAGCCAATCCCCAAAGCTGATAGCAAATCTCATGCAACAGACCGAAGCCATGCAGCCGGCCTTCAGATAACTGGCCACCACTGGTGTTTGTGGGAAGCTCCCCTTCCAATGTCGTTTTGCCGGCGCGAATAAATTGTCCGCCCTCACCGCGCCCGCAAAAATCCAGCGCCTCTAGCCACATGGGAACATAGATACTAAAGCCGTCATAAAGACCGGCCAGATCAACGTCGCTAGGCTTAAAGTCTGTACGCGCCCAAAGGTCTTTTCCGACGTCGTGAGCGGCCATTGTGGTTAGATCTGTGCGCTGATCCCAGCTATCGCGATCAGTCAATGCACTACCCATTGCTTCAATCCAAATCGGATCGGAATGGCAATCTACTGCCGCATCAGCGGCAGATACAATTACAGCACAGGCGCCGTCGATAGGAATATCGCAGTCAAACAAACAAAGTGGCTCAGATATCATTCGACTACCGATATACTCATCCATCGATAGCATTTTCCCATTGAAAACGGCGTGTGGATTTTTCTGCGCGTTCGCTCTTTGGAAAATGCACTGTTGACCGAGATCTTCACGCGTCAGGTCGTACTCATGCATAATCCTAGTCGCAAATTGCGCCGTCCAGTTGGTGGCCGAAGGAGCCCCCATGGGCAAGAGCCATTGGAATTGTCCGCCAATTTTGGTCGAGCCGCCCGTGGGTAAACTGGCGCGGTGCTTTGCGCTTTGGGATGAGGATTCAGTTAGGGCGCGAAAACACAATACGTGACGTGCCTGCCCAGTCGCGACCGCCATGGCCGCAATCATGATTGCGGAGAACTGCGCAGGCCCGTCGTAGGAAGAACTGTGCCAACGTGTTTGAAGGCCAAGTATGTCGCGGGCCTCAACGCATCCAAGCGGCGACATTCCAGGAGCAAGGTCCGACTTACCTGGGTAAGTTGTCAGACCGTCGATGTCAGCAATGGTCAGGCCGGAAAGCGCCATCGCTTTGCGCGCGGCTTGTGCAAGGAGGACGCTAGCCGGGATGTCGAGTTTGCGGCCGATTTCGGACATGCCAACGCCAGTGATTGCTGCCCGCCTGTTCTGAGCTTGCATCCGGAAAATCCTGCCTCCTTCTT
>JBCDBM010000098.1:0-12637 GCA_039183665.1 Pseudomonadota bacterium | reverse complement strand
GTTTTCCGAAATTGCTGGGGTCACCGGCCTTGTAATGACCAAATTGGACGGCACCGCACGCGTGCGGTGCCGTCCAATTTGGTCATTACAAGGCCGGTGACCCCAGCAATTTCGGAAAACGCCTCCGCGTGGCTAATGGCGTTTTGGCCCACCGTAGCGTCAAGCACCAGCACCACATCGTGAGGCGCGCTGTCGTCGATCTTCTTGAGGACACGGACAATTTTTGCGAGCTCGTCCATGAGCGCGCTTTTGTTTTGCAATCGACCGGCGGTGTCGATGATCAAGACATCACGCTCTTGTGCTTGCGCTTCTTTGAACGCGTCGAAGGCAAGACCCGCCGCATCCGCTCCAACATCACGGGCGATCACCGGCGCATTTGCGCGGTCGCCCCAAACTGAAAGTTGCTCAATGGCGGCCGCGCGAAATGTGTCGCCCGCCGCCAACATGACCGACAAGCCTTCATCAGCATATTTGCGCGCTAATTTGCCGATCGTTGTGGTTTTTCCCGATCCGTTAACGCCGACCATGAGCATCACATGCGGCTTACGCGAGCGATTAATGGCGAGCGGCTTTTCCAAGGGCGTGAGCGTTTTAGAGACTTCAAGCGCCAACGCGTCGCGCACCTCCGCATCAGTGATCTCTTTGTCGAATTTGTCCGCCGCGAGCGCATCGGTAATTCTAGACGCAGCGGCGACGCCAAGGTCCGCCGAAATAAGAAGGTCGGTCAACTCCTCTAGGGTGTCGTCATCCAGCTTTCGCTTGACGAAGATGGCGCCGATATCGGTTTTGAGTTTGTTCGAGGATTTCGACAGGCCGTCGGCAAGGCGCCCGAACCACCCCTTCTTCTTTGTCGGCTCATCTACCGGTTCGAGCGCTGGTTTTTCGTCTTCCAGACTGTCTGTTGGTTGGGTTGGCGAGGGTTGGACTTCCTTCGACGCTTGCTCTTCTGAAGGCGCAAGATCAGCCTCGCCTTCTGAGCGATCGTCGATCGCTGCATCCGCCGCGTTAGACGGCGAGGGCTGTGGCGCATCCTGGTCGCTCTCTTTTGAACCGCCAAACAACCCTGAAAAGAACTTTTTCGCCATAATCCTTGTGCGGTTCGTTATGCGTTTTCGGATAGAGCCGGCGCAGCGCCCAGCACATCGGCTGTCGCGATCGCGCCACGCAAGAGATCGCCCTCGCGACCTAGAATTTTGACGCGCGCCACCTCTCCTGGCCTACAGCCCTGGGCGTCAAAGGCGACGCTCGCAAAATTCGCCAGCCGTGCGCGGCCGCCGCTTTCCACAATCGCCTCCTCAGTTCGACCAATTATTCCGTCCAAAAACGAAATCAACGCCATATCGCCCTTTGCGCGCAACTGCGCCGCTCTTGATTTAACAACATCTCGGGGCAGTTGCGGCATGCGGGCGGCAGGCGTCCCCTCGCGGGGCGAGAACGGAAAGACATGCAGAAAACTCAGTCCCGCCTCATCAACGATAGCCAGGCTGTTTTTGAAGGCCGCCTCAGTCTCAGTCGGAAATCCCGCAATAAGATCCGCGCCGAAGGCGATCTCCGGGCGATGCGCGCGCAATTCTTGGCATAGTCGAATGGCACCGGCCCTTGTATGCCGCCGCTTCATCCGCTTCAAGATTAAGTCGTCGCCGGATTGCAAAGACAAATGGACATGCGGCGCAACCCGCGCATCGCCTGCAATGCGGTCGAACAACGCCTCGTCGATTTCCGCGCCGTCGACCGATGACAAACGCAGTCGGAAAAGATCAGGGATCGCATCTAGGAGCGCGCCGACGAGCGCGCCCAAAGTCGGCGCGCCGTCTAGATCCGCCCCATAGGACGTGATGTCGACGCCCGTCAGGACCAGCTCATTGTGGCCCGCATCAACGAGCCTGCGGGCTTGATCCACGATGTGCGGGACGGGCACGGATCGTGATGGTCCGCGCCCGAACGGAATAATACAAAACGTGCATCGATGATCGCACCCATTTTGGATCTGCAAAAAAGCGCGCGCCCGGTCGCCATAGCCGTCAATCAAATGCCCGGCCGTTTCGCGCACCGACATGATGTCGTTAACGCGAACCTGCGGCGCACTGTCTTCGGACAACGCCCGCCATTGAGCAGGATCGAGTTTTTCCTGGTTGCCCAGAACAACATCGACTTCATTCATGGTCTCAAATTCTGTCGGCGCGATCTGCGCCGCGCACCCGGTAACGACAATGCGCACATCCGGATCTGCGCGCCGCGCCCGGCGAACCGCTTGGCGCGCACGACGCACCGCGTCGTTCGTGACAGCGCAGCTATTCACCACAACGACACGACCAAGGCCCGCATCCTGTGCGAGGCCGCGCATGACTTCGCCTTCGGCGGCGTTTAATCGACAGCCATGCGATTGGATTTCTGGCGCGTTTTCCATAACGCGCCTATTTGGGCCATGCGCCGGACAAGAACAAGACGCCGCGAAAGATTGTCTGAAATCACATAAAGTCGCGTGGCGGGGGCGCGGCGGCGGTCTGTCTAACCAGTCATTGCTGGGCGCAGTTTCGGCGCGGACAAATCTACCGCCGCGGATCGATCGGGCGCTTGCACTTTACTATCAGCGTCCTTGGGGCCGCGCTCCTGGGCCATCAATTCGCCCAGTCGCCGCATGGTTTGATAAAAGTCCTTGGCCGCTAATCGAGCGCGAAGCGTATCGCGCATTTCTGGCGTCAGCTCGGCGTCGAATTCAGCGACTGTTTGGTTTAGCGCATCAACCGCGTCGTAAGGCTCCAACAATCCCGCGACCGCCATTTGCGCGATGTAATAGGCGCGCCGTAAGGGCGTCACCGCCTCCTCCGGTTTCATCGCTTCGCGAAGCCGAAGAATGTGGGCGCCTTCCGTTCGAATGCGGAGGCGGGTTTTCTTGTCGCCGTTCTCAACAACGACGCCATTGATTAACAATTGCTCACCAGGGCGAAGCTTTAAAATCAGTCCGGCCATTCAGACGATCCTCAAATCGTGAGTCCGTGTATATTTGGGCCACAATGATAGGAATACAACCTTAATTTGTATTGAATGCAACCTTTGCGCGATATTAATTAATGGCGCAAAGTCAGTTTTCCATCGCCAGAAGGATGGAAAAGCCGACCACCATGAACAGGGCGAAGGGAAAAAACGCCCCGATAAAAGCCGGCACGACGCCCAATTTGCCGAAGGCGAGCGCCAAATTTTCCGCCAAAAAATACGAAAACCCGAGCGACGCGCCAGATACCGCGCGCGCCAGCAGCACGCCTTGGCGGTGAATGCCAAAGCCCGCGATCGCGCCCAAAAGCGGCATCACCAGCGTCGCCATGGGTTTTGACGCCCGACTTAAGAGCGAGGTCATGGCCTCCCCCGTATCCGCATTGTCTTCGCGCAGCTGAGCGATTTTTCGCGCCAATTCAACAATCGGCGTCTGATCCGGCTTGATGCTCAACGCAAAAAGAAGATCTGGATCCAGCGGATTGGTCCAGACAACTGACTCTTCGGTGGTCTTTTCCAGCGATTCCGCGTCGAGCAGCGAAACCCGGTACAGGCGCCAGACGCCTTCCTCGAAGCGCGCAGCGGACGCCTCGATGACGCGATTGGTTAAGCCATCGTTGTCGAAACCGTAAATCGTCAAATCGCGCATAAGCACGCCGTCGCCAACTTGCGCGGCGCTCTGCGCCTTCACGAATTCATCCGCCGACTCGATACGGATATTTGTTCGCGTACCTGTGTCTTCTGGCAAATCGAGCGCGTACCCATTCGCGTTCCAATAGTCTAACGCTTGCGACGATTTTACGGTGACGGTTTCGTGAAAAATGAAATGCGCGATAGCCACCAGCGCACACGCAAACCCCAGTGGAAATAAAACGCGGTGTACGGACATCCCCGCCGCACGCATCACAGTAATCTCGCTCGTATGGCTCAAGCCGGCGAGGGTGACGACAATCGCTAGAAGGGCGGCGAAAGGCGTGAACTGGCTCGCGATTTCTGGTGCGCGCAAGGAAACATAGCGCGCCATTTGGGGGAAACCCGCCCCCTCAACCGCAAGGATCGTCGAAGAGTTGTTCAGCAGATCGAGCATCTGCAAAAGCAGCACGAAAAACAGCAGCAATCCGATGAACCGCAACGCAAAGGCGCGGCCCACATAGACCATAAATGTACCGGCCGTGGCGCTCATTCAGCTGGGCTCGTTTCAGGCGTTGCGGCGCTTGGCGCTTTGGGTTGGGCCGCCGCCACTCGGACCGGCGCGTTTTTACGGCGTGAGCGCACATTGGCGCTCCGGGCCTGATCGAGAACGCCATTGAACATAAAGAAGGAAACAGCGGTGAAGATCGCGAAAAGTCCCCAAAGCGATATGTATGGGGATAGTTCGCCATTGCGCGCGACCACGGTGCCCCATTCCTCAGCCAATTCGTGATAGATAATCAACACCGCGACCCCGACAATGGGCTTGAGGGACGACGCGCGCCGACGCCCTGTAACGCCCGCCGCAATCGCGAGGATAGGCAAGACTAAAAAAGTCGCCGCGTGGAGAATACGCCAGTGAAGCTCCGCTCGGTAATTATACCATAGCGGCGAGGTTTCGGGCGTTTCTCGGCGAACAAGCGATACGATCTCATTAAATGTGGACTCGCTTGCATCGCCGCCGCGATCTCGAAAAACGCCGATCGCCGGCAACTCGACCTCCAAATCAAAGCTGTCAAAGGTGAGGCTTTGAATGTCCGCCCCGCCAGCGCCGACAATCACCTGCCGTCCCTTTTCTAATTGCATCAACAGCGTGCGCATATCCGGCGGCGTCGAAATCGCGCCGCGGCTGGCCGTAATCGTCGTAACAGACCCGTCCGCCGCACGTCGCTCTAAAAAGATGTCCTCCGCGTCGCGCGTTGCCGCGTTTACAGCGCCAAGCCGGATGGTGACGTCGTCTGATATCTCGACGTAATCGCCTTCTGGTATCTTCACGCCCAAAGCGCCGCTTGTGACGTCAAAACGGATCTGGCGATACTCATAGCTGGCGAAGGGTTGGATGTAGCCGACAAGCAAAAAGTCGAACGCCATCAGCCCGATGACCAACATGTACACCGGACGCAACAGGCGCAAAAAAGAGGCCCCGCTTGAGCTCAGCGCATCAAGCTCGCTGGACATGGAAAAATGCCGGAACGCGAACAAGATCCCGAGCAGCGTCCCGAGCGGCAAGGCCAGACCCAAATAATGTGGGGCAAGATTGGCGAGCATGCGCCAAACGACGTCGACCGGGCCTTGCTCCGCCAGCACAAAGTCAAACAGGCGCAGCATGTGCTCCAGCAGGAGCAACATGGCCGCAACCCCCAGCGCCAGGAGCAATGGCGTTGCGACAGCGCGCAATATGTAGCGATCAAGAACGGGCATCGCTGGTGTTATCAATACGCCCCTGAAATTGTTGGCCGCGCCTGGATCGGTGCGGCGAGAAATCGTCTAGCGTCATTAGCGAATTTTACGCTGCTTCGGAAGGCGTCGCCGCATTTGGCCGGCGCGGCCAATAGCGGCTGAGCAGACTTTTCAAGAAACCCGTCAGCTCGCAATAACGGCTCAGGCGGCGCGCTCTTCTTTCGTCTGCGGCGTGAGGGCATTTGGCGCCAAGAGCGTGCGCAGCTGATTTTCATACCGCGCCGCCACGGCGGTCCAACCGAAGGTGGAGACCGTGTGGTCGATGGCGCGTTGCGAGGCCGCCTCGAGGGCTTTTGGGTTCTGGTGATAAGGCAAGATCGCTTCGGAAAACGCCCAAGCGTTCTTGCAGGGCACCAAATGCCCATTTTCGCCGTCCGTCACGACATCCTGAATGCCTTCCAAGCGCGCAGCTATTGCCGGCGCGCCAGCAAGTCCCGCCTCCAGCATCACAATGCCGAACCCTTCCATATCCTCAGGGATCGGAATGTTGGGCATAATAAAAAGATCCGCGGAGCGATAAAGCGCTGAGAGCGCATCGTCAGAAACACGCCCGAGCATGCGCACGCGCCCGTGCAATCCTCTGCGTTCCACCGCGCTCGCAATCGCTGGTCCCTCCGGCCCCTGGCCTGCCAACCAGTAGTGCACATTGTCCGGAAGGTTCGGCATGACTTCATCCACAAACCAAGCGAAGCCTTTGCGCGGCACCTGACGACCAACACTGCACAGAAGCAGGGCGTCGTCATCTAACGCAGGGCCCTCTTGATAAAACCGCCGCAAATTCGCTGCGCGCGATGCTCGGCGGTCGCTCGACAGCGCTGCCGGCGCCGCATTTATGCCGTTTGGCACGACCTCGATTTTCTCATTCGGACATCCGCGCGCCCGGCATGCGTCGCCGGTGGCGGTGCTGACCGGAAGGATAAGATCAAGGGCTTTAATAGCCGGCTTGACCATAACCGGTTGGTACAAACCGCCCCGCGTAACATCGCGCCCATGGGCGATCGCCGCCATCTTGATACCGCGCGCGGCTAAGAATGGACGCAACGGCGTGGCCATGGCGCCGGTCACCATCGATGAGAACAACACGACGTCGAAATCACCGCGCAACGCTTTGCGCCGAATGCGCCAAAGCGTCTGCCAAAGCCAGAAGATCGTTATGTAGTTGTGCCAACGCCAGGAGCTCTTCAACACGAGAGAATCAAGCTCAATGTCCGCGCGCGCAGAAAGCGCCTTATGAAGCCCGACTGACACGCGCTGCATGCCGCCCACATTCGCAAGCGGTTTATCGTCCGGCGGGAATGATTGAGAGACAAACAGAACTCTCAGTTTTTTGTTTTTGCTCATCGGACGCCTGCCTTCGCCGCTAATGGAACAGGCGCTGTGATGAATATTCTCTTAAGAAAACCGGGCCCCGCCGCTGCGATCCTTGTCGTCCCGCCATCGGCGCCGCCGCCAATATCGTGCTCGTCAACTTCCATGGATCTCGCCGCCCCGCGGATACTAAGGTGAACCTTGACCGATTAACCGCGCGAAGTCACCTCTAACTTTCCTTTCACGCAGCCTCACGTCCCTTGGCCTTCCGGCCTGAGGTGTTTTGCTTGTGGGTGCGCAAATAAGAATCCATCGCCTCGTAATAATTAGAGATCAGCCCGTCCAAGAGCGTCTCCCATGAATACTCGCTGGCTTTAGCCCGCGCGCCCGCGCCATAAGACAGGCGCGGCTCTTTCGTTTGGGCCAAGAGCAGCAATTTGCGGGCAAAATCCGTGACGTTGGGCTCGGCGATCAGGCCGGTTGCGCCGTCTTCGACCAAAGAAAGGCTCCCCGCCGCCGACGCGCAAACCGACGGCAAGCCCGACGACATCGCTTCCAAGGTGACGTTGCCAAAAGTCTCTGTGATGCTTGGATTGAAGAAGATGTCGGAGCTCGCATAGGCGCGGGCCAGCCCTTCCCCGTCCTGGAATCCAGTGAAAACGGCGGTTGGCATGCGTTTTTCGAAGGCGGCTCGCTCTGGGCCCTCGCCAACGACCAGCGCTCGTATGCGTCGGTTCACGGACGCGGCGCTGTCCACGGCATCCGCAAAAGCGTCGAGCCCTTTTTCGAGCACTAAGCGACCAACAAAAAGCACCACGATCGCGTCATCCTCGATACCGACGCTGCGCCGCCAGGCTAGATCGCGCTTGTTCGGATTGAATAAATCGCCGTCTACCCCGCGCGTCCAAAGACGGATATCGCGCCCAATGCCTTCGGCGGCGAGTTCGTCAGCCATGGATTGCGAAGGCGGATAGACATGCTCGCACTGCTTGTAGAAGTAGCGCATGTAATTGGTGAGATATTTCTCAAGCCATGCGGCGCCGTAATAACGCGGATAGGTGTCGAACCGCGTATGGAAAGAGGCGACCGCGGGGATGAAGTTTTTGCGCGCGAAGCGCAACGCCGACAGGCCGATGAGATCCGGCGCAGAGAGATGGATAAGATTTGGCGAAAATCGTTTCAATCGCTCCATCGGCGCGCCCATCAGACCCAACCCGAGGCGATACTCGCTGCGCTGAGGCAAGGCGATCGACGGCGCGGACACAAGGGTACCCGCATGATCTAAATAGCTTTTTTTGCTCGTCGGCGCGAAGACCAAGACCTCGTGACCGCGGCGCTCCAGATGGGCCACCAAGGTGTTCAGCGCTCGGACAGGCCCGTCCATCACGTAATTATAATTGCCGGAAAACAACGCAACGCGAAGTTTGCGCGTCTCAGCGGCTCGGTCAGTCGATTGCATAGCGGCGCTCACAGTCTTTGCGCACGCGGCGCTAAACCCGCGCACGCGCCCCTCAGCCTTTAGAACGAGATGACATAACGCGCACAAAACGGCTCAGGTTTCAAGCGCGTAGCGCGCTTAGCGTCCTATTCGGCCTTCAATCCAATCCCACAAAAGCGCCGAGATATCTGCCCCGCCAAAACGGCGCACTTCCTGGACGCCCGTGGGCGAGGTGACGTTAATTTCAGTCAAATAATCGCCAATGACGTCAATGCCCGCAAAGACAAGACCCCGCTCGGACAAAACCGGCCCAATCCGATCGCAAATCTCCTGATCGCGGGCGTTCATCTCCACCGCTTCAGCGCGCCCGCCCACATGCATGTTGGAGCGCGCTTCGCCAGCCGCCGGCACCCGGTTGATGGCGCCCACCGCTTCGCCGTCAATAAGGATAATTCGTTTGTCGCCCTTGGTGACGGCTGGCACGAATTGCTGTGCGATGATGGGCTCGACAAAGACGTCGGCGAACATCTCGAGCAATGCGTTGAAATTTCCGTCATCGTTTTTGACTTTAAAAACGCCGGCGCCGCCATTGCCATAGAGCGGCTTCAAAATGATATCGCCATGCTCGGCGCGAAAGGCGCGAACCGCCTCTAGATCGCTCGTAATCAGTGTTGCGGGGGTTAGGTCCTGGAACTCTGTGACCAGCAGTTTTTCCGGCGCGTCGCGAATGCCTCGTGGATCGTTGAGAACAAGCGTGTCGGGAACGATCCGCTCCAAGATCTGCGCCGCCGTAATGTAAGCCATATTGAAAGGCGGGTCCTGACGAATGAGCACCACATCGATATCCGCCAGATCAATGACTGAAGGCGCATCGAGCGCAACATGCGCGCCTTGTTCGCGCGCAAGCATGGTCACGCGCTGAGCCCGCGCGAGAACACGATCCCCAGATAACTGCAACGCGTCCGGCCCGTAGACGTATAGTTCGTGGTCACGACTATACGCCTCAAGGGCCATGTCGAACGTCGTGTCCGCATTGACGTCGACGCTTTCGATCGGGTCCATTTGGATAGCGATTTTAATCATGGGGCCGATCGTTTCCTTCGCCGCTTCGTTTTCGTACGTTGCGCTTTTACTGCGCCGCCTCAGGTTTTGTGCGCACAATTAAGTGACTAACAACGCGCTCAACCCCGCTCGTATTTCGCGCGATCTCAATGGCGCGTGCAAGTTCATCCTTAGAGCGCGGCGCGCCAAGCAGATACACAACCCCGCGAGAAACCGAGATTTTATAGTCGCCGCTGCGCACTTTGCCGTCGGTGATGTACTTCGCGCGAAGGGTCTGATCAATCCGCCCGTCCTCAAAGCCCTGACCAAACGAGGTTTTGTCCGCAATGACGATCTCGTCGATGACGTCGTCAACGCCGTCCGCCTCTTGCGCATTGGCGACCGCTGCGGCGCGTCCTTTTTCCGATCGCATGGTGCCGGATAGCAAAACCCGCCCCTCATAAATTGTCAGATCGAGATCGGCGTAATCATGGGTGCGGTCGGTGAACAGCGTAGCTTTGAGATCCGTGTTGGCGCCAAAATCAGCAGTGCTTTGGTCCAGCGAACGGCTGGACGCGCAAGCGCTGAGCAATGCAGCGGCCAATGCGATAAGGGCAAAGCGGGGCGCAAGCGAAAACGACATAATCAACCTCACAAATGGAAAGGACGTGACGCCAAGTCATGGCCGCATTCGCACCTTTCGAAAACCCGCCGCGTTGTGACAGTCCTGTTAGTGCGGGCCCTACTCGAACTCGCGCCAAGCGTCTTTGACGTGCGCCAAACGAAAGCGAGCGACGGCTAGGATATCGTATCGCATGTCGCTGTGGGCAAGGTCTGGGCGTTTGGCCAAAAACAGCGACGCCGCATCGCTGATGCGTCTAGCATCGGCGTCGCCCACGGCTTCAAGCGCCGTCTCCAAGCGCTTTCGCGCTTTGACTTCCGCAAAGACGAGCAGTCGCCCTCTTTTCGCGATAAGGTCGATTTCGCCTAGCGGCGTCTTGTAGCGACGCGCGAGGATCGAGAAGCCCTGAACAATGAAGACGAACGCGGCGATCCACTCAGCGACCCTTCCTGCACGTTCCGCCCGACGCCGCGACGCCGCGCTGCGCCGGCTCACGGGTCTTCTTTCAGTTCAAGCGCCCGTTGATAAGCGACTTTCCTGGGTACGCCGAGCTGGTCGGCCGCCTCACCGGCCGCCTCGCGCACGCTAATTTTTCCAAGCGCCGCGCGCAGAAATTCATCGAGGGCCGCCGCATCGGTCGGTTCAGACGCTGCCGGATAAACCAACACTACGAATTCGCCCTTAGGCGTTGCATCGCGCGCAAATTCGGCAAGCGCTCTCAGCGATCCTTCGCGGATCTCTTCATGAACTTTTGTCAATTCTCTCGCCAATGCCGCGGACCGGTCGCCGAGTATTTCGGCCATCGCCTCTAAGGAACCAGGCATGCGCTGGGCGGTTTCAAAAAACACCAATGTCGCCTCAACCGATTTGAGCGCTTCCAGAGCGGAACGACGTGCGCCGGCTTTGGGCGGCAAAAATCCAGCGAAGTGGAATTGCGTTCCCGGGGCGGCGACGGCCGATAACGCTGCTACAGCCGAAGACGGACCGGGGATGGGAAATATGCGAATATCGGCCTCGCGCGCTTCGCGCACCAATTTATATCCGGGGTCGGAGATCAGCGGCGTCCCCGCATCGGAAACCAAGCAAATGGCGGCGTCAGACTGGAGCTTCTCTAAGATTCCGGGCCTGACCCGCGCCGCATAATGTTCGTGGTAGGGCGCACGCGCCGTGTCGACGCCATAAGCGTCGCACAAGATGCCCGTGCGTCTGGTATCCTCGCACAAAATAAGATCGGCGGCTTTCAGCGTCTCCACCGCGCGATAGGTGATATCGCCCAGATTGCCGATGGGCGTCGCGACCACATAAAGGCCCGGTTCGAGTTTTATCGATTGTTCATGCATCTGCCGGAGAACACTGAACACCCGATCTCAGGACCCTTGCAAGAGGCTGGCGATAAAACGCTCGGGAAGTCGGAAGATCCGGAGCGCTCGACCAGCTTTTCGTTTTATGCGATGCGTTCTAGGGTCAGCGCGAGGATCGGCGCCCCAATAACGGGCGGACAAGTCGGGTCGGGGAATAAAGGGGTACGCAGGATGATGGTCGATTATCGCAAATGGGTTCGGTTTGGCGGCGTTTTGGCGATTGTCGTCGCGCTCGCCGCGTGCGCATCGGCGCCCGACCGTCGCCCGCCTGTGGTCGCGGATCGCAACGACCCAGCGGTGAGCGAACCCTCGCCGCTGTTATTCGGCGAAGAGGCGGAGGAGTATGACCGCCGCGGCTTTGTGCGCCCACCCCATATGAGCGGGGTTGAGCCCATGCGGGTGGGTCTGTTGCTGCCCTTTACCGCGCCGCAAGAAAATGCCCAGCGTGTCGCCGCCGCTATGTTCGACGCAGCGCAGTTGGCGCTCTTCGACGCGGGCGACCAACGCTTTTTGCTCATTCCTAAAGACACCAAAGGCTCGCCGGACGGCGCCGCGTCAGCAGCGCGTTCTGCGCTGGCCGACGGCGCCGAGATCTTGCTCGGCCCGGTTTTTCACGAGTCCGTTGAAGCCGCCGCCATCGTGGCGCGCGCCGCGGAAACGCCAATCATCGCGTTTTCAAACGACTTGTCGGATGCCGGCGACGGGGTTTATCTCTTAAGTTTCCCGCCGGAGCTGGAAATTGAGCGCGTCACCGAGTTTGCCGTAAGCCAAGAAATGACGCGCTTCGGCGTTTTGGCGCCAATGACCGAATATGGCGAGCGCGTCTCTAGCGCGTTCTCCCAAGAAGTCTTCGGACGCGGCGGCGTTATTGTTCACGAAGAGCGCTATATTCAGGACCCGGACTCAATGCTTGAGCCGGCAAAGCGCATGGCGGTTTATGCGCGCGAAGTCGTGCCGGAAGAACTGCGTCACGATTATGACCCCGAGAACGCGACGGCGGACGCCGAAAAAGACGAAGGGTTTACGCTCGGCTATGAAGCGGTGTTGATGCCCGAACAAGGCACGCTCTTGCGCGCGCTGGCGCCGCTCCTTCCCTACTACAATGTAGACATCACACGGGTGAAATTACTCGGCGTTTCAGCATGGAATAATCCGCGTCTGACGCGAGAGCCCGCCTTGCGCGGGGGCTGGTTTGCAGCGCCCGACCCTGAGATTACGAAGAACTTTGAGACTCGCTTCGCCAACGCCTTTGGGGAATTGCCGCCGCGCTTGGCGTCGCTCGCCTATGACGCGACGCTTCTTACTGCGCGTCTCGCGGCGACGCGCAAAAGAGATCCTTTTGCGGATACCGCCATCGCCGACCCGAACGGGTATTTCGGCGCGGATGGGCTTTTCCGGTTCCGCCGTGACGGCTCGGTTGAACGCGGGCTTGCGATTTTAGAAATC
>JBCDBM010000097.1:0-12671 GCA_039183665.1 Pseudomonadota bacterium | reverse complement strand
GCAAAACGGCCTGTCAAAGTTGATGTGCGCGTCATTTCTGCCACGAACCGGGACCTTGCTGAAGAGGTCAAAAGCAACCGCTTCCGTGAAGACTTATTTTATCGGCTAAACGTTTTCCCGATAGAGGTGCCGCCGCTGCGCCAACGCCGTGAGGATATCTCGGCTTTGCTCGATCACTTCATCAAGCGTTATAATGCGGAGGAGCGACGGGATGTCCGCGGCGTTCGCCCTGAAGTGCTAGAGGTGCTTAAAGCGCAAGACTGGCCGGGCAATGTTCGCCAATTAGAAAACACAATATTTCGTGCGGTCGTTTTGGCTGAAAACACGCAGTTGACGGCGGAAGACTTCCCGCTTCTGGCGGATGCCTTTGAAGATGCAGGCGTTCCTGCGGACGCGTCCTCAATGGTTCGCGACGATAGCCCAACACAGGACAAGGACGGGCGTGTCGCCGGCCCTGTGTCACTTTTTGACGACGCTGGCCATTTGCGATCGCTGACCGCGATTGAGAAGGATCTAATTCTTCTCGCCATCAATACTTATGAAGGCAAAATGACGGAAATTGCCCGTCGTTTGGGGATGGGTCGCTCGACGCTATATCGGAAAATGCGCGAACACGATCTTGAGGTCAAAAAGGCGAGCTAGCCGCTTTGATCTCCAAGCGCGGAAAGATATAGGTCCAGGAGCGCTTCGCGCTCTTGCCTCTCCGCTCTATCCATCTTCCGTACCCGCACCACTTGGCGCAGGGTTTTGACATCGTAGCCTTCGCCTTTAGCCTCGGCGTAGATCTCCTTGATGTCGCCCATGATGACGGCTTTTTCCTCCTCAAGACGCTCTACACGCTCGATAAAGGACCGCAATTGCTTTGCCGCTATTGTCGTCGCGCCATCTACTTGCGCCGATCCGTCAGCCACGGGCACACTCCCCATATTCATCTGGTTACAGATTAATCACTTTGATGAATAGAATAGAATGCGCCGCCCGGTTCTGGGCAAGCATCAAAAGCGTTAATGTGGAAAATTAAATCTCTTGACCGTCAAGATCGCGACGCAAGGCGCGCGCTCTATCGCGCAAATGCGCGTCATGGGGGTTCCATTCGAGCGCCGACTGGAACATGTCATAGGCGGCGCGTTTTTCATCGCCCGCCAGAAGCATCTCGCCGAGCAATGCGCGCACCTCAAAGTGACGCGGCTCCAACTCCAGTGTTTTTGAGAAGTCTTCCATCGCGCCGGCGCGATCTTCGGATGACAGCCGGACCATTCCCCGCAGCGCATAGCCCTGCGCAAAATTCGGGGCCAGCCCGACGACGTGATCAAGCAACACGAGCGACAACCCGTGCGCGCCCGCATCCGCGCTCTCAAACGCCCGACTGTAGAGTAAATCCACAGTGTCGCTCGCCGAGTCCGCCCAAATCTCGGCGATGCGCTCTACATTGGAGTCGGCGCTGATCGCGTCGCCGACCCGCAGTTCTTCGAACAGGAGGTCTAACCTGGGATCTGTTTGATCCGCAAAGGCCGAAAGGGGCGCGATCGAAAAGAATAGAACCGTCAACAACAAACGCATTGGAAAAACCTAACGCGCATACTGTTAAAAACCAAGGAAGAAGTCGAAACGTCTAACCCTGACGGGCTTTGAAGCGCTTTTTGGTCTTGTTGATGACATACACGCGGCCCTTGCGTCGAATGACGCGGCAATCTTTATCGCGCGATTTCAACGACTTAAGTGAGCTGCGGACTTTCATAACCTAACCTGATCATTCGTTTCGAAGCGCCGGGAATTACTGAACCCGCCCCGCCCTGTCAACCGGCTTGGTCGAGCCTTTTCTCTTTCCCGATGCGAAACAGCTTTTCGCGGAAAGAGGTCTTGTCCGTGACGGATTTAGCAATCGCCTCAAGCTCTTTTACGGCGTCCTCGGGACTGGAGTATTCGGGCGTCACCAGGCCCAAAGAAAACACCACTTTGGCGGCGTCTTCAACGCTCATGCTCAAAACGCGGAGATTGTTTCGTGGCAAAAACAACAGGAAACCAGACGTGGGGTTTGGCACAGTCGGCACAAAAATGGCGGTGAGCTCGTCCGATTGATCGCTCAAGGCGTTTTCGATTTCGCCCTTGGCGTCGCCAACGACAAACGCCATCACCCAAGCGCCGGCGCGTGGGTACTCAACCAGCGCGACTTCTTTGAAAGAGCGATCGGACTGCTGTAGCGCCGTCTCGAAAACGTTTTTGAAAAAGCGGTAGAGATTTCGGACAACAGGGACCGAATCGACGATTTGCTCGCCGGCGCGAATAAAAGACCGTCCGATGAAATTTTTCGCCAAGGCCCCTAACAGCATGATTGCGATAAAGGCGATGAACACGCCGACCCCAGGCAATACCTGCACAATGGTCTCGATCGCGCTCCCACCGTCAGGCAGCGTGCGTTTCACAAAGGCGTCGAGCTTGGCCATGGGGCCTGTGACAAACCAATAGACGAGCGCGATGGTGATGCCGATGGGGGCGGCAACGACGATTCCCGCCAAAAAGCTCGACCGTAAGTTGCCTAGAAACGTCTCACGCGGCGGCTTGATCAGCGGGCCGTCGCCGCCGCGGGGCGTGTTTCCGCCCGACGGCTCGTGCTGCCTATTGGTGTCGTTCCCGTCATTCATCTTCGTTAAGACCTAGTTGTCGCGTCATCGCCGCCGATATCGTTGGCCTTATCAACCAAAGCACATGGTTAGCGAGAATGGTTTATACAACATAAAGCCCGATCGCGTCTGCGTTGCGGCAATTTCATGTTTTGTTACGGCGCGCGTCGATATTTGATGGTTGAACGAGCGAGATGGCACCGGAGACCCTAAATTGCGCTGGAGACTAATCTCGTCAATTGGACTCTTAGCGACAATAGCCGTCACTGGCATCAGCGCACTGCTGTTTCAGGACAGCGTCACGCGGTTCAACCTTAATCCGCGAACGCCGTATCAAATATATACCCCGCCCATGGGCGTCAGCTACGAAATGCCTGGCGCGTGGCTTATCTGGCCCGAGGATCCAGAGGCCGACCTCGCGGACGTGTTTTACGTTCACTCGACGACATATTCCGAGAGTGAGCATTGGAATGCGCCGCTAATGGATCGTGAGGCGGAAGACACCTTGCGCCGAATCGCCGCGCCAAACGAAGTCGGACCATTTTTCTCCGCTGGCGCGGTCTACGCGCCGCGATACCGACAAGCGACTTTGTTCGCCGCCTTCACTCGCAAGTTCGACGGCCGGGCTGCGCATGAGCTCGCCTATCAAGACGTAGAAGACGCGTTTCGAGCCTTTGTCGCGGCGACTGATCCCCACAAGCCGATGATCCTTGCCGGTTACGGCCAGGGCGGGCTCCACGTTTTGGGGCTGCTTCAAAATGTGGTGTCGGCAGATGCGGATCTAAAGGACCGATTGGCTGTCGCTTATGTGATTGGCCATGCGGTTCCCATGACGGTGTTTGACGATGGGCTGGGACAAATCCCGCCATGCGGGTCAGATATGGACACCAATTGCGTGGTTTCTTACGTGGATCTCGAGCCTCGCTTCGATGACGAACACCGCAGATTCCGTCGATGGACTCTCGCCTGGGATCAAAATCGCAATCTCGTCTCAGTAGACGATACGCCCTTGCTATGCATCAATCCCCTGTCTTGGTCGGCAACCATCGAGCCCGTAAGTGCGGCAAATCATATCGGCGCGGCCTCAGCCACCGGCCTTCAATTTGGCGAGACGCCGCCGGCGATATCTCAGGCCATTGGCGCTCAGTGTATGGACGGCGTTCTCATCGTTGACCGTCCCAGCCAGAATTTTTTGCGCCGACGGCATTGGTTCGGCGCCCATTGGCGGCCTCAAACCTTCAACCTGTTCTATCATGACCTTGCGGCAAACGCGCGTCAGCGCGCCCTCGAGTTGGAGCCAATCTTGCTAGAGAAAGCGCGTATTCTCGATCCGATCGCGGACGCCGTTGACGTCATAGACAGTCCCGTCAATAAGGTCCCCGATTAATGATTGCTCTTTGTTCGACTTACGAAACTTGGAAGTTATTGACATGAAGCCCGTAAAAAAAGCCGTCATTCCTGTCGCCGGTTACGGCACCCGCGTGCTGCCCGCGACAAAGTCCATTCCTAAGGAGCTGCTCCCATTAGTGGATCGCCCACTGATTGATTACGTTGTACGCGAGGCGTTCGACGCTGGGATCGAACATGTGGTGCTAGTAACGGGCCGCGGTAAAGGCGCAATTGAGGAGTATTTCGATCACGCTTTTGAACTTCAGGCAGGGCTTGAGAAAAAAGGCAAAGACGCTGTTCTTGAGGAAGTCAAATCCGTTATTCCAGAGGCCGGCGCGCTTTCCTACACACGCCAGCAAGCCGCTCTCGGGCTCGGTCATGCGGTATGGTGCGCCAGGGAAATTGTCGGCGATGAGCCGTTTGTAGTCTCACTCCCCGATGTCGTCGTGGACGCCTCGCCATCTGTTGTCGGGCAGATGCTGCGAGAATACGAAAAGACCGGCGGCAACATCATCGCGGTCGAGCCTGTCGCGAAAGAGAACACGAGCAAATACGGCATTGTCGCACCAAAAGATGATGCGTCGGGCAAACTCTTTGAAATGTCTGCCATGGTCGAAAAGCCCGACCCGAGCGTCGCGCCGTCGAACTTGGCGATCACGGGCCGCTATGTATTGCAGCCGGAAATATTCGAACTGTTGGAGAAAACCGAGCGCGGCGCCGGCGGCGAAATCCAGCTTACTGACGCCATGGACGCCCTCATGAAAGAGCAGTCATTCTTCGCCTATGAATTCGATGGCAAGAGCCACGATTGCGGCTCAACCCTTGGCTGGCTTATGGCGAATATCGAACTGGGTTTGAAGAATCCCAAAACGGCGGACGCTTTAAAGGCTTATATGAACGACGCATAGGTCGTAGACAGATTATTCGACAAAGCCGTAGAGAGATGTGCGGGCCTTCGCTATTCGATCAAGCTCGGCGAGATCTTTCAAAAATGCGGCAAAGTTCTTCAGCGGTATCATATTGGGACCGTCAGAAGGGGCTTTGTCTGGATCTGGATGCGTTTCCGCAAAAATCCCAGCCACCCCTACCGCAACTGCCGCACGCGCTAGTGTGGGCGCAAACTCGCGTTGACCGCCCGACGTTGCGCCGGCGCCGCCAGGCGTCTGCACTGAATGCGTAACATCGAAAATTACGGGACAACCAGTCTCTTGGGCCATGATCGGTAAGCTTCTGAAGTCGCTCACCAAAGCGTTGTAGCCGAAGCTGGCGCCGCGTTCGGTCACCAGGATGCCAGTCGCGCCTGCCTCCGTGGCCTTGGATACAACATTTTTCATATCCCATGGGGCCAAGAACTGACCCTTCTTGATCTTCACAACGCGGCCCGTTTTAGCCGCAGCAGCAATGAGATCGGTCTGACGACACAAAAATGCAGGGATCTGAAGAACGTCCGCCGCCTCTGCCACAGGGGCGCATTGATCGGGCTCGTGGACATCGGTGACGACGCCCAGTCCCTTGGTTTCGCGGATTTCTGCGAGGATTGGCAGGGCCGCTTTCAAGCCAATCCCACGCGCCGAGCCTGCGCTGGTGCGGTTCGCCTTATCGAACGACGTTTTGTAGATTATCGGAACGCCTGTTTTGGCCGAAATTTCCTTTAGGGCCGCCGCGCACTCGAGCGCATGATGACGGCTTTCGAGCGCACAAGGGCCCGCGAACGCCATTAGCGGTTCGGAATTCGCAATGTGAACAATGCCGCCGCCGGTCTCAACGGTTACGCGAGATTCTGAGCTCATCATGCGTTCTCCATAGCGCGGGAAGCGAACAGGGCTTAAATGACGTCCTGCGAACCGTGAAAGCAAGGCGCAAAGAGGACAGTATATGCGAATGCATGATCCCTTGGTTACCGCCCGCGACGTGATCGCCCTGGAAGCGGCGGGTCTGGAAGCGCTGCGGAACGCGCTCGGCCCCTCCTTTTCGCAAGCCCTGGACCTTTTGCAAACCAGCGAGGGCCGCGTGATCGTGACCGGTGTTGGGAAATCTGGTTTGGTAGCGCGAAAGATCGCCGCCACATTTTCATCAACAGGAACGCCCGCCCTCTTCATCCATGCGGCCGATGCAAGTCATGGCGATTTAGGCGCCATCGCAGCAACTGACATTATACTTGCGCTTTCGAAGTCCGGCGAAACGGGCGAACTTGGGGACCTACTGGCATACGCGGCGCGATTTTCTATCCCGCTAATCGCCATCAGTGGGAATTCAGACTCCACGCTCGCCCGATCGGCGCAAGTGGCAATCGGTCTCCCACCCGCAAAAGAAGCTTGCGATGAGACACACGCGCCAACGACGTCAACGACCATGATGATGGCGCTTGGCGACGCTCTTGCGGTGGCTTTGCTGAGAGCGCGCGGCTTCACGAGCGATGATTTCAAAGGCTTTCACCCAGGCGGCAATCTGGGCGCTGCTTTGCGTCGGGCGAGCGATTTGATGCATGGGCCGGATCGCTTACCGCTTGCGACGCTGTCGACCAAGATGCCCAAAGCAATCGAGACAATGACGTCGGCCGGCTTCGGATGCGTCGGGGTGACTGATGCGTCAGGGACACTCGCGGGCATTATCACCGATGGCGATTTACGCCGACATTACGATGTGGATCTCACCCAAAAGACCGCAGGGGATATAATGACGACCAACCCGCGAGTGACATCCTCGAGCGCGCTGGCGGGCGACGTGTTGGCGATTATGAGCCGCGAAAAAATCACGGCGTTGTTCGTCGTCGAAGACGCACGCCCCATCGGCATCGTCCACGTCCATGATTGCTTATCGATAGGGGTGCTTTAGCGCCGGCGCCGGATCATCCCGCGCAACAAAGCGGACGGCTCGCTCGCGCCGCGGGTCGCTTTTTCCAATCGTTGTGTATCGGCGACATCGGGCTTTTTAGGCTGTGGATCCGAATCCGACAGCTCTACCGCATGGCCTTGCGTGAGCTCCAAAGTATCGTTGTCGCCGGCCTCCTGCACAGGCACGACAACGCCGGTATAGTCTTTGAGTTCCGCTTTTGCCGCGTTGTTGTCTTCTGTCCCGGCTGGGCGCGTCGGATCCTCAACGCGCACCGAGTCGATGCGATCCCGCAGAGAAATATGTTCCGCCTCTTGCGCCTTTAAGCTGGCGCGTTCCGCTTGCGCTGACAATTGCCGGATCTCAATCGCGTAATCACGGACTTGAATGAGCGTATCGCCAGCCGAGGCGTTTGCCTCTTTGGCGACATTCGCCGCCCGAAAAGCGGCGATGCAGGCCGTTATGCATGCTGCAAACAGCAATGCTGCGAATGCGAAATAAACGATTGCGCCGCCGCTAAACACCCCAGCGATCACGGCGGAAATGCCTGACAAAATCCACTCAGGTTCGAAACTCATGAAACTATCCCCTCAACCCTACGGTTAATATCTAGCGCGTCCACTTAATCCGGTCTAGCCACTGAATGCGTAGTACCGCTATGGCCAACAGACGAGCGATCCCGCGGTTTCGTGAAGACAGGCGTCGGCATGGCGATGGCGCCCTCGCCTATCCGCCAGCGCTATGTCGAAAAATGACGCTAAAGCCGGCGCGCGCGGAATTTCAGAAATCTCCGTGGCGAGATGATCTTGGCTGCCATCAAGCCTCGCATGAACGAAAAACCCACCCTCAAATCTTGAATTGGAAAGCGGGGCACTACTCGGCAATCTGGTTGTGTAGGTTTGGTTCCGGCGCCGATACGGCGTCTGCCGCTCAATATTTCAAGGGTAAACGCCGGCGGCAATGCTATCCTTCTCAAGGGAACGACAGTCGGAATTTCTCGCCGAAATTGAAAACCAGCGACGCGCATCGCGGACTTAAGTGTTGGCTCGGGAAGCTATCTCTATTAGATCGCGTTCGCAGTGTTTTCGGCGAGCCATATCCCGCCCCGATTGTTATTCACAATGGCGTTCGTACTGGTAATGCGCCTTGTTACGGGCTGATCAAGCAACCATTTTTTGCCAAAGAACCTGGTAGTGCGCCGGTACGGCGCGATATACTGCGTTGGCCTTCGCTTAGGCTGGAAAAGACATGACTATGGAATACATCGTCAATGAAGACAGATCCGTACTGACGGGGCTGCCCTTCTTCTTCGCGCAAGCGTGCAAAGTCGCCATGAGGTTACGCTATGGCGTCTTAAGTGTTGATCTACCCGACGGTCGCCGTTTGACCTTTCGAGGCGACGAAGAACACGATGCGCATGGCGTCATTATCGTTAGAGACTACGCATTTGCGCGCCGAACAATCCTCGGCGGTGATATCGGTTTTTTTGAGAGCTTTGCAGACGGGCAATGGGATACCCCGGATCTCGCTGAATGTCTTTATGTCTTCGCGCGAAACGCGGACCACATTCAAAGCGCGTTCACGGCTTCGTTCATTTTGGAGTGGGTAAATGCGATAAGCCACGCGCTCAACAAGAACACGAAACGCGGCGCCCAGCGGAATATTATGGCGCACTATGATCTCGGCAATGGCTTCTACGAGAAGTGGTTAGACCGAACGATGACGTATTCCTCAGCGCGATACGCATCTGCCGACGCCGACTTGGAGAGCGCCCAGCTCAATAAATACCGAGAGTTGGCGAATTCAATTAGCCTGAAACCCGATGAAAGCGTCCTGGAGATCGGGTCCGGTTGGGGCGGCTTTGCGGAGTTCGCCGCAAAAGAGGTTGGCGCCAATGTTACGGGCGTCACCATCTCGCCGTCACAACTCGAATATGCGCGCGAACGCATATTTCGCGAGGGCCTGAACGAGAAAGTTCAATTCCGCCTACAAGATTATCGTGAGGTGGGCGAAACTTATGACAAGATCGCATCAATTGAGATGTTCGAAGCCGTAGGTCGAGAGTATTGGCCGACGTTCTTCGATAAAGTCTCGACTGCGTTAAAGCCGGGCGGCGTTGCGGGCCTTCAGATTATCACTGTCGCTGATCGATATTTCGACGATTATACAAAGTCTACGGATTTTATTCAGCGCTATGTATTTCCCGGCGGCATGCTTCCGTCGAACAGTGTTTTGAAAACCCAAGTCGACAACGCGGGTCTCGTTTGGCGCGGCGCGCAAGAATTCGGTCACGATTATGCGCGCACGCTTGCCGAATGGCGTGAACGTTTTATCGCAGCTTGGGAAGACATTCGCTCGCAAGGATTTGACGAGCGATTTCGAAAGTTGTGGCAGTTTTATTTCGCGTATTGCGAAGCCGGCTTTAAAGCCGGAACGATAAACGTTACGCAAATCGCAACATCAAAAGCTTGAACGCCCTACACAAGCGATGCGGGGTCTTCCTCGATCAATCGTTGATCAACAATGCGCAATGTCCGGTCCATACGTTTGGCGAGGCGCTGATCATGGGTCGCAATAAGGGCAGATAACCCTTCTTCCTGAACCAAATCGATTAGCGCATCGAACACGACATCCGAGGTCTTTGGATCCAAATTCCCTGTTGGCTCATCCGCCAACAATATGGATGGTTTGTTCGCCAAGGCCCGCGCGATAGCTGTGCGCTGCTGTTCGCCGCCTGAAAGTTGTCCCGGCTGATGATCCAGGCGCTCAGCGAGCCCCATGGCGCTGAGCAATCGCGTTGCTTCCGCCTCGGCTTCACGCAAGCTCCGTCCAGAAATTAATTGTGGTAAGGAAACATTCCCTAACGCAGAGAATTCGGGCAGCAGATGGTGAAACTGATAGACAAACCCCAATGCATCGCGCCGCAAACGGGTGCGCTCCGCATCGCCCAAATCCGACGTCGCCCTGCCGTTAATCTCAACATCACCAGAGGTGGGGTCTTCTAGCAGGCCCGCAATATGTAAAAGCGACGACTTCCCTGATCCAGATGGACCCAACAGCGCAACCGTTTCGCCCGACGCCAACTCAAAATCGACACTCTTGAGAATGACGAGATCGCCATAAGACCGGGAAACGCCAGTCAAGCGAAGCACTGTCTGACGAGTGTTACTCATAGCGCAGCGCCTCTACCGGGTCGAGCCGAGCAGCGCGCCAGGCGGGATACAAGGTTGATACAAACGACATAAACAACGACCAACCGGCAATGAGAATAACTTCGCTCATCTGCATTTCGGCAGGTATCGATTGAAAAAAGTAGATCTCAGCGTTGAACAAATCCATCTGGAAGACCCATGAGAGTGCGCTTTCGATTTCATCAATATAGGTGACGAAGAGCGCGCCTAAGATGACGCCCGCTGCCGCACCCAATCCGCCAATCAACGCACCCGATAGGAAGAAAATTCTCATAATTGCGCCCTGGGTCGCCCCCATGGTGCGCAATATTGCAATGTCTCCGGTTTTGTCTTTCACCAACATCACAAGGCCAGTAATGATGTTGAGCGCCGCGACCGCTACAATCAGCATCAAGATTAACCGCATGACATTGCGTTCGATCTTCAAGGCCTCGAAATACGGACCAATAATACGCGTCCAATCGGTCATTGGTCGATCGCCCGCGATCTCCCGGATGGGATCCAAGTATTGCGCGAACCGATCTGGGTCATTGACCCGAATTTCGATTTGCTCGCTGGCGCCGGAATTTTGAAAAAACAGGCGCGCCTGTTCGAACGGCATAAAGATGATTGTTGAGTCATATTGCGTGTTGTCGACCTCGAAGACTGCGCCGACCACGTACGTTTTTGACCGCACGGGGATGCGCCCAAAAGCGGTTTCGCTGCCCCCGCCAGTGATCAGCGTCACCCCGCCGCCAGCATTGACACCTAAGCTGCGCGCAAGTCCAGCCCCAATTGCGATAAGGTTTCCGCCCCGATCACCAGCGCCAAAATCGTCGAAAGATCCGTCGATGGTATTTTCCGGAGCCGTGATTTCGGCGATCTGCCTGAGGTCTTCGGGATGCATAGCGCGGACGAGCACCGCCTCTTCGCCAAAGGATGTCGTTGCATAGACGGGCGCTTGCAGTAAGGGCGCGGCATTTACTATGCCGGGTACGGATTTAATCTGATCTATAAGATCCGGGGTCTCTGGGTCGCTCGCTTCGATTTGCACAAAAACATGGCCGTTCAGCCCAAGCATCTGCTCGAGCAATTTGGCGCGAAAGCCCTGCATGACGGACATCACGATAATCAACGTCGCGACGGCCAGCATGATGCCCGCAAAGGCAATAATTGAAATCAGCGATACGCCCTTCCCCGAGCGCGTTGCGCCAAGATAACGGCGCGCCACCATCCACTCAAAGAACGAAAATGGGCGCGTGGCCGCAGCCGCTTGTAAAGTCATAATCGCGCCTATTCGCTTTTACAGTGTGGCAGTTCTCTAAGCTAATTCGTATTTAGGACCAAATAAGGGCTATCCGGCGATCGCTCGCATCAAATCCCAGCGAGGCTCGAGGCGAGCAGCGTCGACACATGCTCAGTCACCTTGCCTAAAGGGATTTCTTCGCGAGCGTTGTCGATGCGTGATTTCACTTCGGCGACGCCGGACTTCAATCCCCGGGGCCCGATAACGATCTGCCAAGGCAAGCCGATGAGATCCATCCGAGCGAACTTCTCCCCGGCGCGCCCGCCCGTGTCGTCATAAAGCGTTTCGACGCCAGCGGCTTCTAGCGCCGCGTAAAGATTGCCACAGGCGGTGTCGCAAGCTTCGTCGCCGGCTTTGAGGTTTATCAATCCCGCGTGAAACGGCGCGACTGCTGCGGGCCATTTGCAACCGGCCTCGTCATGAAATGCCTCAATGATCGCGCCGACAAGGCGCGATACGCCGATGCCATAGGAACCCATCTCGACGGGGATCTCGCTCCCCTCGCCCGTTGCGACGACAGCCTTCATGGGCGCTGAATATTTGTCGCCGAAATAAAAGATATGGCCAACCTCAATACCGCGGGCACTGACACGATTGGTTTCAGCAACTTCTTTCTCGAACGCGCCCGTATCGTGAATCTCATCGGTGGCCGCGTATAAAGATGTGAACTGATCGATGATGGGCTGAAGATCGCCTTCGAAGTCCAGATCGCGCTTGGGCGTTGGCAGGTCCAGCAAGCCTTTGTCGCAAAAGACTGCGCTTTCGCCTGTTTCCGCAAGGACGATGAACTCGTGACTCAAATCGCCCCCGATGGGACCTGTATCTGCCCGCATGGGTATCGATTTCAGCCCCAGTCGCGCGAAGGTCCGCAAATAGGCAACGAACATTTTGTTGTAGCTGCGCCGCGCCGCTTCTTTATCGATATCGAATGAATAAGCGTCTTTCATCAAAAACTCGCGGCCGCGCATAACGCCAAAGCGCGGGCGGATCTCATCGCGAAACTTCCATTGAATATGGTAGAGAATTTTGGGGAGGTCTTTGTAGGACCGCACACCGGCGCGGAAAATCTCCGTGATCATTTCTTCATTCGTTGGCCCGAAAAGCATTTCCCGCCCGCCGCGGTCTTCGATTCGAAGCATTTCTTTACCGTAGGCGTCGTAGCGGCCGCTCTCTCGCCAAAGCTCCGCCTGTTGAATTGTCGGCATGAGCATTTCCACCGCGCCGGCGCGGTCCTGTTCTTCGCGAACGATCTGCTCAATCTTTTTGAGGACCCGCATACCAATCGGCAGCCATGCATAAATTCCGGCGCCCTCTTGGCGGATCATGCCCGCGCGCAGCATCAACTGGTGCGCG
>JBCDBM010000096.1:0-12807 GCA_039183665.1 Pseudomonadota bacterium | reverse complement strand
GGCAATGACTCTGTCTCGCCCCCCAAGGATCGGGAACATGACGCGATTGCGGAACCGATCATAGCTGGCGCCGCCGTCATCGGGCTTGATGACAAGCCCCGCCTCAATCAAAACGCGCTCCGAAAAGCCCTTATTGATCAGGTGGTCTTTTAGCTCTGCGCGCCCGCCTGGCGCATAGCCAATATCGAAAGCCTCGATCTGATCATCGCGCACATCCCGCCCATAGAGGTAATCAAGGGCGTGGCGTCCCGCCGACCGGTGCAACTGCGCAGCAAAAAACTTTGCAGCTGCTCCGCAAGCGTCAGCGAGGCCCCGCGCTTGTTCCTGACGGGCCTGCTCTTGCGGACTCTCAACGGGCAGCGGCATCCCCGCATCTTCCGCCAACCGCTCTACAGCCTCATGGAACGCGAGTTTTTGCGTTTCCTGCAGGAACGAAATGATGTCCCCATGCTTTCCTGAGGAAAAGCAGTGGAAAAAGCCTTTTTGGTCGTTAACAAAGAAGGACGGCGTCTTTTCGTTGGTGAAAGGCGATAGCCCCGCCCACTCATTTCCTTGTTTCTTGAGCTTCACAGAGCGGCCAATAACGTCGGATGGACGCAGTCGCGCCTTTAGCTCATCCAAAAAATCAGGCGTAAATCGGGGCATTGGGGCGCTTCCGGCGTCAGCGAACGCGATTAGCGTAACGCGCTGGGCACTTCAAACGAGATTTATATCGGGATTCGCCGCCGCGAATCGATGCGCTTCGGCCCTTTAGTTTTGCAGAGGCCCGCACAGAGTGTGGAAAAGGCCTCATTTTGCCGGCCTGCGCCAAATTGCGCCCCACCCCATGTGCAGTATTCAGGTACTGAACTTATTCACGATCGTGTATAGTGACGTCAGAACAACAGGGTGCATAACGATCGAAAAGCAAAAGCGCCCATCCCGCCAAGACAACCTTCAAGCCACCAACCCTAAAGAGAACACCGATGACGACAGCCACCAACGCAGACTTCGAAACCCTCGCCGGAAACGCGCGCAAAAATACCGTGCCCTCTGGGCGCATCAGCGTCTTTGGCCCCAACGCCAAGCGGTCAAGCGATGAACCGAGCATAGAACTCTATCATTTCGGCTTCTCCATATGTTCATACAAAGTGCGCGCAGTAATCCATGAACTGGGCCTGACTTGGCGATCATTGGAGCTAGAGCCGGCGAAATTCGAAAACTACAAAGCCGAATATGTTCGCCTCCGCCTCGAATCCGACGTTGCAAAATCAAGTTCATTAGCCACCGGATGGGATGGCGGTTCTTCCGTGAAAGAATCGGGCTTTGACGCCCTTGTCGTCCCGACGCTTGTCGACCTCCGACAAAACACCGTTATCGTGGACTCGCTGCAGATCTGCCTTTACCTGGCGCGCGCAATGGGAGGGAATGCGGACCTCTTGCCGAGCGACATCGAGGGAGAGGTTCTCGCAGAACTCGACACAGTCGATCGCACGCCCCACGTGGCTCTGTTGTATGGTCCTAATCCGTATAGAGACGGACGATCGATAATCTTCCGCAAGGTCTTTAAGTCAGAACACGAGAAAAAAGCGGCCGCAGTGCTCCGAGAGGCGGAAAAAGTGAAGGGCCAAGACCCGCGCTTGGACGCCGCCTATGAAGCAAAGATCGCGAAGGAAAAAGCGGGGACCGCCTTTGTTGGCTCGCCCGAAAAAATGGCGGCCGCCATTAAAGAAACGGAACATCTGATCGAGACCTTTGCCAAGACTCTTGAGAGCTCCAACGGCCCGTGGATTTTCGGCGACCGCTATACCATGGCGGACGTCTTTTGGGGGGCGAGTTTTTTCCGGTTGGAATTCCTTGGCTATAGCTGGCTCTACCGATCTGACCCGCGGCGCGACGCCGTGGCCGACTATGCTGATCGCGCCATAGCAAGGCCGGGCGTTTCAGCAATGGTCGCGAATTGGCCGACCCACCCATGGTCGCACCCTGCAGCACAATGGATGCGCAAGCCTTCCCTGGGAGACCGTCTGATTGGGCTGGGCTCGCGTGAAGGCGCAAGAGGCGATTTATAGCGCAGCGGACGAAATCGTAGTGGCCGCGCTCATGGGTTTAAGACTGAAGATAATCCGCACTCGGACAGAGCATTAGGATGAAAACGTAGCGAAGTAGTAAGGAGAAGAGACGCCCATGAGCGACGGACTAAAACAGATTTCATTCACTTTATCATTTGTGTGCATTATATGGATTACAGCCGTATACGTGCTGATAGAGCTAGCCATGGTTCCCTATTGGCAAACGCTATCCGGCGCCGAAATCCAGGCGTGGTTCGCAGAACCATTCGCGCGATTTTCTTTTATGGCCCTGATCCATTTGCTTTCCATCATAACGACAATCACTGCCTATATTCTGCATCGCCGTGAGGCAGGATCCCCCCGATGGCTATGGCGCATTGGGTTGGTAACGCTTTTGATCTGTCAGGGATTCAATTTCGGTCTGTACGGCGGGAACTTCAATCCAGCCCTAAGCTCTGGAACGCTCGCACCGGAGGCCGCATTGGCGCTATTTGATGATTGGGGTTTTTACCACACCATTCGAACAGCGGCGGTTTGCGTTAGCGCGCTCGCAATGATGGGTGTTCTGATCGTATCAAAACGTTCCGCGGCGACATAGTCTGCTGGCGCATGCCGGGCCGATCGCTGACAATCGTCTTGCGCTATTATTCAGCGTAAGCAAGGCGAAGCGTTTGCACAGCTTGCTCCACAATTTGCGTATCGGATGCGTCGGCCAACGCAAGCGCCGGCGTACCGCCATTGAACGCCATGATAACGGGGGCGTCGATATATCGATGCAGGTTCAGCCATTGGTTGAAGTGGCCGGGCGGTAGATCATTTTCCGGCGTTAAGATCCAGGTCGCATCATCATCCCAAAAGGCGCGCTCGAAAAGCAGATAGACTTTATCGAGCGTGCCCATTCCTAGCCTGTCGATCGCCTGTTGTTTCTCATCGGGCAAGGGCGGATCAAATTCCACTGAACCGCTTTTGAGAACGCCCAGCGGCAGTGTCACGACAACCGCGTCAAAGTCTTTCAGCTCGCCGCCCCGCGCGATGAGCGACGCTGCGCGATCGGAATACACAATACGTTCGACGATAGAGGATAACGCTACTGCGTAGTCGCCTTTTAGCGCGTCGAAGATATCAGAATAGCCGTCTCGAAATTTGACGTCGACACCGCCATAGTCGTCTGTGAACCAGTAAGCGCGCGTGTTTATCTGATCTAGATCAGCGCCTGCCGAGTGTTGAATCTCGGCGACTTGATCGAGCCAGTCCGGCGCTTTCGCGTCAGAGATTACCCGACCGTTTTTTCCGCGAATGATGTAGCTGTCTTCAGTTTCGATTCTCGCTTGCCCCACCGAATCGGAAAGGGGAATGAGCGGATTATTCCGTATGCCATGTATCCAGCTCGCGCCGAGATCAAGGGCGGGCCCAAGGTCTTTATTTGTCCAAACGCGCCCGCCGATCCGATCACGCGCTTCGAAAACGGTAACGTCGAGGCCGTCGTCAGACAGCGTTTTCGCGGCCGTAAGGCCGCTCATTCCCGCGCCGATGACGGCGACGCTTCCATAACCATGTTTCAAAACTTCGCGCGCCGTTCGGAGACCTGACTCGTGGGCCGCATGAACGGTGCTGTTTCGATTAGGAAACACCGCCTCGCCAGCGAAAAAAATCCGATCCCCGATCGGTTTTTCTAAGCGCCGAATATCGCTTCGTTTTGCCCCTTTGGCGACGTAAGAATACGAACCCAGCGAAAAAGGATCGCGGCTCCAATTTGTCCGGATGTATCCCAGCAAATTGTTAGGCCCGGCCGCGGATGCGCCCCACGGCGTAAACGAAGCGACCAGCCCGCCAGCGACAATGTTCAGTGCGGATCTGCGGTCCATAGTTTTTCTACTCTCGCCAATATTCATGCTTCACCCAATCCACTTCCATGACCCAATTGCGGGTCATGGGCGACGGATTGATTTTCGCAAAATTCAGCACGGCGAACAAAGGCTCCGGGAAATCCGGCCCCAGCCCCATGCCGCGATATACCTCTGCGTCATTGAGGCGGAACATTAAATCATCCCCACTCCATTCAACCGAGTAGTCGTTATACTCGTTGAGCGGCGCCGCTTGCACCAGCATGAGAGACTGCCAATCGCCGCCACCGCAATAGCCGAGACTCTTAATAGCGCGCGCCGCATAGTGGTCGGGCCCGCCATCGCTATGATGTTCAAAAATATCGATCTCACCTGACCCGGTCATCGGCCAACAAACGGTCTCATCAGACTCTTCCACCGGGGGCTCGTTGTTAAGCGCCCCAAGCAGCCACCAGGCCGGAAACATTCCCGGTTGACCGCTGTCTTCAACGCGCAATCGCGCGGTCCATTTGCCTTGAACAAACTCTTTTCGGTTCTTTGAGGCGATACGCCCCGCAATATACTGCGTATCGGGGTGTTGCTTGCCGAATTTATCGACATTGTCGCACGGGCGTTTCTCGCCCAGGTCAATCACCCTCAACTTTAAAGTCCCGTTGCTGACCTCGCGCGTGTTGAGCTCATTATCGCGCACATAACACTGGTCTTCGTCATTGACCCAAAGAAGTTGGTCTTGCCAGTTTTCCGGGTCGAAGGTGTCGAAGTCGTCAAAAAAGTCGACCGTCCATCCGGGTGGCGGGGCGGCGGCGGCCTCTGATCCAGCATCGTTTTGTGCGCAGCCAACTAAAAAAAACAAGGTGACCAGCCCCGCCAATACGCTCCCCGTTCTACCCATAGTCATCATTTCCCTATGCCAGTTGTTTTTATTGTCGGCTGCCCGCGCGACAGCCGCGTGCTTATTCCTTATACCACACAATTTGCGAGCCGGAGGCGATCAACGCGCCGTCTTTGCCCCAGATCTGGACGTCGTGATCGTGGAAATTGGCGTGGAAGCGCTTGGCTGCTGCGGATACCAACACCGGAAGCACCCCCAGCTCCGCGATTTCAGTGGCTGTCGCGTGGAAATAGGTGGTGAGAGAAACGGTGCCAAAAATGGGCATCGTCCCGCGCACCAACACCAGGCGCCCCAACGCGCAATCTGAAATAGACGCCAACGACACGTAATCGAGGGGTCGATCCGGTTCGTCTTTGATCCAAGAAAGCGACGATGCTGGCTTTATGGGGTCGTGCGGCCCGCTCATGACGTCAAGCTTTCCCTCGATCTCACGGTATTCGTAGCGATCCAACCAGCTCAACCCAAACTTGGCGATAGCCGCAACCGCCTCGGGCGCTGGCGCTACGGGCGCTGTCGCGGGCTGGTGCGAAAACACGTTATCGCGGATCGCGAACACCGCTGTCGCGGATACTTTCGTATCTCCGGCTTGAACGAGGGTCATGCTCCAATGCTGGTTATATTTCCCGCCGCGCTGCAGCTTTGTCGCGATCTCAAACGGCCCCTTTTCAACCGCGCCGCAATAGTTGACAGTCAACGCAACCGGATCGCCGCGCCGCGCGGGTTCATTTATAATCGCGCGCAGCATGACCCCCGCGATAAAACCGCCGAACGGACCAACAACATGCATATACCCGTCAGAGGTTTCGCCGCGCCATGCGTTGGCTGTGACGGCGTGAAGCGTCATTGCTTGATCGAACGGATGGAGCGTGCTCATGGAAGGCCCTTCAAGTTAGCTATCGCAAATAATTTGATGGGGCTTGGGTGGACGGCGCAAGGATTTAACGCAGTTGCGAGAGGCTTTGTGCGCTGCGCGCTCAACAGGATCGACGCATGGCAGCGCGTGTCGCTGTGCACCATCGATGAGTTTCACCAATAAGCAAGATGTCGCTGAGGCTTGTCTTCGCCCGCCGGCCGGACCTAGTGTCAAAGAAAACGGGAGGAAAGACGCTGCAGCAAGGAGCGGAAGCCAAACCATCATTTGGCGAAAAGATCGGCTATGGTCTTGGGGATACGGCCTCGAACATCGTGTTCCAGGGCGTCAATATCTTACTGCTTTATTTCTATACGGACGTCATGGGCATCGCGCCAGCGACCGTCGCGTTGATCTTCGTCGCAGTACGCATTTGGGATACTGCAAACGATCCGATCATGGGCGTGATCGCGGATCGAACGCAAACACGATACGGCAAATATCGGCCATATTTGCTGTGGATGGCGGCTCCCTTCGGCCTAATTACATTCCTTACCTTTGCAGCGCCGAGCTTGAGCGATCCCATGAAGATCGCCTATGCCACCCTCACCTACCTGCTGTTGATGATGGTCTATACGGCGATCAATGTTCCGTATTCCGCCCTGATTGGCGTGATGACTTCAGACACACAACAGCGCACAATCTTGTGCAGCTATCGGTTCATCGGCGCATTTTCCGCGGGCCTTCTTATCAGCATGGCTGTGCGGCCATTGGTGTCCTTTTTCGGCGGCGGTCAAGACGCCCCAGACTTTAACGAGGCCGTGGGCTTCCGGTTGACCTTCATGATTTTGGCGGCGCTGGCGACGGCGCTATTCTTGGTGACATTCTTCACCACGCGCGAGCGCGTGGCGCCCCCCAAGATTCAAAAACCGAACATCCGGCGCGATCTCGAAGTGTTGTTGCAAAATCGTGCTTGGTTGGTGATGGCCGCAGCAGGCGTGCTGACCCTTTCGAACTCGGCCATTCGCTTTGCTGTCACGTTCCACTTTTTCAAATATTTCGTGCGCGACGACGGGGCGGCGTATTTCTTGTTCCTGGACAAAACGTCCTTGTTTTTAACGACGGGTTCGCTCGCCTTTATCTTTGGCCTTTTGTTCACGAGCCGACTGGCTAACGCCTTTGGCAAACGCAATGCGCTCATTGGTCTAACGGTTCTGAACGCATTAACAATCATGGCGTTCTTCTTCATTCCGGCCGAGGCGTTCGGCCTCATGCTGATCGTGAATGGCATCGGCGCTGTGTTCGCCGGGCCGACACCCGCACTTGTATGGTCGATGTATGCGGATGTCGCGGACTACGGCGAATGGCGGTCTGGCCGGCGCAGTACGGCGCTGGTGTTTTCCGCGGCGATGTTCGCGCAGAAAATGGGCATGACGATCGGCGGCGCCGGCGCCGGCGCCATGTTGAGCCTCATCGGCTTTGTCGCCAATCAAGAGCAGACCCCCGAAGCCCTGTTTGGCTTACAGGTTATCTTCAGCTTCGTGCCGGGCGCGCTTGCGTTAGCAAATGGACTGGTGCTCTTGCTTTATCCGATCCGCGAAGAGATGGTGGCGCGTATGAGCAAAGACCTGGCCGCCAGCCGCGCGGCAGCCCAGCCAGCATAGCGAGCTATTGGCCAGTTTTGAACGGTGAATATCGATTCCTAATTCGCAGTGCGAATGGGATCGAAGGTAGAGATCGAGGTTGACCATAGGAGACGACGTTTCAACCGCGGCAACGCTATCCACTAGGCCGATCCGCGCCGCAATAAACTGCATCCGACGGGACACCGACATAGAACCGCGCGTCACCTACTCCGGCGGTGCGGAGCCGCAGATCTTCAATGACGCCTATGCGCTTGCGACCGTCGACATCGAAGATGCGCGAAATTCTGAGCGACGCTTCGCGCTCGACGTGAACGGATTTGAATGGGCGAAGCGACCGACGGCGTTCAACGCCTTCGACGATGAAAGCGCTATTTCAAACGTTTATTATGATGAAGTCGCAGCGATCATCCGCGAAATAACAGGGACCAAAGACGTTTTCGTGTTCGATCACACGGTGCGGCGTGGCCTGACAGAGAGTACGCGGAAGCCCGCCTATCACGTCCATAATGACTATACGGAGGAAACTGGACGCACCCGAGCCCGCGAAGTCTTGGGCGAAGAAATAGTTGTCAAGATGGAAGGCCGCCGAATGCTGCAAATCAATGTTTGGCGCCCGCTAAACGACGTCGTTAAGCGATCCCCGCTCGCCTTTTGCGATGCTTCAAGCGTTAAACGAGCGGATTTGGTCGCAACCAAAATCTATTTTCCAGAAACAGATCGCACCGGCGAAATATTAGCGTTGCGTCGCGCGTCTGATCAGCGGTGGTGGTATATTCCTGCGATGACGAAAGATGAAGTCGTCTTGATCAAAGGGTATGACACGAAACGCGACGGCGTTGCGCGATTTACGCCCCATACGGCGTTTGAATTTCCCGATGATCTGCAAGAACACGATGCGCCGCCCCGGGAGAGCATTGAAGCGCGCGCATTTGCGTTTTACTAGACGACGGCGGCGCTTCGTATTCAGTATACAAACGGCGCCAGGCGAAACCGCACCTTGGTCGCGTAGTCGCGATAGGTTTCGTCTTCCATGAGCACGCGCTCTTCGAAGATGATACGCGCGATGAGCAAACCCCAGACCGCGCCATAAATGATCATGTTCCACAGCGAAGGCGCATAAAGCATGAAGCCCACATGGGTGAGCATATAGCCTGAATACATGGGGTGACGAATAAACGCGTACATCCCGCCTCGACGCACCCCGCGATTGGCCGCCACCAATCCGAAACTGCGCCGTAGGCTGAATTTCGCAAATATATGTACGACCATGCCGTAGAAAATCAGTAGGACCGCAAATTCGCCGGCAACTGGTTCTCCGCCATTGCCGACCATCAACACAAGAAATGTTCCGGCGGTCGCAGCCATCCAGTCGATGGGCCGCGTAGAGATATTTTCCGTCGGGCGACGGATGAGCAAAAAGAGAATAACCGCGCCTTCTGAGATCAACAGCATGATGGGCGCCAGGGCATCGAACTGAAAATTGTCCGGCCAAATGCGCTGCACCAAGAAACAATAAACAATAAGCGCTGCGATTTGTTCGGCGCGATCAAGCATGCGTCGTTGGATATTCGTCATGGTGAGGGCTGCCCGCGTTGGCTCAGGAACGTTAGCATTTCGCGTAACAACTCATAATGAAGAGTTAAGCTAATTGGTGTTCAATAACGTTTCGACCACACAGTTGAACGAGACGTAAAGTGGAAGTTTTCGACATCGTTAAATTTCTCATGATCGCCGCGGTCTTTGCGCCGCTCGAGCGATTGTTGCCGCGGCGTCGCGCACAACGAACATTGCGCCGCTTATGGTCTGTGGACCTAATGCATGCGGTGTTCACCGGCTTTCTTATCCGTATTGGCGGCGCAGGCTTTGTGGTGCTTGCCGCGGCGCTCGGTGAGTCCACGATGCCGACCGCATGGCGCGATCATATTCAAGCTCTGCCGCTGCCCGTCCAATTCGTCTTGATTGTGATCATCGCGGATTTGGGCTTTTATGCGATGCACCGCGCCTTCCATCACTACCCGCTATTGTGGCGTATCCATTCCATCCATCATTCTATTGAAGAGATGGATTGGCTTGCGGCCCATCGTGTGCATCCCATCGATCAGATTTTAACGCGGATGATGACCCTCGCGCCGGTCTTCTATTTGGGTTTTTCCAGCGACGCGATGATCGCCTTTCTTTTTCTATATGAGTGGCAGTCGTTTCTCATCCACTCGAATGTGAAAGTGAATTTTGGCCTGCTGCGCTGGCTCCTCGCCTCGCCGGAATTTCATCATTGGCATCACGCCAATGAAGATGAGGCGCACGACAAAAACTTCGCCGGTCAGTTGCCGCTGATCGATGCGCTATTCGGAACGGCTTATATGCCAAAACATCGCCAGCCGGAACGCTATGGCGTGGATCAAGAGATCCCGGCTAGCTATTCCGGCCAGCTCGCTTTTCCGTTTCGGCAACATCCAGGTCAGCAGCAAGAAGATGCGCTGAGGTCAGCGCAGCCAATTAGCTGAGCGACGCCTTCATGAGCTCGCCTGCACGGCTGAAATCCATCGAACCGTTGAAGCGCTCTTTTAAAGCGCCCATGCACCGGCCCATGTCTTTCAGGCCGGCCGCATCATGTTCCTTGATGACAGACTTCACCGCGGCCTGAATTTCTTCGTCGGTCAGCTGACGCGGGAGGAACTCCTGAATGACCACGATCTCGTCGCGCTCTTGCTCCGCAAGCTCCGGCCGACAACCGTCGTCGTAAGCTTTCGCGCTATCCTCACGCTGGCGCACCATCTTGGTCAGGATCGCCAGAATTTCTTCGTCGGTAACGCCGTTGCATCTGTCCTCGGACCGGGCGGCAATGTCACGATCTTTGATCGCTGCATTGATGAGCCGCAACGTCGCCACGCGCCGTTTGTCGTCGCGCGCTTTCATCGCCGTTTTCAGGGCGTCGTCGATTTGCTCTCTAATCATGGTCTTTTCTCCGATGGGCGCGGCCGCGGCGCTTAAAGCTGCCCCCGATTCCGTCCGTACCCGCTTAATTTCTAAAGTTTCATTTTCAGCGCGCTGGCAGATGCCAGGTCTTTATTGACCCTGCTTCCGCCTTCGCATAGCTTCCGGCCAATTTGCGTACAGGCTACGATCTTGCTTTAGCTCGTTAGTCTCAACGCTCCGTTGATCACAGCAAAGAAGCGCAAGAGACATAATTACACATGAAAATTAGTCAAGGATCCTCGCCAAAGCCCACCGCCGTTCTGATTTTAGAAGATGGAACAATGGTTTATGGCCAAGGCTTGGGCGCACAAGGCGCCGCGGTAGGCGAAGTTTGCTTCAACACCGCAATCACAGGGTATCAAGAAATCCTCACCGACCCATCTTATGCCGGCCAGATCATCACCTTCACGTTCCCCCATATTGGGAATGTGGGCGCCAATGACGAAGACACTGAAAACGCAACGGAAAGATCGGCCAAGGCCGCGGCGGGCGCGATCATCCGCGACATGGCGACGGCCCCGTCGAATTACCGCTCGCAAGGGGATCTGTCACAATGGCTCGAGCGGCGTGGCATTGTCGGGATTGCCGGCGTTGATACGCGCGCGCTCACATCCCTGATTCGCGAATCGGGCATGCCCAAGGGCGTTGTGGCGCATAACGCCAGCGGCGAATTCGATCTCGATGACTTGCGCAGCAAGCTCAAAAGCTGGGACGGCCTAGAAGGTGAAGATCTAGCGATCAACGTCACGACGGACGCCGCGTTCGATAGCAACGAATCAGGCTGGGCGTGGGACGAAGGCTTTGGCGCCTTGGCGGGGGAACAGCGCGAAACCGCCCCTCATATCGTCGTGATCGACTATGGCGTTAAGCAGAACATTTTACGTCGCCTGACGAGCGAGGGATGCCGCGTCTCTGTCGTCTCCGCAAAGACCAGCGCCGCAGACATTCTCGCGATGGCGCCGGACGGCGTGGTGTTGTCCAACGGGCCGGGCGATCCAGCGGCAACCGGCGAATATGCAACGCCCGTCATCAAAGACCTGTTGGCCGCGAACACGCCGCTCTTCGGCATTTGCCTCGGCCATCAAATGTTGGCCTTGGCCGCTGGCGCGCGCACGAAGAAAATGGCCCAAGGCCATCACGGCGCCAACCTCCCTGTCAATGACCTCGCGTCAGGTAAGGTCGAGATCGTCTCCATGAATCACGGCTTTACCGTGGATGGCGACACGCTGCCTGAGAATATCCGCGAAACGCACATATCCCTGTTCGACGGCTCAAACTGCGGGATCGCGCTCACTGATGCGCCGGCAATGTCGGTGCAATATCACCCCGAAGCCTCCCCCGGCCCTGAAGACAGCTTCTATATTTTTGGCCGGTTCGTTGAACAGGTAAAAGCGGCGCGCGCGGCATAAACGCTTTGCAGCTGCGCGTTTTCGCTTCAAGATGATTTTATGAGCCAAACCCAGACCGCGCCGCCCGCCTTTAATGTGCATGTCGTCCCCGTGACGCCTTTTCAGCAGAATTGCTCGATCATTCGCGCGCCAAGCGGCGCGGCCGTTGTTGTAGATCCCGGTGGTGAGCCGGAAAAAATCCTAGCCGCCGCAAAAGAAATCAACGCGGAGATCAAAGAAATTTGGCTCACCCATGGTCACCTTGATCACGCAGGCGGCGCCGAAGCAATCAAACGCGAAACCGGCGCGCCGATTATCGGCCCCCACGAAGAAGACGCGTTTTGGTTGGCGCAGATTGAAGACCAATGGGCGCAAGTTGGCCATCCCGGCATGGGCGAGAACTGTAAGCCTGACCGCTGGCTCGACGACGGGGACACGCTAGAACTCGAAGGGATGAACTTCGACATTGTGCACACACCGGGACACACGCCTGGCCATGTGGTGATCGTCCAGGAAAACGCGCGCCTAGCCTTTGTAGGTGATGTTCTCTTTGCGGGGTCGATTGGCAGGACCGACTTCCCCCGCAGCGATCACCAAGCGCTCATTCATTCGATCACGAACAAACTCTGGCCGCTGGGCGAAGACATGCAATTTGTGCCGGGCCACGGCCCGGCCTCAACCTTCGGGCGCGAACGCCAAGGCAACGCGTTCGTCTCTGATTCACTCACCGGCTATGCGGGCGCGAAGAAAGAAGCGGCGAACGAAACTGACCAGCGCACCGCGAAGCGGTATCGGTGACGGTCGACAAAATAGAGAACCGCAATCCCGTTGAGGATGTTTTCCGACGCCACGAAATATGCGATCTTGACCGCGATCGGTTACTCATCAGGACTCCCGGGAGCGGGCCAGCAGAGGCGGAAAAAATGAAGTACTTATTGTCAGCAGCGGCGGCAATCGCACTAACAGCATGCGCCCAGGAAACAGAAGCGCCACAAGCAGCGCCGGAACCAGAGAGCGAAGTGGCGGAAGTTTCGACGTTAGACGCTGTTCTCGAGGCGCAATCCGACGAAGCCAAGGCGCGTTATCAGTATCGCCATCCCAAAGAGACACTAGAATTCTTCGGCATTGAGCCCGGAATGACCGTGGTCGACACCTTGCCG